>NC_013532.1:301701-603403 GCF_000024505.1 Anaplasma centrale str. Israel
CGTGTGCATAGCCGCAAACGGCGCCCCATTCTTACGGCTTCATGGCCTGAGCTCTACTAGCCTCGTTGCAGTAGCTACGCATCTGTACCCTGTATGGAGCGAGCTCGTGTCTGTGGGCGCCTGTTTTCACTGCATTTTCACGCTAACTGCGTATCCGCGAGTGTTCTACATGATACTTCCGTGATGACACGCATGTTAACGTTAAAAAAGTTAATTATCATATTAATTATGGGCATATCGCTGAGGCCAATGGTTTTGGTCTGCTGTTGATGAAAGGGTGACAGTATGGCGGATTTCTGTTACCCTGTCGAGAGGAAAGCGGCGCTTCAGTCACTTGTGCGGAGGTTGGGTATGACATGCTTGGATTCTCTACGGGCACGCAAGCAGTTGCGTGCAGGTGGAGGTTCTTACGACTACTACGCACTAGATGCTGTCTACCGAGACCTCGGTCTTAATGGAAACAAAATTCCGTTTGCGCTCAAGATTTTACTGGAAAATCTGTTACGTAACGAAGACGGTGTTCATGTTACGCTTGGTGACCTAAAAAAGTTGGCGCACTGTATCGACTCTGGTGCGGAGTGTGAAATAAATTTCATGCCAGTTAGGGTCATCATGCAAGATTTTACAGGGATACCTGTGCTTGTGGATCTGGCGACCATGCGTGATTACGTGCGAGAAAAAGGGGGGGACCCAAGCTTAATAAATCCGCAAGTTCCTGTAGACCTGGTAATAGACCATTCTGTACAGGTTGATTTCTACGGCACGCAGGATGCGTTGGCAAAAAACGTCGAACTGGAGATGTCGCGAAATTTGGAGCGCTATAAGTTCCTCAAGTGGGGACAATCCGCATTTAGTAACTTCCGTATAGTGCCGCCGTGTACCGGGATATGTCACCAGGTCAATCTCGAATATTTGGCCAAGATTGTGTGGAACCGTGGTGGAGTGCTGTGCCCGGACACAGTTATTGGGACTGATAGCCATACTACAATGATAAACGGGATTGCGGTGCTGGGATGGGGCGTTGGGGGCATAGAGGCTGAAGCCGCAATGCTCGGGCAGCCAATATCCATGAAGGTTCCCGAAGTGTTGGGGCTGGAACTGCACGGCAAGTTGCGTGAGGGTGTTACCGCGACAGATACTGTGCTGACAATCACTAACATTCTCAGAAAGAAGTGCGTGGTGGGGAAATTTGTTGAGTTTTATGGAGATGGACTCAAGAATTTATCTGTGTTTGACCGAGCCACTGTTGCAAATATGGCGCCGGAATACGGTGCAACTTGTGGGTTCTTTCCGTTTGATCAAGGCACGCTAGACTATCTGGATATCACTGGGCGCTCAAAAGAAGACATAGACATAGTCGAGACGTACATGCGTGCACAAGGTCTGTGGTACGAAGGCGGCAGCGAAGTGGCCTATTCGGATAAGCTTTCTGTGGATTTGGCGGATGTACGGCCCGTAGTTGCAGGGCCCAAAATGCCACAGGAAAGGGTTTTACTGTCTCAAGTTCCGCATACCCTGCCGGAGTGCGCACACAATAAGACCGAACACGGTTCCGCTGTAAAAAATGGAGATGTAGTTATTGCGGCGATTACCAGCTGCACCAATACCTCAAACCCGCATGTTATGGTTGCGGCAGGGCTTGTTGCGCGCAAAGCTAAGCAACTTGGCATAAGGCCAAAACCATGGGTTAAGACTTCACTCACTCCCGGTTCTAGGGTTGCCGAGGCGTACTTGCAAGCTTCTGGGCTGCAGGAGTGCCTGGATGACATGGGGTTTAATGTTGCTGGGTACGGATGTGCCACATGTATTGGGAATTCTGGCCCGCTTGCGCAGGAGATCGAAAGCGCAATCAAAGAGCGAGACCTGCTGGTAGCATCGGTATTATCTGGCAATCGGAATTTCGAGGGGAGAATACACCCCTGCGTCAAGGCTAATTTTCTCGCCTCGCCGCCCCTTGTTGTGGTCTACGCGTTGGCAGGTACAGTACTCCTAGATATAACCTGCGATCCAGTGTGCCAGGATTCCAACGGCAACAACGTTTTCTTACGCGATTTGTGGCCTTCAAGCCGTGAGATCGAAGAGGTAATCGCGAAGTTTGTATCCAGGGAAGTGTTCGAGGAGAAATACAAGGACGTCTTCAGTGGCGATGAGATTTGGAGGAGTGTTGAATCTAAAAGTGAGACAACATATAACTGGGAACCTGGGAGCACGTACGTGCAGAGCCCCCCCTACTTCAGGAGCGGAGCCAACAGTGATATGGTCGGCAGGAGGCTCAGCATGAGCGGAGCCAGGATACTGATGCTGCTTGGCAATAGCATAACTACTGACCACATTTCTCCTGCAGGCAATATTCCGGCGAACAGTCCGGCAGGTGAGTTTCTCATGTGCAGTGGTGTCCGAGAGCGAGATTTCAATTCGTACGGTGCAAGAAGGGGCAATCATCACGTGATGTTGCGCGGCACTTTTTCCAACATCAGAATAAAGAATGAGATGCTCGGTGAAGTGGAAGGTGGGTTCACCAGGCACATTCCAACAGAAAGGATTATGACGGTATTTGAGGCCGCTATGCTCTACAGAAAAGACAGTGTGCCACTGGTAATTATTGCAAAGCAGGGATATGGTGCAGGTTCTAGTAGAGACTGGGCGGCGAAGGGTACTCTGCTGCTTGGGGTAAGGGTGGTGATAGCGGAAGATTTTGAGCGTATACACCGATCCAACTTGGTGGGTATGGGGGTATTGCCACTGGTCTTTAAACGGGCCAGTGACAATGTGTTTTCTGGCAATGAAGTAATCGCACTAAGCGGCAATGTAGGCATTGGTGAGGAGATTACGTGTAAGATTCGTGATGCAGACGGTTCCGAGCGGGAAATTTCCTTACTGTGCGCAATAAACACTGCAATCGAGGAAGAGTATCTCGCTTCCGGGGGTGTACTGCACTACGTCCTGAAAGGGATGGTGGGAGAAAGTATCGGCAGTAACGCGTGAATCCGCGCGGGTGGGAGCGGGAGTTTGCGCCGTGTCCTCCTACTCTATGACCTTTTTCACAAAAAAGCACCCAGCCTCTGTACCCACTTCAGAGCAGGCAAGCACTTGGTCTCTCATCCCTCCATCATCTACGGTGTCGTGGCGCGTCTGTAACGGGCCAGGTGCCCCCCCATGTAGTACGGGATCTACGCCTGTTGTATCAACTTCAGACAGCATGTTAAACCACGCCACGACGCTGCCGAGCTCTTCACAATACCGGTCAATCTCGTGCTCTGATATCCTGAGCCTCACCAACCTGGCCGTTCTAGCGAGCTCTTCGCGCCCTACACATACAGCTGCTCTGTCTGAGGATTTCTTCACGCCCTGTGCCCCATGCAGTGCGATAGTACACAGTTCCCCAGAAGCCTGCTTACTGACAGGACCTTTATTTTGCCTTCAGAGAAGGATGCTCCGCTGCTAATAGTGTCTGTCACCACCAAAGAGTCCAGTTCCGACGCTTCTATGGCGTTAATCGCGCTTCCAGAGAACACACCGTGAGTTATGCGCGCATGCACACTCATAGCGCCTCTTGTTTTCAGGGCTGCGGCTGCGTTACAAAGTGTGCCTCCCGAGTCTACTATGTCATCCAAAATGAGGCAGTGCCTGTCCTTTACGCTGCCAACTACATGCACGACTTCGGACACTCCAGGACTTTCGCGGTACTTGTCAATGACTGCTACCTGCACGGAGTTGACTTTGTGCCCCTCTGACAGCGCACGAACGAACTCCCTCACTCTGGGCAGAGACCCACAATCAGGTGCTACGACTACAAGCTTTTCCAATATGTGGCTGTCCCCAATCTCCTCAACGAACAACCCTGACGCGGGCAAATTGGTGAACGGCATTTCGAAAAACCCAACTGCCTGGCTGGAATGCAGATCTACGGTGATCAGATGATCTATTCCAGATGTTCCGAGCAACTTTGCGATAACCTTGGAGCTGAGCGCTGACGTCACCATGCCATGCCCACCCGACACACGAGATGTTGCTCTGTCCTGCCGAGAATAGCACATGTAAGGCACCACGGCAGTTACCCTGTCTGGTGCACATACCCGCCGCACGACGTCTGACAACAACAACAGCTCCATCAAACTATCATTTGCAGGTTTGCACAAAGACTGCAAAAGCACCACATTCTTGTACGGTGCCACCGAAGCGCTATTTGGAAACTCAACGCTTATTTCTCCGTCTGCGAACCTAGAAATGCAAGGAGTAACCACGGGGAACCCCGTGACACTCGACAGGCTTGCAGCAAGGGCCGTAGCAGTGCTGCCGGGTACTATTACCATACTAACCAAACGTCGCAATTAACGAGCGCATGATAATTAGGTGCATCACAAAAGTAAACATGTTTTACCATACGTGGTACCATAACCCTTCACCCTGCTATGCGAAGTTGCAATGTTCACTGAACAAGATGTTAGAAAAATTCTGGAGAAGATTACGGATCCGGAAACAGGTAACAGCGTGGCTGACGTCGGTAAATTCTCTGTCACCCTGAACGGAAGCAATGTGGGCGTAATATTGGATATGCCCGAACGGGTTACTAAATCGTGGGAACAGCACTTCAAAGCAAAGTGTATACGCGAAATCCAGAACGGTATCGCTGGCGTATCAAGTGTAACGGTTGCGCTGGTGCGCAGAGGCGCGTCTAATGTGCCCAAGGTTAAGATCAAGGGAGTAAGCAACACGGTGTTAGTTGTTTCCGGTAAGGGAGGTGTAGGAAAGTCTACTATAGCGACTCAGATTGCTCTGTCTCTGGTACGGTGTGGGTACAGGGTTGCGCTGGTGGACGCAGACATTTATGGTCCCTCAATTCCGCACCTACTTGGGGCTGATGCCCTGGCGGGAATCGACCACGATGGCATGATAATGCCCCTGAAAAGTTTTGGGTTGAAAAGCATTTCGATTGGGAACCTTGTGGAGGACAAAAACAAGGCGATAGTATGGCGCGGTCCCATGCTTACTAAGGCAATAGACAAGCTTATGATGGGCACGAACTGGGGTGAGATAGACTACATGATAGTTGATACCCCGCCGGGTACTGGTGATGTGCATATCAGCCTTGCAAAGTTCGCTACGACCGGAGCAGTGGTGGTCTCCACCCCTCAGAGGCTGTCGGCATTGCAGGTCATGAAGACCTGTAACATGCTTGCGAATCTGAACATTAAACTATTGGGGGTCGTGGAAAACATGAGCTACTTTTTTGATGATGTATCTGGCTGCAAGACCTACGTGTTTGGCATGGGGGGAGCGCAAGATATAGCCAAGCTGACTGGGGCACCGTTTCTTGGTGATGTAAGAATTGACCCCGAGATTTGCAAAACCTCAGAAAGCAGGAACCCAACCGTGAGTAGCAAAGACTTACTAAATGCGTATGACAACATTACAAGAAATATGCTAACGAGCGTTGGCGAGAGCGTTGCAACATAGCCCCTCACGGACGGCCAGCAAGAGGAGCGGCGCACACACCAGTGCGGAGATTCGTACGCCAACCAGGGCCGCGCCTGCTGGCAATTTGGTAAAAGGGCAAGCCCGGCCTCTTGTGCCCCAACCGCACAAACCCCCTACTGCCGCTTGATCAACTTGCCGATCTCCCTCTCCACGATTTCCCTAACCAATCCTGGTAGGTTTTTGTTCAGCCAATCAGAAAGCTGAGGCCTCAGCGCACTGAGTGCAAGCTCTTCTACGGTGAGACCCCCGCTGTTGCCGTCTTCCACGGGACCAGCGGCTGCATGACCCTCAGTAACCATGGCGGCATCTACCAGCTTTTTTATCTCCTTGGTAGCTGCCTCTATGTTTTCCCGGGAGAGCAAGGTGTCCTCATCCACAGCAACGTCAGGAGCTGCGCCACCTGCGAAAGAGGCCAAGGACGAGCTCTCGGTAAGCTCCATGGAGCAACTTATCTGGCGTTGTTGGACCTCCCTTTCCACCGAACAGAAATTCTTAGAGTGGCGCACCCTACCCACGCTCTGCGTAACACCGACGCTGCCAGACACACTGGGGGCTTCTTTCTTGCAATGCACCACATCCAGATTTTCTGGGTTTTCTAGGTACATCACGTCATCATGCGCCTGGGAATCGCTAAGAATAACCCTCCTTATACTTGCAACAACATCACGTATGGACTGGAGACTGCTGGGACCACTCATAACAAGCACATCCTAAAGGTACGTGACCTAATTAATATTAAATTGCCCAATTAAGGCAAGCAAATTGTACTGACTCACAATCAACTCGCTGTGCGCGTTTATCGTGTTCACTCTTGCTTTGAGCAGCTCCTGTTCAACATCTAGTACATCCAAAGTTGTTTTTAAGTTCAGTTTTGCCTCCTGCTTTATTGCTTCCAGCGCTGTTTCTGTGAATCTGGCAGAATCACGTGCGGACTTCAATACAGACCTAGACGTCGCCAGGTTTTCCCAAGCCAGTACGATTGACTCCTCAATTTCCCGCATCTCCTCGCGCAAAGAATACAGCTTGTGTTGCCGAATTTTGTGTGCCCGGTCAATATCCATAAACCCCGTCCCTTGCTCAAAAAGCGCAAGCCGCAGCCGCACCTCTAATCGCTGTGATGCCTTTTCCACGCTCATACCCGGGAATAGCTCGGACGCAGATACGCTCAACGACGGAAGCAGCTTCTTAGCTGTTGCTATGGCCACATCGCGCTTTGATGCTTGATATAGGTACCTCGACAGCGTGAGAGCGAGATTACCCGACTTCGAGGCTTCTATGGCTTCCTGCAGTGATTCGGGAATCTGGAGCCTGTGCTTGGGATATCTTAGGTCTACTGGTTTTTCTCCCACTATGCGCGTGTAACTTGCCTCCATGGCTTTTAGCTTGCCTGCCGCACTCATGGCGTCAGATTTTGCAGCGGAAAACCTCGCCCTTGCTTGAGCCAACTCAGTTTTTGTAATCTCTCCCACTGAAAAACGTTTTTCTGCTGCAAGCATGTGTTGCTCGAACACCTTTACATTATTCTCGTTCAGTTTGTGTACTTCATATGCGGTTAGCACCCCCATGTAAGTCTTTATTGCGCTCAGAAGGGTTTTTTGTTTCTCTAGAGCCAGCCCTACATCCTGTGCATTGTGCAGATGTCTTGCCTTGTCAAGAGCAAGCGTCGCAGCGCCATCAAACATTGGTTGTGTGAGGGTTAAAGTAGACATACTCTGCGATGCATGCCTACCGTCCTTCTGTACGACAAAGTCATAGGTCACTCTGGGCAGGAACCCCCTGACAACTGCACTGGCTATCTCTCTTTTGGTAGCCAGGCTCCTATAGACGCCCGCCTTGATGGCATAATTGTTTTCCAGCGTCTTTTTCAACGCCTCGTCAAGCGAAGTCCCGTAGGCCCCGGAAGAGAGGGCAACCAAAAGGGCAGACGGAAGCAATAGAAATCCCATGCGCATAAGCAACCACCAACTACTGTTTGTTTCACCGTGCTATAGTTATGTAAAATCGCCGCCTGCGCAACATCTTAATCACTCCGCGTATTGGGTAGAGAGCGCGCTGCGTGGTCGCACAACTTATGCTGCTCGCCTTGTGCCTGTTCTTGGTCGCAGGGCTCAGTTTGAAATTGACAAGCGTGGGATATGGCGGTAGAGTGGCGGTGGTGCGTTTAGGTTTTTGTGATTTTACCATGGGTGTATTAGGTGCTAGGACTTTCTCTCTGAAGGCTGGCCAAGTGGACAAGCGTTGGGTGCTTATTGATGCTGACGGGGCCGTGGTCGGTAGGCTGGCGGCGTTTGTTGCTGGTGTGCTGCGCGGTAAGAACAAGCCTGAGTACACGCCTCACATGGACTGTGGAGACAACGTGATTGTCATAAACGCTGGTAGCGTCAGGTTTACCGGCAGTAAGCGTAAGAACAAGATCTATTACAGGCACACTGGGTACCCTGGTGGCCTGAAGAGCTGCACTCCCATGGATATCGAGCGCGCTGGTCGTCCCGAGAGAATAGTGGAAATGGCCGTGTGGAGGATGCTGGGCGATGGCCCGTTGGCGAGGCGGCGCTTTAAAAATCTCAAAGTGTACGCAGGCCCGGTTCATGGGCACGATGCTCAGAAGCCCGTGCCGCTGGACTTCGGTGCGGTGAACGTTAAGAATGTAAGGGGAAAGCATGACAGAGGATGAGGGAGCTGCCAGTACGGGCAAATCTGTTGCCAAGATAGATAAGTTTGGTCGCTCTTACGGCACTGGTAGCAGGAAGACTGCTGTTGCCAAGGTGTGGCTGAAGGTGGGGAGCGGTGTAGTCACCGTGAACGGTGTTGAGTGCGCTAAGTACTTCAAGAGGGAGTCCCTGTGCCGCAGGGTTCACGCTCCGTTTGGGGTTTCTTCTTCTGTCGGCTGCTATGACGTAAAGGCTGTGGTGTTTGGGGGAGGTATCTCTGGCCAGGCTGGGGCCCTGGCTCACGGTATCAGCAAAGCGTTAAAATGCATGAACCCCGCGCTGCATCCCGTTCTAAGGCAATCTGGTTTCCTAACCAGGGACTCCAGAGTTGTGGAGCGCAAGAAGTATGGTCAACACAAAGCTAGGAAAAAGTGCCAGTTTTCTAAGAGGTAATGGTTGGTCCCAGCGCCTAGGGGTGGTACTTGCCCTGTGGGTGTGGTTTTGGCGGTGCCAGGTGGTGCCGCGTGTGCTGTGGGTTCTCTAAGCTTGAAAGTGAGGGGTTCGTTGCGGATGTGCTCGGTGCATGGGTGTTTCACCCAGTGCTGTTGCGCTACTTAGCGGCGGTGTGGCGGTTGCCCGGAGTTTGATGGTTAGAGAGCCCACCGTGCGCGCAGCCGGTTTTGGGGCTGCTTTTCCTCTTTATTTCTCTTGCGGGTGTGGTAACATTGCCGCAATGTGCGTAACTGGCAGCGTGTGGCCTGTTTGGTTTCGGTGGAGGGTTTTTCCAGCCAGGGGCGGCCCAGCCGCCGGTTGCTGCTGCCTGTCTGCGTATGGTTGTGTGAGGTGGGTTGTGAACTTGAGTGCGATTGGTAGCGGGAAAAACGCCCCGGACGAGGTCAACGTTGTTGTTGAAATCAGCAAAGATTCACACCCTGTCAAATACGAGCTTGATAAAGATTGTGGGGTGTTCTGCGTGGATAGATTCTTACCTACAGCCATGTACTATCCCTGCAATTACGGGTTTGTCCCTGAGACTATCGCCGGCGATGGTGACCCTGTTGACGTTTTGGTGCTTACCAGATTTCCGGTCATAACTGGTGCTGTCATTTCCTCAAGGCCTGTAGGCGCTCTTATGATGAGCGATGAGTCAGGTGAGGATGTTAAGGTTGTAGCAGTACCGGTGCACAAGGTTGACCCTTACTATGACGGAATAAACAACTATTCCGATCTGCCGCAATCATTCTTAGATTCCGTGTCACACTTTTTCTCTTTCTACAAAAAACTCGAAAAGGACAAATTCGTTTCTGTTGGTGCGTGGAGAGACGCAGAATTTGCGAGGAGCCTCATACGTGCATCGATATCCTCTCATTCCGCTACCAGCTGAGCTTGCTGATTGCCGTACACCAGTGTGGTGGTGCACTGTAGCACAGATGCCAGGGTCGCACGTACCGGTGTGTGGGTTTGCTGTGCAGTTTACCATGTATAACGAAAGCCTCACCGAAGCTTGATTGGTGCAATGTGCAGCGGTGGATTCCTGGTAATACTGAGGTCTGAGTAGAACTGTCACCCGCGGTGATGCACAGTGATTGTGCGTGCACGTGTTGTCCGGCTGCGTTGCACGTGTTGAAACGGGAGTTGGCGTTTGTCACACGGCGTCTTCGAAGATTGAATTTATGCGGAGTTGTGGTGCAGTAGAGCGGGTCCCATTCGGATTTCCACGTTCTTTGCATCCGAATTAGCCTATTTACATTCCCACACGTATTAGTTTAGAGGGTTATATTATGCTATACCAGTGAATTTATTAACTTATTGTTGTGAAGTCATAATTTTGTATCGTGATTAGTGACATTAATGCTTGAGTTTATGTAGTGAAAATTGTACAAGCTGTATTTATGTTAACCATAAGGCGAATTTATGGAGAAGCAGGGTAGTTGTAGCACGATAGTAGCTAGGATAAGATCCCAGATGGATAAGATCGGGATAAATGCCCGTGAGTTGGCCGACAGGGCGTCCGTGGGGAAGTCCTTTGTGTATGATATACTGAGTGGGAAGTCTAGTAATCCCACTTCGAAAAAGCTTATGGCAATTGCTGAGGTGCTCCAGGTCCCGCTGGCCTACCTGGTCGGCAGTGATGACGGTTTGTATGACGTAGCCTCCGGTGGGATGCTGCCTGTTTACTACCTTGCGGAATCCGAGGATGAGGAGGAAAAGCATAACCATACGCGGTGTTCTAGGTTTTACATGCCTGCGCACACGAAGCTTCCCTTCAATGTGGAGAATTTGCGCTTCTATGATGTTAAGGGGGATAGCATGTCCCCGACACTCGTAGGGCAAGATGTTGTGTTGGTGGATGTATCCGATAGAATTGCCCATCCCGCCGGGGTGTTTGCCATACGGGACTCTATGGGGATCCTGATACGCAGGTTAGAGTATGTTCGGGACAGCCAGCACATAATGTTGCATGTGGTGTGTGATAACAAGAAGTATTCATCCTATGAGTGCCCGGTTGAAGATATTAAAGTTCTGGGGCGGGTGGTATGGTACGCCAGGGCTTTATGGTGACTATGCACGGAGCTTTTGTGCTCTGTATTAATAATGTGTTAACGCGTGTACTGGATGCTCGGCGCTCTTTGTGTTGCGGGTTGGAAAAGCCGGCTGCGCGGCTTATAACGGGGTCGCCCTGGTTGGCATGCTGCGGAGATTACTGTGTTGTATATGCAACACATTGGAAATATGTTATACATTTCTTGCAGTTATGCTTGATTCGCATAGTAGTATATGTGTTAATCTTTGGTGGGTGAGGGAATCTAGGTTTCTTCTGTTATGCCCGGGGTTCGTTGGGTTTTTGAGGTGTGGGTATGCGTATACTGTTGATAGAAGATGATGTTGCTTGTGCCAGGGCAGTGGAGGCTTCTCTGTCTTCAGAAGGGCATTTTTGTGAGACCATGGCCTCCGCTCAGGACTGTTACGGTAGCATAATTCCCAAGAATGACGACTACGATGTCGTGATACTGGACATTCACTTTCCTGGCAAGGTGGATGGCTATGACATATTGGTGAAGCTTAGGGAATCTGGAATAAAGGTCCCTGTTCTGATACTGTCCTGCATCTCCTCCGTGGCTCACAAAGTTAAGGGCCTCTACTACGGGGCCGACGATTACATCACGAAGCCTTTCCACAAGAGCGAGCTGCTTGCCAGGATCAAGGCCATAGTGCGGAGAACCAGGGGTCATCCGGAATCCATAGTGCGTGTGGGTAACATCTCCATAAACCTGGATCACAAGTGTGTCGAGTGCAATGGCGAGATTATCCACCTCACCAAGAAGGAGTATGGGATGATTGAGCTGCTATCTTCCCGTCTTGGCACTGTGCTTACAAAGGAAATGTTCCTGTCCCACCTGTATAGGGAGTTGGACGAGCCGTCCGACGACAAGATTATAGACGTCTTTATGTGTAAGCTGCGTAAAAAGCTTAAGGTGGCGAACGGTGGCAAAAATTACATAGAGACCGTATGGGGTAGGGGTTACGTGCTCAAAGAGTGCGCAAGTGATGATGAAGAAAGTGGCAGTAAGAGCTCTGGCGGCAGCGTTAGTAAATCCAGCGGTGATGACGCCAAGAGTGGCGGCAGTGGCGGAAAAGGTGCAAGGCCTGGATATAACAAGTGGCCGACTGAGGGTGAGCGCGGTGGCGCAGGAAACAAGGCGGAAGAGCGCAGGAATTATGCCGAAGAGGCCTAAGGGGGATTGTTTTTTTCGGAGTGTGTGTTAGAGTGAGGCCCTGTTAGTCAAAGCGGGGTGGTGCGTGGCTGTATTCGTGCATAACAATGACTTACCGGACGGTCTTGATCTGGGTAACGTTGTTGCTGTAGATACTGAGACCATGGGTCTTGTTTGTAGGCGTGATAGGGTGTGCTTGGTGCAGCTGTCTTCTGGTGACGGGGACGCGCATCTCGTCAAGTTTTCTGGTGACTATAGCGCACCTAATCTGCGGCGTATCGTCTCCAATCCTGATATTATGAAGATATTCCATTTTGCCCGGTTTGATGTTGCTGCAATACGCCACTGTTTCGGGATGTGGGCAACACCTTGTTACTGCACTAAAATCGCGTCGAGACTGGTAAGGACTTACACGAACCATCACGGGCTTAAGGATCTGTGTTACGAACTTCTGGGAGTGAAAATCAACAAGGCGCAGCAATCCTCCGATTGGGGTAGGGAGGTACTCACTTCTGAGCAACTGAGTTACGCGGCGGCCGACGTCATATATCTACATGATATCAAGAAAAAGCTCGATATGATGCTTGAGCGCGAAGACAAGCAAGATCTAGCCGAGTCTTGTTTCAAGTTTATTCCTGCGAGGGCAGAGCTGGATTTATTGGGTTGGGATGGGGTAGACATCTTTAGCCACCAAACATGACTTTGCAGTACGAGATTTGCCACGATTACGCCTTCTCTGCGTGCTGCGATCCAGGTTTCTAAGTGATGAGGTAATTCCAGTGCATGCGGCGGCACAGCGGCCTCTGTTATACTGTTGTGTATAATGTAATAGGGGGGGTGCTATCGCTGTTGCACCCTAACTGGGGGAAGTCACGGGTTGTTGACATGAGGGCTGGTTGCGTTTAGAATCCTCAACTCTGTATGGTGCTTATGGATATCGAAGTGGGTGGTGGGTTGGAATGCAGTATAAGTAGGGAGGATTTGCTGCAGTCCCTGGCCTACGTCAGCAGCGTGATAGAGAGGCGCAACAGCATAGCTGTGTTGTCATGCGTCAGGGTGGAAGCCAAAGATGGTGTTGTTGAACTGTCTTCGACGGACCTTGATATTTCAATAGAAGCGTGCGTTAATGCCAGCGTTGTTCATAAGGGAGTCGTAGTCGCATCCGCTCAGTTGTTGTATGACATTGTCAGGAAGCTTTCGGGTGATTGCGCGGTTGGCTTCAAGATGAGCGATGGGCGGCTGCTCGTTGAATGCGGAAATGCCAAGTTCTTTCTCCATGTTGTGGCGCCGGAGAAGTTCCCCGCAATCGAGGGCGGCGAGGTTGACTGCGGTTTTGACATGCAGGTTTCCCATATTGCCGAGTTGCTCAACAAGACAAAATTCTCCATGTCCGTTGAGGAGAGTAGGTATAACCTCAGGGGTGTCTACATGCATGTTGCGGAGGATATGTTGTGCTGTGTGGCGACCGATGGGCACCGCTTGTCGCTTGCGAAGGTGAATAGGCCGGAAGGCCTGCAGCCTGATATCGGCGTGATTGTACCTAGGAAGACAGTAAATGAGCTTTTGAAAATAATAGGTGGCGGTGGGGATGCGTCACAAGTTGTGTCTGTAAGCATTTCACAGCGCAAGATATGCTTCAGGTACAAGGGATATTTCATGGTTTCCAAAGTGGTTGACGGGGTATTTCCGGACTACTTATCTATAATTCCGCAAGAGAGGGGTGCGAGCGTATCTATGGATGCGTGCTCTCTTCTTAGCGCTGTGGATCGGGTTTCTGTGGTAGTTTTTGATAAGGTGAAGGCCATTAAGCTGTCATTCGCCTCCGGTCGGCTGACTCTCAGCTCCGCATCGTCCGATCAGGGTGATGCCAGGGAGGAGCTTGAGGTAGATTACAAAGGTGATGAAGTCACTATTGGGCTCAATGCCAGGTATCTTATTGAGGTGCTGGGTTGCATGAAGGGGGCCTGTGAGGTCGTATTTCAGGATGGTAACACTGCCGTGCTGATTCAGGACAAGGAACCCGGCGGCTCCATGCACATAATAATGCCTATGAGAATATAGTTGCGCTGGCGCGTAGGTGTCAGACGCTTGATTTTCAATACTATCGGTGTTTTCGTGCTTAGTTGGAGTGGTTATGGCGCAACAACCGCTCCCCTCGTGCTTCGGGATTTGGCGTGCTTGCCACCCTTACCTGCCATATGTTGTTCTTCCTCAACATGGCTTGATTACTTACGTGTGACTGTTGCGGCAAGATACTGTCGCTGTTGCGCAACATCCGGTGCCCGGGTGATGCATTTTTGTCCAAGAGCTACTTGAAGCCGCCACGCTAAAGCGCCGGAATGCATGCTATGCCGCACTCGTCATGTGGGCGGGCAGACCAAAAGTGTTGTGATGTGCTGATTAAAATCCGGTATGGGCTGAGTTTCTACTCCACGGTGACTGACTTTGCCAGATTGCGGGGTTGATCAGCATCCAACCCCTTCTTGACGGCAATGCTGTACGCGAGGAGCTGTGCAGCTATCGTATATACTATAGGCAGGGAGAAAGCATTCGTCTCAGGCAGCTCTACCACTGCCCTGCACAGATGTTTCAGTTTTTGTGCCCCCTTTCTGTCCGTAAAGGCCACGACTATACCCTTTCTTGCAGATACTTCCTGTATGCTCACCAGGTTTTTGGTGAACGTCTCGTTATATGGTGCAATGGCTATGACGGGAAGAGATTCATCCACAAGTGCTATTGAACCATGCTTCAGCTCTCCAGACGCGATACCTATGGTGTGAATGTAGGACAGCTCCCTAATTTTTAGCGCAGCCTCCAGCGCAACTCCGTAGCAGGTGCCTCTACCCATTATTATTACACGATTGTAGTGCAATATTAGGTTGGCTACAGACTCTATTGAGGTTCCGAGAGCCTCTGACGCGTGTTGCGCCACACATTGCAGTGCTTCCAACAACTGCTCGTATGTGCTTTGTGCTATGACACACCTGACTTTTGCAAGCCACAGAGAAAAGCACGCTAGCACAGCCAATTGTGCAGAAAAAGTTTTGGTTGATGCGACACCAACTTCCGGTCCTGCGAGGATCTTTAGGGCAATATCTGATATACTCTCCATGCTGTTTCGCGGGACGTTAGTCAAGCTAATAACCGTGCTATGTTGCCTTCGTGCGTGGCGCAAAGCCGCCAGGGTATCAGCAGTTTCTCCGGATTGAGATATGAACAAGAACACGTCGTTTTCTGATATCTGCATCCGATGGTAGCGAAACTCCGATGCTATACTTAACAGCACTCTGATGTTCGCTATGCTTTCCAACCAATATTTTGCGATTAGGCCGGCCATATAGGATGATCCGCTTCCTACTATTGTCAGGTGGGTTAAGGATTTGAATAAGTCTGCATTACATGCGAACTCGACGCTGCCATAGCTGATAAACTGGTCAATCGTATCACGTATGACCTTGGGTTGTTCGTGGATCTCCTTTAGCATGAAATGTTCATACGGTGCCTTGTCGGTGCTTGTGCTGGGTGCGCTGATGAGTATTGTTTCGTAGTTGAGCGCCTCATCACTCTCGTTATATATCCTAACGTCATTGAGCGAAATTTCGGCTATGTGATTGTCTTGCAGATAACAAATTCTCTGTGCATACTTGCTCAAGACATATTCGTCTGAAGATACCAGGTTGGCGTCGGTGCCGCAGCCAACGACTAAGGGTAACATTCTGCAGGTTGCCAGCAAGCTACTGTGCCCCGCCAACATAAATATGACTGCAAAACTGCCTTCTATCTCTTCCAGCGCTTTCCGCACCGCATATCTTGGGGGCAATCCAGCTTGCAGCAGTGACCCGACCAGGTGGGGTATAACCTCTGTGTCTGTATCCGTGCAGAATCTGCTGCCATTGGCCTCAAGACGCTCTCTAATTGACGGATAGTTCTCAACAATTCCGTTGTGGACGACCGCCACCTTGCCCACGCATATGGGGTGCGCATTTTCAATTTTTGGAACCCCATGCGTAGCCCACCTCGTATGCGCTATACCAACATTCCCCTGCAGCGCACCTTCCCCTGAGGACACAAGCTCGCTCAACCTGGCAACCTTGCCGCACGAACGCCTAACCTGAATGCCGCCGCGGTCCAAAACCGCGATTCCGCATGAGTCATACCCCCTATACTCAAGCTGGCGCAGGCCGCACAGCAACAAGGGAACTGCCTGGCAGCTGCTAACGACTCCTAACACACCACACATAAGGACACCCAATTGAGAATAGGGATAAGCAAGGCCACTCACCAATCCGTTGTTCGGGGCAAAGGGACGCAGGGAACTACGCTAGTACAGGCTTTTTGCAGTCGATTGGGATTTGCCTACATAGGCTCCCTTACTGCTCCCGTCTCTATTGAGTACCTCCGACACGGACGACTTCAGCACCCTAACCTCCACACCTGTTGCAATCTCTATGTGCAGGTGCCCGTTACTTGCATCAACCTTAGTTACCGTACCAAAGAGCCCGCCTGACGCGATGACCTTGTCTCCCTTTTTGATACTGTCTAACAACTTGTTATGCTCCCTGAGCTTTTTCTGTTGGGGCCTTATGACCAGGAAGTAGAAAATCAGGAAGATGAGAACCAACGGGGCAAACCCAGCAATAGAGGCCCCTAGCCCAGCAGCAGGCGCCGGGGTCGCGGCCGTAGCGGCAAACAAGGCACTAGGAAATGAAAGCATCGAACCTACCAGAAACGTATTCTGCAATCTACCAAAGGCCAGGTGTGCTGTCAAGGAGACAACTAAAGTGCTGGCCCAGCGCGAACTACTCGCAGG
The DNA here is from genome assembly GCF_000024505.1 of Anaplasma centrale str. Israel. Lineage (NCBI taxonomy): Bacteria > Pseudomonadati > Pseudomonadota > Alphaproteobacteria > Rickettsiales > Anaplasmataceae > Anaplasma > Anaplasma centrale. The sequence continues at coordinate 318,357 of NC_013532.1, forward strand.
CGCCTATATCATACCTATACATGCCGCCAGGCCAGTCTAACAAATCTAGAGCCGCGTAGGCCTGGTGCTTAGCGGTGGCCAAGTCATCCGCCTCGGCCACTATATTCAAAACCCTACCACCGGCGGAAACCCAGTTGTTCCCAACCCGCTTCGTACCCGCGTGAAAGACCTTGACACTAGAAGACCTTGCGACCTCGTCCAGCCCGCCTATCACGGAACCGGATTCGTAAGGCCCGGGGTAACCCTTACTGGCCACCACTACGCAGACGACCGACTTGCGATTCAGAGACACCACCTCGCTACCAAGCCTGCCCTTTGCTGCTAAGGACATGAGCCTCAGCAAATCTGAATCCAGCCTGGGCAACATGGCTTGTGTTTCAGGATCTCCGAACCTAACGTTATATTCCAAAAGCTTGGGCTCGTTCTTCTTGATCATAATGCCAGCAAACAGCAGCCCCCTGAACTGTATTCCCATGTTAAACATAGCCTTGATAGTCGGATATATTATCCTTTGCACTATCAGGTGCTCCATCTCCTCAGTTATAATGCCCGGGGTCGAATATGCCCCCATGCCCCCAGTATTTGGCCCTTTGTTCCCATCATATACCGGCTTGTAATCCTGCACCGCCCCGAGCACTACCGGGTTGGTGCCGTCTATCAAGGTAAGGAAGCTAATCTCCTTGCCGTCTAGGAATTCCTCCACCACAACCGCCTCGCCGGCTTTGCCGAACTTGCCCTGCACTAGCATGGCGTCCAACGCATCATACGTCTCCTCCAGGGTATGGCATATTATAACGCCCTTCCCCTGGGCCGGCCCATCAGCCTTCACCACCAACGGCAGCTTGCTCCTCTTGACGAACTGCCTAGCGGAGCCAATGTCCATAAAATACCCGTGCTTTGCAGTGGGGATGTTGTAGCGAGTACACAGCTCTTTGGTGAACCCTTTGGAAGCCTCGAGCCTGGAGGCGGCCCTGGATGGGCCGAATACGAAAATGCCCTCGTCAGTGAGCGCATCGGACAGCCCGCTAATCAGCGGCAACTCGGGACCAACGACGACCAGATCTATCTTCTCTCTCTTGCAGACCTGCGCAACCTCGATAAAATTGCTCACGTCCACATCCACCAACGTGGCCAGGCCCGCCATGGCCTCGCGTCCCGGGGCAACAAACAGACGAGTCAGCATGGGGGAACGACTCAGGCAGTCTAACAGGGCATGCTCCCTACCCCCGGAGCCGACAACCAGAACATTCATCCCGCCCCCTACAAGAGACTATAAAGACCACGAAACGCCACCGCCACGCTAACACAAATCATCAGTTTGTCAATAGGGTTTTGCGCGGGTATGACAAACTGGAAGAATACCCTTCCGGAATCCTGTAGGACAAAAGACTTGCTACGGATTCGGCCGCGTGGTTTAATGCCCCCTGACGTTTGTTGTTTGGTGTGGTTCTGTGGCTCGTACTGGTTTTTTGAACGCTGTCCTAGTTGCTCTACTCGTTTTTTGTATTACGCCCCCTGTTGCTGCTGCACCTCTCACCGAAGAGGGGGTGCATAAGCTTTACGAGGATGGTCTCAGGCTGTTTCATAGTGGACAGCACAAAAAGGCTGTGGCGATTTTTGACAAAATAGAGGCTCTGTACCCATTTTCGCAGATGGCGATAGACGGCAGTTTGGTTGCTGCAGTGTCGCACTATGAGCTTGGAAACTACGCTGAAGCTGCTTCTCTTGCGGAGAGCTATATTGATGCCTACCCGAGCAGTAAGAACATAGACTACGCGTACTACGTTAGGGTTACGGCAAAGTACATGCAGGTTCCTGATCTCGGATTGGACCAGGGAGTTGCCCTGGAGGTTAGGAACCTTGCCTCCGAGTTTGTACGCATGTTTCCCAACTCGCGTTACCTGGCTGAAGTTTCCCAGAGGTTGGCTGCAGTGCAGCAACACCTGGCTGCCAGGGAGTTCATGATTGGTGATTTTTACCTAAGGCGAGGGGGGTTTATTGCCGCGATCAAGAGGTTCAACTCTTTGGTATCCGGGTACCCGGATTCGGTCTACGCTCACGAGGGTTTATATCGGCTAGTGGAGGCCTACACGGCTTTGGGAGATCGTCAATCTGCGGCTATGTACCTTTCTAGGTTAGGTGAAAACAGCCCCTGGCGCGTCAAAGCTGAACGTTTGCTAGATAGGGGGAATTACGAGGAATTGCCGCAAGCTGAGCCGGAGGAAGCTACTGTTGTTGAGGACAATCAGGAGGAGGGTGCTGTAGAGGCACCCATGCCTTCAAGTGGTGATAACGGCCTTGCCGCTGGGGACGTGGAGCAGTAAAAGTTGCGGCGTGGGCACGCGCTTGCATCAGCCGGCCGCGCGCGCCCTTCTTCGCTAGTACCCGCAGGCGATAACTGTGGCGAACAGTAGAAATAAATAATATATGGAATACTTAAACAGCCCCATGCATGCCTGGGGTGATGGCTGCCCCTTCTCCCGGAATACGGCCGTGGCATAAGCAATGAACGTCGCACTCAAGCAGGTTGCTAAAATTTCGTACAAGATCGGGTTTTTAACAAACAAGCCTGGCGTTGCTGAGACAACTGCAAGGATTGCGCTGTATAGCAATATATGCCACCTAGTCTTGCGCACACAGTACACAGGCAACATGGGGATGCTTGCTTTTTTATACTCCTCTAGGGTGAGCAGAGAAATGGCCCAAAAATGCGGGGGTGTCCACACGAATATTATCGCGAATAGGGCTAAACTCTCAAATGACGGCGCCCCAGAGACTGAGGCCCAGCCGATGACTGGAGGAAAAGCACCCGCTATGCCGCCGATTACTATATTTTGCGGTGTGCGCCTCTTCAGCAACATTGTGTAGACCACCGCATAGGAAAAAATGCTCCCTGCTAGCAGCAGCGCCGACGCATAGTTTACCGCGATTGCCATAATGAACACTGACAGCGTGGCAAGCACCATGCCGCACTCCAAGGCTTGTTCCCTGCGAATTTTTCCTGCGGGCACAGGTCTGCTTTTGGTGCGGTCCATAATTGCATCGATGTCGCTATCGTACCACATGTTAAGCGCGCCAGCCGCACCTGCGCCTAGGGCTACGCACACTGTGGATACTAGCCCTATAAGCGGATGAATGGTTCCCGGCGCAACCAACATCCCGGTTACTGCGGTAAACACCACCAAGCACATTATTCTGGGCTTTAGTAGTTGAATATAGTCGCCAACAGAGGAAAGAGCCACGGAGTCTTTCTCCTGGGGAACTTCAATAAAGGTTGCGGCCATACGTATTTTAATCCAGCTTGGGAATTTCCTCAAAAGTGTGGAATGGGGCAGGTGAGGGAACGGTCCACTCCAAAGTATCACCTCCCCACGGATTCGCTTCCGCCGCCTTACCCCTCCTTAACGTGTATACCGCAATTGCCACGAACAATAGCGCAGACAGGAAAGAAAGACCGGCACCCACGGAGGACACATAATTCCATGGCGCGAACGCGTCTGGGTAATCAGGAATTCTTCTGGGCATTCCAGCGAGCCCTAAAAAGTGTTGCGGGAAGAACGCTATGTTGGTTGAGACGAAGGTGAACCAAAAGTGCACTTTCCCCATAGATTCGGGATACTGCCTGCCCGACATCTTGCCTATCCAGTAGTAGAACCCCGCATACGCGGCAAAAAGTGCCGCAATTGACATCACATAGTGAAAGTGCCCAACCACGTAGTACGTATCGTGTAGTACTTTGTCTACCCCCCCGTGTGAGACCACTATGCCAGTCAAACCCCCAACCGTGAACACGAAGATGAACCCTATCGCGAAGAGCATCGGGGTTTTGAACTCTATCTTTCCTCCCCACATGGTGGCTATCCAGCTAAACACCTTAACCCCGGTTAGCACCCCTATCAGCATAGTTGTGACGCTGTAGTATGTAATCATCTCCGTGCTCAAGCCGGTGGTGAACATATGGTGCGCCCAAACCACCAACCCAACCGTTGCTATTCCAACTAGCGCGAACACCATCCCGAGATACCCGAAAACCGCCTTATGGGAGAACGTGGATACTACCTGACTTATGATCCCAAAAGCTGGGAATATTATTACGTACACTTCCGGATGCCCAAAAAACCAGAACAAGTGCTGAAAAAGTATTGGGTCACCACCGCCTGACGGGTTGAAAAAGCTGGTACCGAAGTTGCGATCAGTCAGGAGCATTGTAATTGCCCCGGCCAACACAGGAAGCGATACTATCAACATAAACGAAGTGAGTAATATGGTCCACACGAACAGTGGCATCTTGAGCAGCGTCATGCCGTGGGCACGCATATTCAGAATTGTTACTATGAAGTTTATGGACCCAACTATTGAGGAAATGCCCGCAAGGTGCAATGCCAATATAGCCATGTCCACAGATGCGTCGGGATGAGAGGACAGGTATGACAGGGGAGGGTACAAGGTCCAACCCGTTCCTGGACCATCTCCGATCAATACAGCGCAGAACAGCAGCGCAAGTGATGCTACCAGCATCCAAAAACTCAGGTTATTCAGCCGCGGAAACGCCATATCTGGTGCGCCAATTAGCAGGGGAACAAACCAGTTCCCAAACCCCCCGGTTAAAGCGGGCATGATCATGAAAAAGACCATTATGAGCGCATGTCCAGTGACCATAACGTTATACATGTGGTAGTTCCCATGCAATACGTCTATGTGTGCTAGCTGCGCGCGCAACACTAGGGACAGCAGGCCACCTACTATACCACCTATTATCGAGAAGATGATATACATGGTGCCTATGTCTTTGTGGTTAGTAGAAAATAACCACCGCTTTAGTCCGCTAGGCACATGCTCACTGTCCATACAACCCACCTCCTAAAATCGTTATGGGAGGAAACATGCAACAACCCATAATAAGCACTCCAAGCCCCAAAGTTTGACCTGTCGACTTACCCATATAGCCCAGGCCCCTAACTGCTTTCCTTATGCTGCGCCACCCACGCATCAAACTTATCCCTAGTTACCGCCTCAACCACGATGGGCATGAAGCCATGCAGCCTCCCGCAAAGTTCGGAGCACTGCCCATAGTAGACCCCGGGTTTCTTCACCGAGAACCATACCTCGTTCAATCTTCCAGGCACCGCATCCACCTTAATGCCCAAAGCCGGCACTGCCCAGCTGTGTATCACATCTCCAGCAGTAGACTGCAGCAACACGACCTCACCCACCGGTACGACCATCCTATTGTCTACCTCAAGCAGGCGCAACTCACCACTTTCCAACTCCGAATCCGGCTTCATGTAGCTGTCAAACCTTACGCCACTTTCGGGATATACGTATGTCCAATACCACTGATATCCTATGGCCTTAATTACGATATCGGCCTTGGGAATCTGTTGCTCCTTTTTGATGAGCTTAACGTTGCTTATGGTCAAGAACCCGACAATCACCAACGGAACCAAGGTCCACATTACCTCAAGCGCAACGTTGTGTGAGTTCTTGTTGTTGAACTCTACCTGCTCACCCTTTCTTCTGCGAAATCTGACCAGTGTGTACAGCATCACAGAAAACACAACAGCCGCCACTGCAGACATCACCAACATGACGTAATCATGCGACTTAGCTACGAGCTCCATAATCTCCGTTGCGGGCTCCTGAAACCCAAGCTGCCACGGGCGCGGTGCACTGGCATCTGCGCCAAGCCCCCACAGCGATCCACAGACAAACAACACACCCACAAAGAGCGCATAGAGCATAGGAAAAACACAATGAAAGCCAACATACACCGTCGGATGGTACATTGCGACAGTAGAAATAGCAAGGCTTTTGTTCCAGCTGGCAACGGCTGCTGACGCAGGTAACATACCTTTAACAATGTGGGTAGGGGCTTTACACTTGTGTACGCACAGTGATGTGCATCACAAACACCGCTCTGGTAGCCTCAGGTGTGTTATATATACACAAGAGAGATGCCTGGGTGCAAGTGCGATGTTACACAGTTTTGCAGCAAAGGCCGCGTGCTAGTGACCAGGTAGGAGCAGATGACGAACGCGCAGTTTATGTACAAGGCACACTTTCACGATCAAGTGCGAATTCCTCGTGCAGGAGGCTCAACGCTGGTGCAGCGCTTTGTTCATGCATCAAAACAGTAATTTTTATCTCAGAAGTGGAGACCGCCAATACGGCTATTCCACCACTGGCCAATGCGCTAAAAACCCTGCTGGCCACACCCGGACGCGATATCATACATGCGCCTACTAAAGAAACCTTGGCCAGGCTATCCGTTACCGCCAGGCTCTCGTACAGTATGTTGTGTTTGTGTTGTAAAAGGATATCTTGCGTTTTTTGCAGATCTTCTTCTTGCACAGTAAAAGTAATATTGCGGAGTTCCCCGTCCACGGTCTGCATTATCATATCCACGTCTATGTTTCCCTCTGCTATGGGAAGCAGTGCTGCGGCGATGCCGGGAACTGCAGGCACTCCGCCCAGCGATACGCTTGCTATCTTTTTACTAATAGCGATTCCAGTAATTATTCTGCTCTCCATTTCCCTCTCACACTCAAAAGATACCAATGTGCCCTTCGCTTCCTGCGAGCTTGACATCACATGAATACGCACGCCGCACCGCATAGCCATCTCTACAGAGCGTACGTTCAATATTGCCCTACCAGAGGCGGATATTTCTACCATGTCGTTATACGTTACGTGATCTAACTTACGTGCGCTCGGGACCAAACAAGGATTTGCCGTATATACTCCCGCAACATCTGTGTACATATAACACGCGTCCAGCCGCAGTGCAGCGGCTATTGCCACTGCGGAGATGTCTGACCCACCCCTGCCCAGGGTAGTGATGCGCGCATTGTGAATACCTTGGAACCCTGCAACTATTACAACATCATGCTCGTTCAGGAGCGATAATATGCGATCGGGTTTTATTTCTATAATTCTGGCTCGCGAGTGCTCTCCGGTTGTGTTTATGGGTATCTGCCAGCCCATTATAGATGTTGCTTTGATGTTTATGCGCTGCAATGCAAGCGCCAGAAGCCCACATGATACCTGCTCTCCGGAGGAGACGACCACGTCATACTCCGAAAGCTGTGCCTCTGATGCCAGCTCCGAAACCTCCTGTGCAGTTGTAACGGCCTCGTCCGTAAAGCGGCCCATGGCCGAGACTACCACCACAAGCTTGTGGCCACGCTCCACACTCTGCCGCACTATGTTTGCAACTCTTAATATGCACTCTACGTCTTTTAAGGATGTGCCTCCAAACTTTTTTACCAGAATCCTGCCCATGCTCAGATTTGCATATCCACGTAGTTGCGGATTATAACTGATTTGCCAGGTCCTTTACACAGATAATTGCCAGTGCGGACATGGGGATTTTGTGCATGATGTATGCCTATGGTTGTGGCGCACGGGTTGCGCTATTTGCGGCATTGCTGATATCCTCTCAGACCGAATGGCAGCTTTATTCTCTCCGGTGCTGGTTACTGCTTGAAGAATGAGCAAGGTTTTGGTACCATACCCGGTTCTAGACGTAGTGCATTTTGGGGGTTTGAGTGAGGCGAGGGGAGTGCTTTTACGTTACCACTCCTATATACTATGTTAACGATACTCCGCACATAGGGCACTTCTACACCACACTCATATCTGATGTTGCTGCCAGGTTTAGAAGTTTGAGTGGCAAGCAGGTCAAGTTCACTACAGGGACGGATGAGCACGGCCAGAAAGTTGAGAATATGGCCCGTGCCAGAGGTGTTCCAGTGCGCCAGTTTGTTGATAAAATAAGTGGCTCGTTTAGAAATCTCGTAGGGGTTTCTGGCTTTAGTTGTAATGACTTTATACGCACCACTGAAGAGCGCCACAAGCGCGCTGTGCTGGCGCTGTGGGAACGCCTGCGTGGCAACAATCAGATATACCTGGGGCACTACGCCGGGTTTTATTCAGTACGTGATGAGACTTTTTACCAAGAGCGTGACCTTGTGGATGGTAAAGCGCCCACTGGTGCCGAAGTGGAATGGCTGGAAGAGCCAGGATATTTCTTCAAGCTGTCTGAGTGGCAGGAAAGCCTGCTAAAGTTTTATGCAGATAATCCGAAGTTTGTAATTCCGGAAGGGAAGTTCAATGAGGTCATAAGTTTTGTGGAATCCGGCCTCCGAGATTTATCTGTTTCCAGATCTAAGAAAAGCCTATCTTGGGGGATTGAGGTACCTCACGATTCTGACCACATAATATACATATGGGTGGATGCACTGTGCTGCTATTTGGCGCTGCTTGGGTTCCCCGAAACCGAAGGGGAATACAAGCGTTACTGGGGGAGCGATGATGCGGTAAGTACACACGTTGTAGGGAAAGATATACTAAGGTTCCACGCGGTGTATTGGCCTGCTCTTTTAATGGCTGCTGGTCTGCCGTTGCCGAAGCAAATAGTTGCGCATGGGTGGTGGCTTAATGAGGGCCAGAAGATATCAAAATCGATAGGCAATGTGATAGACCCATTTGCGTTGATAGAACAATACGGTCTGGATAATTGTAGGTATTTCCTGCTCAGTGAAACCCCCGTAGGAAATGATGCTAGCTTTAGTGGTGCTAGTCTTGTGGAGCGCATAAACTGCGATTTGGCTAACAATTTTGGAAATCTGGTTCAGCGTACTATAACCCTTGTGCACAGAGAGTGTGGTGGGAAAATTCCTGGGGTAGAAGGCATGATGAAAGGGGAAGAAGCGCCGATAAACTACGAAGCGGTGCTGGTGCAGTATGTGGAATATATGGCGGAATACCGGTTTTTTGAGGCGCTCAAATTTGTTATGAATCTGTCTTCCGTGGCCAATGAGTATATTGCAAGAAGGGCACCGTGGAAGCTGTTCAAAGAAGATAGAAAAAGCGCACAGGCGGTTGTGTTTAAGCTGCTAGAATACATAAGGTGCATCGGCATTATGTTGCAACCTTTCGTGCCTGATTCTGCGTCTAAAATTCTTGATCAGATATCACTTCCGGCCGATAGACGCACGTTTGAGCATTTTTCCGAATTTTGCAGGGGTGGCGTCTCCTTGGGAACTCCTACACCCGTTTTTGGTAAGCTGTATTCCACACAATCTGAGGGTTAATTACAAGCCGAATTCGCTGTTGTGATGGGGCCGTGCTCCGAGTTTTACTCCACTTTCCATGCACTGTAGAGCGATGTCACTCCATTGCAGATATTCTGGTGCGCAACATTAAAAAACCCTGCACCTGATATTGCCTGGGCAAACTCTTCAGGTGGTGGGAATGCCCTTATGCTGTCTGTTAGGTATGTATATGCCTCGGCATTACCCGCCACGCACCTGCCCATATTTGGTATTACATACGCGGAGTATAGATCATACAAAGTCCGAAACAACCCTTGCTTTTGTATGGGGGAAAATTCAAGACAGAGAAACCTTCCTTGAAGCTTGAGTACGCGATGTGCCTCCTGCAGTGCTTTCTCTCTGTTAGGTATGTTGCGTATTCCGAAGGCGATAGTGTAGTAGTCGAAGGAATTGCTGGCAAACGGCAGGTTCTCCGCGCTGGCGCACACCCAACTGATGTTAGCATAGCCGGAATTGATTGCCCTATCTCTCCCAACCCCTAGCATATCGGGGTTAATGTCGCACACCGTTACATGCAAGCCACTGCGTCTTGCCAAGGCCCGCATTGCTACGTCCCCAGTTCCTCCTGCCACATCCAGCAGTGTGCCGCTCCTGTGCGTGATTTTGCTGCACAGTTCCCGCTTCCACAACCTGTGCAACCCAAAACTCATGAGGTCATTCATGAGGTCATAGCGCGGCGCTACCGAGGAAAAAACCTCATTGACCTCTAACTGCAGCGGCATTGCTCACAGTATAAACTTGGACAGATCCATCTGCTTTGAAATATCTTCAAGCTTTTCCTTCACATGACCTTCATCGATTATGTAGGTCTTTCCCCTGTTCTCCGACGCACTATAGCTTATGTCCTCCATGAGCTTTTCCAGTATGGTGTGTAACCTCCTAGCGCCGATATTCTCCACCTCACGGTTGACTGTAGAAGCTATTTCTGCGATGGCAAGCACCCCGTTTTCGGTAAACTCTACGTTGACACCTTCAGTTTCCATCAGGGCGCGATACTGTCTCAGTAGGTTAGACTCGGGCTCGGTGAGAATCCTTATCAGGTCATCCCTGCTAAGAGGCTGGAGCTCAACCCTTATCGGCAGCCGGCCCTGTAACTCCGGCAGCAGATCTGAAGGTTTGGCAAGGTGAAACGCACCTGAAGCTATGAACAACACGTGATCGGTAGTCACTGTACCATATTTTGTGCTAACACTGGTCCCCTCGAGTAGCGGCAAAAGATCACGCTGCACACCCTCTCTGTTTACTTCCCCTCTAACCTCGGTTCTGGCAGCGATTTTGTCAATTTCATCAAGGAACACTATGCCTTCGTTGCTTGCGATATGCAGCGCTTCTCTGACTATTTTATCTTCGTCAATGAGCTTTTCCGTTTCTTCGTCCAGCAAAATCTCCCTTGCCTCTCTCACTGTGGTCTTGAGTGTTTTAAACTGCTTGTTTCCTCCAAGCATCTTCTGCACTATCTCATTGATGTTCATAATCCCCACCTGGCTGCCTGGCATGCCGGGCACATCGAAGGAGTGTTGAACGTTTTTGTTCTCTTTCACGCTTATAGAAATTTCAGAGTCCTCAAATTCTCCAGCCCTCAATCTTTCTCTAAATGTGCTTTTTGTTTCTTCGCTCGCATCAACACCCACCAGACAATTGAGTATGATCTCCTCAGAAGACTTGCGAGCTTGCTTTGCCACTATCTTTCTGTGCTTTTCCTTTACCAAAAGAACGGCCCTGTCTACGAGGTCACGCATTATCGAGTCAACATCGCGCCCGACGTAACCTATCTCAGTGAACTTTGTGGCCTCCACCTTGATGAACGGAGCCTGTGCAAGCTTTGCCAGGCGGCGGGCTATTTCTGTTTTACCTACACCGGTGTGCCCGATCATCAATATATTTTTGGGAATAATCTCATCCCGCAGCGGAAGGGGAACGCGGTTTCTCCGCCAACGGCTTCTAAGCGCGTTAGCCACGGCCTTTTTTGCCTCTTCCTGCCCCACTATGAATCTGTCAAGCTCTCTGGTGATCTGGCGAGGCGAGAGGTCGCGTGCTTCGCACTCTTCCTCTAATTCTGCGGTGTCCTCATCCCCGATCCCTCCGTGCTTGCCGCAACCGCCCTGCTCTGGGCCTTTTTCCTCCCCTGGTCCAGAATTACCAACGCTCACACCTAGTTCGCTGGAAGACATCCTCACCCCCCTATCTTTTCCATGATAATGTTGTTATTAGTGTAGACGCATATCTCTGAAGCGACGGCCATTGCCGCAGTAGCTATGTATTCTAGGGTCATGTCCAGGGAGAGCTCATCCCTGGCTGTGCACAACGCTCTAGCTGCGGACAGAGCGAAATTCCCGCCAGACCCTATAGCCGCAATCCCGTTTTCTGGCTCGAGCACGTCTCCCCCACCGGAAATTATCAAAGACACAGACTTATCCGCGACTATCATCATGGCCTCCAACCTTCGCAAGTATTTATCCCTTCTCCAGTCTTTTGCTAGTTCCACGCATGCACGCATCAACTGTCCGGGGTGCTTCTCCAGCTTAGCTTCCAGCCTTTCAAACAGGGTAAATGCATCAGCAGTAGCGCCCGCAAACCCGGTGATCACAGTGTCACCAGCGAGGCGCTTTATTTTCCTGGCAGAGGTTTTCATTATTGCGCTGCCCATGGAAACCTGCCCATCTCCCGCGATAACCACACTGTCACCCCTCCTGATGCATAGTATGGTGGTTCCATACATCGTGTAGCCGTCTCCGTGACTCATAACCAAACCCCCCGTAGCTCACCACTGACTGATGAGAGATAACACTGGTGTTGATTCAAGCGAATACCTACCATAAGCTCAGTTACATTGCACTAATTGATACCCAATGTCCACGATTATGCACCTTCACTTCACTGAAATCCAGAGAAGATTTTTGAGGGCTCTCCGTAGAGCAACGTGTTGCGGAAACCAGAGATAAGGCCGTAGTTCGCCCCTGGCTGATTGAGACGGGAGCTGGTATCTGCACAGTGCTTGGCAATACACGAATTTATTTGCGTACTACTTCCAATATTGTTGTATATTGCTGTAAGGAATGAAAATGTAATGCACCTGCGGCGTGGGGGTGGGGCTTTAGTGTCGTACGGCCTGCGGTGCTTCTTGGCCCCTTAGGAGGCGTAAAGTTGCCGTGTGTATACCCGGTGCTTATGGCAAGTGGCCGTAGTTTGTGGGGTGTGCACTGCCAGCTGCGGTGGTACGTACGGTTTTTGCTGTCACGTGTAAGTGGAGGGGCCATTTTGCGTAATTTGGCATAAAAATGTACTTGTGCGGTGAAGCGTTATGGTATAGATTCCAGGCTCGGGGTTCATCCGAAAATTTCCCTGATGGGAGGTAGGTTTGTGCGTTGGCTTGCTGTGCCTGGTAGGTTGTGGTGTAATGTGGCGGCTCCTGCATAGTGCGTTGCTGGCGCGGATTTTCAGTGAAGCGTGATGGAAGCTTTGTGGTGTGCTTTGGCGCTTGCGCTCAAGTTTGGTATTCCTGGAATCTGGGGGTGGTGCGCTGTCTTCGGAAATAATTAGTTGTACTTATTGGGTTTAGTAAAGAGAGTTTTATGTCAGAAGGTGTCATGGAAAAGGAAGAATCTATAGTGAAAGGTGGTGCAGCAGGGAGCCTCCACCCCTCCGAAGGAGGGAGGGTGCTGAATCTGTGTGAACTGAAGCAAAAGAGCACGGAGGAGTTACTGGTAACAGCAGAGGAGTTGGGAGTAGTCAGCAACGGAAGGATGCTGAAGCAGGAGATAATTTTCCAGCTAATGAAGCGAGTTATCAGTGAAGGAGGCATAGCTATCGGAGGTGGAGTAGTAGAGACACTACCTGACGGGTTTGGGTTTTTAAGATCAGCCAAGGCTAACTATGCAGCAAGCAGTGATGATATCTACATATCTGCAGGCCAGATCAAGAAGTTCAATTTGAGAACAGGAGACATAGTAAGTGGTGAGATCAGAGCACCTGGGGAGAAGGAGAGATACTTCACACTGGTCAAGGCATACAGCATAAACTACACAGAGATAGGAAAGCTACAGAGGTACGTACACTTTGACGATCTGATTCCACTATACCCTGAGGAGAGGATTTTACTCGAATGCAAAGAGAGTTTTGGAGGGGAGAAGAAAGACATCAGCATGCGCGCAATAGACATCATAGCCCCACTGGGCAAAGGTCAGCGTGCACTGATTGTAGCACCACCTAGGGTGGGCAAGACGGTAATTTTGCAGCAGATTGCACACTCCATTGCCATGAATCACCCAAACATGGAGTTGATAGTCCTGCTCATAGGAGAACGGCCTGAGGAAGTTACAGACATGCTGAGGTCAGTAAAAGGAGAAGTAGTGAGCTCCACATTTGATGAACCAGCATATAGGCACGTACAACTGGCTGAAATAGTAATTGAGCGGGCTAAGAGGATGGTAGAACACAAGAAGGAAGTTGTGATACTACTAGACTCAATCACCAGGTTGGCCCGTGCGTACAATGAGGTCATGCCATCATCTGGTAAGGTACTAACTGGTGGGGTAGATTCCAACGCATTGCAAAGACCCAAGAGGTTCTTCGGAGCTGCAAGGAACATCGAGAATGGCGGGTCACTCACCATCATTGCAACAGCACTGATTGAAACTGGTTCAAAGATGGATGAAGTCATCTTTGAAGAATTCAAGGGTACAGGTAACTGTGAAATAATCCTAGACAGGAAAATCGCAGACAAGAGAATCTACCCTGCGATTGATATTTCTAAATCTGGGACTCGTAAGGAAGACATGCTGATAGAGAGTGCATTTTTGAAGAAGGTATGGCTACTCAGAAGGTTACTATCAGCAATGGGTCCAGTAGAAGCCATGGAGTTCCTGCGAGACAAGCTAAGCATCGCCAAGGACAACAATGACTTCTTTGAGATGATGAACAGCTAATTACACCCAGGCCAATACCTCGGCCTCCCCAAGCACCAACACCTGGTGCAAGGGAGGCACAGCACTGCGGTATTGGTGTGCACATACAGGTACACCCAGGCCACCCCTAACTTGTACCACCCAGCCCAGCACACCTAACCACCCCCATACTCCCACCTAACTACCCAGTGTGGCGTTTCCACCTCCTGCCCTTGTCATCCCAGCCTAACCAAGGCTGCCACCACAGCTCTCTACCCACACCTGCATAATCCATGCCCTCCCCTGACTCTACAGGTTTGAGACTCACCCTATATCACCTGTGTGGCGCCTCTACCATCTATGGTCACCCAACGTGGTAAGAACAACACAGTTGATAGGAAAGTGAGTGCGGGAGTTAGAGAGGAAGGAGGTGCACCGACAACACTACACCCAGTATAGGAGCAGGAACAGCTAGTCCTGTAAGGGCTGTATTTAGCAGTGCAGTACTTGGTAGTGCAGTACCTAGTGCTGATGGTGATACATTCCTGATGGGAGAGATGGTAGGAGTTGATGAGGGACTAGTTATTCAAGAACTAAGTAGAGCTGATGAGTTAGTGAAGTTACAACATGAATTAGAAAAGCAAGTAAGTAAACTAGCTGAACTTGGAGAACTTAAGTGGTTAGAAGAACTTGAGAAGCTGCAGGCTGAGGAGATCCAGAAGGTGAAGGACAGCATAGGGGAGATGGAGAAAGAGAAGATAAGGGAGGTGGAGACGGCGAAGGGGGAGTTTGAGAAGGAGATAGAGGAGATAAAAGGGGACTTGGAGAAGCTAGCAGCTGAGAAGATGAAGGAAGTTGTGATGAAGGTGGGGTTCAACGAGTTGGGACTGGAGGCTGCGGTGAAGAAGGAGGTGGGAGAGAAGCTATGGAGCAAAGAGCCGGAAAAGGTGAAGGAGGCGTTGGAGAAGATAAAGGTGGAGGAGCTTAAGGCAAAGGTGAAGGATAAGATAGGGGAGTTGGTTAAGGAGGTGGAGAAGATAAAGGAAGTGAAGGATAAGGTCGAGAAACTGGAGAAGAAGCTTGGGGAGCTGGAGGGTGCAGAGGAGCTGGCAGCAGAGAAGGTGAGGGAACTGACAGCAGCAGAGGTGAAGAGGGCTAAGGGGGAAGTGGAGAGCACTCTGGGAGAGCTGGAGGACATCAACAAGCTGCTGGAGAAGGGAGTGACAGCAGAGGCGATAGAGGAGGTGATAAAGGAGGAGGTGAAGAGGTTGGGGTTCAACCAGTTGGGACTGACAGGAGAGAAGTGGGTGAAGAAGATTGGGAAGCTATGGAGCACAAAGCTGGAAGAGTGGAAGGAGGCGTTAGAGGAGGTGAAGGCAAAACTGGATAGCAGTTCAGCAGCAGAGGCAAAGAAACTGGTGAAGTTAAAGGTAGAGCAGCTAGAGGATAGGCAGATAAAGGAGGTGGAGAAGTTAAAGGAGGAGGTGCAAGCACTTAGGAGCAACCTAGAGGAGAACTGGAAGAATCTCAAGAGCAAACTAGAAGAACTAGAGATGATAAAGGGATTGAAGGAGGGAGCAAAGAGACTCAAGGGGCAGTTAGATCAACTCAAGGAACCAAGAGACTTGGAGAGGCTAGAAGCTGAGAAGATAGAGGAGGTAAAGACTCTGGAGAAGCCAACTGTGGAGCTGTTAAGGACGAAGCTGGGTAAGCAAGCAGGAAGGCTAGATGCATTGTGGAAGTTGGAAGCTAAGCTGAAAGAAGAACTAGCTGCAATTAGGGAGCTGAAGAAATTGGGATTGGAAGAGAGATTGAGGGAATTAGCTGAGGTTAAGGAAGTTAGAGCCAAGCCCTGTGTACTGGACTGGTAAGTAGAAGTTGGTGGGTGTACCAAGTTGTGGGGAAGATTGAGTATTAGACCAAGATACATAGTAACAGCCATGAT
This sequence comes from Anaplasma centrale str. Israel, assembly GCF_000024505.1. Taxonomy (NCBI): domain Bacteria; kingdom Pseudomonadati; phylum Pseudomonadota; class Alphaproteobacteria; order Rickettsiales; family Anaplasmataceae; genus Anaplasma; species Anaplasma centrale. Next base: position 334,301 of record NC_013532.1, read on the forward strand.
TACATTTATATGGTTATTCATCACTGCAGGTTCTGCTGAGGCTAGAGTCAGTGATATGGGTGTGAATGAGTTTGAGTGTGAGAGTAGTCAGAGCTGATTTAGAAGTTTTAAGGGAGTGGTGGTGATGTTGCTTAAACTTAGATTCTTACTGATTGCTGGAGTCTTCACATGGAGTATCCTCCATGGTGTACCTGCTGGGGCTCAGGGTGGTGGTACTGCTGAAGCTGATGATACACTTAATTCTTCCTCTTTTGTTTTCCTCATTAACTTACATCATCCATACAATGGGCAGGGGTGCTACTAGTTGTTCCAGAGGTTAAGTACGAATAAGAAACCTTGGAGTAAATGCAGGGAACTGTGGATGCGACAAGCATGTAGGTAGTAGCACGAGGTAGAGGACCTCCAGAGTGGGTGCGCTCAGTTGGTAGTGCAGATAGTCCCAAGTAGGAAGACCTAGGTATTGAGTCCCGGATACAGGTGAGTCTTCACATGGAGTATCCTCCATGGTGTACCTGCTGGGGCTAGTACTGGTGTGGTACTACTGGTGCAGGTGATGCTGCTAAGACTACACGCTGATGCGTGATTTTACGGGGGCAGAGAGTATTTCGGCAGCGGCCTGGCGCACGCCTAATTGTCCATGAAGCATACGGGCTATTGCGGAGCATATGGGCAGCTCCAGGTTTAGCGCTTTACCCATGTTTACCATGGCCATAACACTTTCTACTCCCTCAACCAGCATGGGTTTTTGTTGACCAGGGGTGCCCACGTGGCCAGCCTTCCCCACTGATATGCCGAAAGACATGTTGCGCGAGCCCGGTGTTGTGCACGTTAACACTAGGTCGCCCAAGCACGAAAGCCCAGTGAGAGTTTCCGTGGTAGCCATCCCCACTTTTGCTTCACACACAGCTTTTATTTCTGACATGCCTTGTACCATGACGATTGCGGACGCGTTGTGCCCCAAACCCATTCCAGCAATTATGCCTGACGCTATAGCTATGATGTTTTTCATAACGGCACCCGCCTGTACTCCCATAAGGTCACCACTGTGTACTACGGCGAGGGATGGCCCGCTGAGCTGTAACGCTAAGGTCTCCGCCGCTGCAATATCATCGCCTGCGAGCACCATAGCGCAGGGCAGTCCGGACGCAAGCTCCCTAGCGAGTGCGGGACCAGAGAGGACAAAGACGGGGTGCCGCGGGAGTATTTCTGCCACTACTTCGCTCGGGAATTTCAGCGAGGAGTTCTCTATTCCCTTGCTGCACACCAACAGCGGCGTGCCCTCTGCCAGCGCATCGGCCTTCATTACAGCGTTGCACAGGCTGCGCAACTCCTGAGCCGGCACGCATATCAACGCGGCTGCCGCGCCTTCTGCCGCCAAACCCATGTCGGAATATACCGATACCTCCTTAGGCACTTTGAACCCTGGTAGATACACAGGATTCTCTCCGCGGGTACGTAGCGAATCCACAACCTGCTTATTCCGACCCCAGACACACACTCTTTTGCCTGTTTTGCACAGTGCAATGGATAATGCAGTGCCGAATGCTCCGGCTCCAAGAATGGTGACTTGCACTTCAACCTTCAAAAACACACGCCCAGCATGGTATAGCCTAGTATTCCGTTTATCAACATAAAAACTATGGCGGTAGATAGGTCAAATCAGGGCTGTAGATGGCCTAAATAGTGAGCACTAATGCCGCTGCCCTTTGAACAAGCGATTATAGAGAATACATACGTTCCACGTAGCTGGCTGCCCGCTGGCGATAGTGCTGCAGATGTGGTGAGATGTTGCAATAAGGTGAATAAAAGATCGTAGGCGGATTTCCCCAGCGATGCCACACGCGAAAAAACTATACTGCGGGTTACTTATGGGATAGCATTCTACCCTTGGAGGTCAGGGTTTGGCATGGGCCCGGAAAATTTGCTGTCAGCAATCAACGATTGGTTGTGTTGGCTGCGAGTGGAGAGGAAATGTTCTCCTAACACCGTTGCAGCCTATGAAAGAGACATAATGGATTTTTATAAGTTCATCTGTGGCGAACCTTGTGAGCGTGTTGCGGGGCTAAAAGATATCCAAGAACTGCGCTCGGCAGAACTTAGAAGCTGGCTGGCTGACAGATTCAAGCAGGGAAAACAATCTTCATCAAATGCCAGGGCCGTTGCTGTTGTAAGAAGCTTTTTTCGTTATTTACACCGCAAGTGCGGCATGAACGGCTCTGTTGTCTCCAATATTTCCAGGCCTATCGTACGCAAGAGTTTGCCCAAAGTTTTGGAAGAGTCACAGATACGTAAAGTCATGGGAGAGCGAGAGGCTCCGCATTGGACGCACACGCGGGACCTTGCTGTATCAGCGCTGTTGTACGGTTGTGGTCTGAGGATAAGCGAGGCAGTAAACGTAAAGTTTTGTGACCTTGGGCAAGACGGACTGCGTGTACTGGGCAAGGGGTCCAAAGAAAGAGTGATCCCGGTTTTGCCATGGGTCAGACGTGCTATTGATGAGTATGTAGCAAACTGCCCCCACTTGCGGGTGCATAGTGCATCGGGTACCGAGTATATTTTTGTTGGGTTACGAGGCGGCAGATTGTCCAGGACCTACTTCGCGCACAGAATGAGGAAGCTGCGCAGACGCGTGGGGCTACCTGAAACGACTACCCCCCATACACTCCGACACAGTTTTGCCACTCACCTGTTTTTGGAAGGTGCGGACATCAGGGTGGTGCAGGAATTACTCGGACACGCCAGTCTTGCCACTACGCAGATTTATACTCATCTGGACTACAACAGCGTAATAGAGAACTACCGGGAGTTTCACCCCCAAACCACGAAAAAGAGTGACTCAGCTTAGGATTACGCTGTGGCGTTCACGTAGTACTACGCTCCCAATTACGTACGCATCCTCCCCGCTTTCTCCCAGCACCTGTAGTACTCTACCTGCCGCATCTTCAGATGCTATTAGCACCATACCGATGCCACAGTTAAAAGTCTCGGACATCTCTGTTGCAGGTATTTGAGCTTCCCTTTCCAGCCATGAGAATATACTATGCTGCTTCCATGTGCCTAGCTGAATGTTCGCCGCCAGAGACTCCGGTAACACCCTGGGTATGTTATGAACTAATCCCCCACCAGTAATGTGGGCCGCGGCCTTTATCATTTGTGACACTTGCAATACCGGCCGCACATATATCCTTGTTGGCTCAAGCAATATGCCCGCCCAGGTGACGCCATCTGCAAGAGGATACGGGCTGTCATAGGCGATATTGCGATCTTGTAAAACCTTTCTTACCAGCGAGAAACCATTGGAGTGCAGCCCTGAAGAAGCAAGGCCGATAATTACATCGCCTGTGCGAACTTGATCCGTGCGTGGTAATATCTCGCTTTTCTCGACTATCCCGACGGCGAACCCTGCGAGATCGTAACACCCTGCCGGGTACATGCCAGGCATTTCTGCGGTCTCTCCGCCGACAAGTGCCGTGTCTGCGCGCCTGCACCCCTCTGCAATTCCCGAGATAACCTCCAATGTGGTGTCGTAATCAAGGCTGCCAGTGGAAAAGTAATCTAGAAAAAACAAGGGCGTCGCGCCCTGAGCCAGGATATCATTGACGCACATGGCTACGAGGTCTATGCCTATGGATTTGTGGTTTTTTGCCTGCTGCGCAACAAGTAACTTAGTGCCGACGCCATCTGTAGAAGAAACCAGCACCGGGGAGTTGTACTTTTTGCTGTTAGAGAGGAACGGGTCATACAATGCGCCGAAACCCCCTATATCCGAAATTGCGCCACGGTTCGCAGTGGATGACGCCAGTGGCTTTATCGCCTCTACAAGCCTGCTAGCCAGGCCGATATCCACTCCGGAATCTGAATACCTACTCATAAACCCAAAGATTCCCCATCCAGACAGGTTAGCATCAGATGTAACAAACCGATACAAAAATATTTATTGATTAACTTCTATGCTCCTATAGAATACACGCTACCTTGCGTAAGACTTCGGGGCCTGTGCTGAATGAGTGCTAATGATGAGCAGAGTGTTGGGATGCTAGCCAACATGGAGGTGCTCTCTGCCAGGCTATTGCACGACCTTGCCGGCTCTGTAGGCGCCATGGTGAGCCATGTTGAGTGCCTGGTTGAAGATCCTGGGTCTGAAAGTATGCTGCGCTCGCTGGAGGAGGCGTCGGAAGAGATCATAGCAAGGTTTAGGCTGCTGCGCCAAGCATACAGCGCGTCAGAGGAGAATTCAAGTTTTGACAAGACCAGGAATAATATTGAGCAATATCTACAGAAGAAGGGTGTTGCACAACTGTTTTGGGAAGTAGAGGCACAATTTGCCGATGCAGAATTGGTGGAGAGGATCAACAGGTTGTTGGCGCATGCTGCGCTGCTGTCCGTAATGCTCATGATACGGGGCAGCGAAATTGCTGTTTCTGTTGTCGATGCTGCGGAGGAGGGAAGCGTGCAGTTGAAAGTAAGGCTCAAGGCTGATGAAGTGGCCATGCATCGGGACATAGAGCGGGTTCTAGTCTATAAGGATACAGACACGTGCCAGCTGAATACTAGAAACGTCCAGGCCTATTTCATGTCATTGCTGCTGGTTAGGTATGGCGCGACCTTCCACTACAATGCCTACGACGCGACCATGGAAATAATGCTTCCCCACTGAGCCAAACTATACCAGAGGTTTAGCGTGCTGCTTCGGTATGAGCACCTACCGGGTTTACGGTGCATCTGGCTTGTGCGTTGGCCACTGCGAATACAAACCCACCACGTGCGTGGCGCTCCCTGCCGCGCTTTGTGCGCCACCTCAGAAATCCTGACCCGTGCCCAGGCGACCTCGGTAGCACGTCACATGACCAGCTTAACCGACTGTGTTTCTTGATGCGCTGCAAGCAATGTACGCTTCAAACCAGCTATCATCTTTTCTAGATCAGAGCCTTGCATTTGGGTGTATGCCGCAGATGCCGTAGCCGGAGGCGAGCAGTGGGGTGACAACTTGTCACAGACGCTCCTGTGGACCCTCGAAGCTGCAGAATAAGCGTTAGCGCTATCGCATCCTAAGAGCATGAAGACAAATTTACGCTCCCCAAAATATCCCGCTATGTCGGTATACCTGATGTTCTCGCTGATAGTGTCGGAAAGCGTTCTGTCTAGCACATCTATAAGGTTACTGTTGCTACTATGAGTGGTCGGATCCACGGCTATCATGCAGATGACCGCATTCACTCCACCACTGTTTACAAAGTCGAGAACCACACCTATCTCAGTCGCTGTTGATGCCTCATCCATTATGCCGAACGACTCGTGCATAGTATAGCGAGCATTTTCTTGCAGCTTGCTCGCCCTGAACGCATCGAGCTTCTGCGACAGACTCGTGTCGCGTATCAAGATCTCGTAATTCAGCACCCCCCGGCTAGACGTTGTCCGAAAAATCTTCGGCCGCACAGAGACCGGCTGCAGCTTGCTGTTCAGCAACGTGAACCCACGAATTTTCGATACAACCTCAGAGAGGTCTGTGCCATCGTCTGTGAACTCCAGGTAGCTGCTGACTATGTCCTTCGTTCTGGGATCCAATATGGAGTATAATGAAGCGCCGACTACGGACTGTGTGTCATCAAAACCCAGAAGTGCCAGTGCGCGCTCATTCATGCCGGAAATGGACACGCTTTGCGTGTCATTATCCTGCCTCACTGCAATAACCAGATCGTCAGCTCTCCGAGCTATGACAGAGTCTTCCATATTCCATCCAGCCGCGATTTAAGATCAACAGACGCCCCGCCACCGGGGCGACTATAGAATATCTTCAGAGTGTTACCAATACGTTAATTATTGCAGCTACCCGGCAACAGGCAAAACCACTTGTAGATGTCACGCGATGGGAAGCTAAGCCGTATATTGTGCGTAAGACTCAGGACTGGGTTGTAGCACCCACAGCCCGCCCGCTACGGGTGCTATTAGCGCAGGTGTACAGCCAAGCGTCACTCGACCTCCACGTGTTGGGCTGCCTCCTGGCCATCGCGGCTCCAAAGCTCTTCCAAGCGGTAATACGACCGTACTTCTGGTCTGAATATGTGCACGATAACGCCCTGCATGCTGATCACCACCCAATTGCCGTCACGCAACCCCTCTACGCGCGCCCTTCCTGGTGCCGGTGCTTTCTTCTTTACGTATTCAACTAGCGCTTTAACATGTGTGGAGGAATTACCAGACGCTATGATCATGTGTTCAGTCAATTGACACCTACCCGCAACATCGAGGACGACTATGTCGCTAGCGCTATGTTCGTCAAGAACAGCAACTATAGAGTCTTTCAGCTTGGCATACCCTGACATCGAGAGCCCTCCAAACAATTCAATCGTGCATTATACCATATTGTAGATTCACCCACACAAAAGCGACGCGAATTTATTACCACAAGCTTGTGGCTATGCACCACTCTTGTGGTTAGTGGACAAATGATCAATGGAGTATTTAAGTGCTTTTTACTATCATGGTGCTGCCAAGTGAGGAGGCTATATGAGGGCACTTTTCATTTTCATACTGTGCTCTGCGCTCATGCAATCCCCAGATGCGTTATGTGCTCGCGTGTTTAGGGATAGCGAAGTGGAAAACGTTGTAAAAAAAATCAGTACCCCTTTGTTTACTGCTGCAAATGTTGATGCCAGTGGCGTGAGGGTTTTTGTAGTTGACGACTACTCTATAAACGCGTACGTCTCCTCAGGCGGGGATCTTTTCATACACAAAGGGCTGATACTTTTCTCGAGAGACCCCAGCGTGATTGTGGGAGTGATTGCGCACGAGATTGGCCACATGTCCCAGAATCATATCGTGAAAAGAGGCGGCGAAATACGCAGTGGCACGGTAGCTAATGGCATAGGATACATTTTAGGTATGGTAGCCTCTTTGGCTGTAGACCCTAGAGTGGGAGAAGCCATAATTTTGGGTAGTAGCACAATTCGCCAAAGGGAGTTTTTGGCCTATAGCAGAGTACAAGAAGAAGTTGCTGATCAACGTGCCCTGGAGTATCTTGATGCGGCTGGCTACACCAGTGACGGCTTGATAAAGGTTTTGAATCATTTTAGCCAGAAGGAATCTCATCTAGTAGAGGCGGAGAGGGATCAGTACCTATCAACCCACCCAGTTAGTGAGCACCGCTTGGCGAAGGTTAGCAGCTATTCGAGGAATAACGCGGTCAGGGGTTTTTCTGATGACGATATAGCCAGCTTTGGGCGCATTGTGGAGAAAACAGAGGCTTTTTTAATGCCTGTTCAATTGCTAGAACGTGGCGTGTTGTCTCCGTATATGAAATCTATACTAGACTATAGAAAGGCTAACATGGATGATGCACTCAGGGTGCTAGGGCTTTTAATAGAAGGCGCACCGTCCGATCCGTACTTGTATGAAATGCGCGCCCATATTTTCTACAAGCTTGGTCGGATAGAGGAGTCTGTGTCAGACTATAAAACCGCGCTTGGTCTGCTTCCTGAAAACTCTATGATAAAACTAGAATTGGCCCAGGCGCTGATGTTGAAAGACCCTCATGAGACGCTACAGTATTTAGAGCAGGTGTCTTATCAAGAAAAAGAAAACCCATTGGTCTGGAAGAACCTTGCAATAGTTTACGGTAGAACTGGCAATGTTGGCATGTCCTATTTTGCCATGGCTAACAGATTTTTCGTCGAAGGTGACAACAAGAAATTTGCAAAATATGCTGCGCTGTCCAAAATGTACCTGAAAAACGGCAGCGTGCAGCTGCGAGTTATTGAGGATATGGAAGAGATTCGCAAAGCGCGGTAGTGTGACGCCTTTCCCATGGTTGAGTAGCGAGTGAATAATTCTTTGTTTACTACAATGGGTTAAGTTGTGTGCCGTACATGCTATGCGTTAGGGCTGTTGTGTTAGGAATACGGCAAGTGCCCGGGTTTTGCGCGATGATTGTGTGTGTGGCGCTGTCTTCGTGCATAATTACGGAGGAGCGTTCGCGCGGGGCTGCGAAGATTGTATATGAGCCGCCCGTTGGTGTTGAGGGTAGGGCGTGTGTAGCACGATGCGCCCATACCAGGAATGACTGCTACAGGAAATGTCAAGACAAGTCCCAAGAGTGTGAGGCGCGGGAATCTAGGAACAGTGCTTCTCGGTACATCGGCAGCATTATGGACATGCTCGACGGCTTTATTAAGAGGCAGGAGGAGCGTGACAGAGTAAGTTCGTGTGAAGCGCGGAAGAGCGCGTGCATTTCCAATTGCAGTTCAGACGCTTTTTGCGCCTTCAGGTGCGAATCTCAATATAGATGCACAGGTAGCTCCTTCAAGATAGGTATTGGAAAGCCTACCTTTAGGGATAGAAGAGATTCCTGCAGCACGCGACGCTGCGACGCCCTGTGTAAAAACGACTATGACGTGTGCTACGTGGATGAGTGTGGTGGCAGAATATACGAGGCACAACAGGAGCCGAAACCGCGGCCAGATAGTAGCAGCCAGGCTAGCGGCTGAGTCCCCCTGGGGCTGTAGTAGGGCCTCGTTACAGAACGCCCCACACGATCCGAGGCTACGTGCGGGTGCAGCTCAGCGGGCTGTACTTTCTTACCACATCTACTTCCTGCATTGACGATAGAATAGTTTCTAGCGTGGTTTTGAGCACAGTATGGGGGAACCTAGCGCAGACATCGCATGCTGGTACGAGGACGAAATCTCTTTTGTGCATCTCTTTGTGCGGTATAGTGAGGGTGTCACTCTGCATCGACAGGCCATCGTACAGTAGTATGTCCACATCTATAGGTCTTGGACCCCATGTCCCAGTGTTGCTTCTTCCCAAAGTATACTCCACGCGCTTTATGCACCCCAGCAGCTCATCTGGAGACAGATTTACGTAGCCACACATTACCATGTTGAGGTACGGCATGTCCCACCAAGTAGGTGCCCCATCCGGTAGCAAAGCTCTGGTTTCGTATATGTACGAACAATGCCCGTTGTAGATGGGGAGCAACCTGACAGCAGCCTCTAAATTGTTCTTTCTCGAGCCAACGTTGCTACCCAGTGCCAGCACCACCACGTCTACATTTCCGTTGTTTGTTGGAACATGCAAGGCATTGTTGCATTGCCGCGAAATTTTAGCGAGTGATTTTTGAGCTTGCCATCTAACGCATTGGCCCCATATGTCCACCTGTGGGGCGTGAGGCTTTAATCTTCCAGGGCAACCTATACTGCTAAAATGCGGAGCCGTAGGTTGGCGGGTATAGGTTGGTGGGTACAAGTTTTATGCGTATTGTGCCAAGGTTGGAAGCACCCGCGGTTCTATAGCCGTACAGTAGGTCTGGGTAGACGTTTAACTATGTGCATCAAGTGTGCGTATTAGTACGGTTTATGTATCGCAAACGGTGTGCACAATCTCACCAATGCGCAGCAATGCTAGACTGTAAATACGCGACGTGTCGCATCCGTGCCGCATTGCGCATCATGAGTGTGTGGTTCAAAGTTGTGGCTACATAACAGCCGTGCACGTGGTTCAAACGTGTGAGGTTGACGGTGCTGCTCGGCCTAAGGCCGCCAGCCTTGTGTAAATCTTGCGTATGATGGCCGGCGGAATGCTTCTCAACTGTATGGGGCTATGATTTCGCCGGTTCCACTATAAGTTTTCCGCACAGTGGTCGGCATAATGGCTATTGCTGAACGCTTTGTAGCTGGCTTCGAGGTCATGCAGACACACTTCCGCAACGTTTGTAATGTTTAGCATATAATCTTTCGTGGTTCTGCCTATGCGCGCATGCGGGACTTCTGAGAAGATTGACTCAAACTCTGCGCTGCGGTCTTCATGCACAGTTACGATTATCCTGCTTTGTGATTCTGAGAACATAATAGACTTTTCCCACATTGCATCTTTCGGTATTCCGCTGGTAGGCACTGCAGACAGGTCTATTTCAGCGCCGAGCCTGCCCCCTATGAGGGCCTTGGCCAAACCAACTGCCAGTCCACCAAGGCCTGGCGCGATTGCGGAGGCTATTATGCCGCGGATTGTGGCATGGTGGAACTTACGATACATCAACTTGGCAGTTTGTGCATCTACTGAGGGAACGCTACCACTATTTAGTCCGCTATAGGCCTGATATTCTGACATGCCAAGCTCGTTATAGGTGGTACCCAGGATGTAGATTGGGTCCATTCCCTTGACGTGGGGCGAGATGGCATTTTCTACATTTTCAATAATGCCAAGCGTGGAAATCAGCAGAGAGGGCGGAGCGGAAATACGCACCGGTTGGCCAGCGCTGTTATACCCGTGAAAATCGTTGAACATGCTATCCTTCCCAGATATAAAAGGCGTACCAAACGCAGTAGCATAGTCGTAACAAGCCTTGGCTGCCTGCTTCAGTTGCCAGAGTCTGCCAGGTTCGGTTGCGCTGCACCAGCAGAAGTTATCGATGAGTGCAAGGTGGTCTATATTGCCCCCCACTGCAACGTAATTGCGTATTGCGGTATCAATGGCGCAAGCTGCCATCCTGTAAGGATCAACCTCTCCGTATCTACATCCAAACCCCTGAGACGTGACTACTCCTCTTTTGGATGAGGGTACAGGGCGAAGGACTACTGCATCTCCACATATTCTGCCCGCGCCCTGTAGCGGTTTTATGACGGAAGACCCCTGTACTTCATGATCGTACTGCGAGATTATATACTCTTTGCTGCAGATATTTTTGCGCCCAATAATGTTGCGCAAATCCTCCGCTACTGAGGTGTTTGTTCTTAGCTCTGACTGTTGTTGGGTGTAAAATTGTTTTTCAGTAGTAAGGGTTAATCTAGGAACGCCGTTGTGCAGAAAGCTTGTGTCTATGTCCATGATGACCTTACCATTGTACGTGACAACTGCCCGTCCAGTGCTGTTGAATTCTCCAATGATGCTGATTTCTACGTCATGCATTTGCATAATTTCCGCAAGTTTTTGATACTTGCTGGGAGGGACAGCAAGCGTCATCCTCTCCTGAGATTCAGACACCCATATTTCCCATGGTAGCATGCTTTGCGTTTTGAGGGGGACCTTGTCCAGCGCAACATTAAATCCTCTCACGCCCATTTCACCGACGGAAGAAGAAAGGCCGCCTGCCCCGTTGTCTGTTATTGCGTTATACAGCCCCAAATCTCTTGCCTGCTTGATTATTGCATCAGACAGTTTTTTCTGTGTGATAGGGCTCCCTACCTGCACCACAGTAGCGCCTATTCCCTCTCTTAGCGCATGTGAAGAAAACGTGGCACCGTGGATTCCATCTCTTCCCACTCTACCGCCAACTACCACTATGTAATCTCCATCCTGCACGGTCTTGACATGTGCTGGCAGCCCACAGACTGTGCGTGGTATAATCCCGATGCTGCCGACAAAAACTAGCGGCTTGCCGCAGAATCTGTTATCGAAGTATGATGTCCCAATGGTGGTTGGGATGCCCGAACAATTTCCTCCCGAGTTTACTCCCCGTATTACCCCATCCGCAATTTTCCGCGGTGGCAGTATCTCCTCCAAGCACTCCCGGTCTCTGTACAGCTTTTGTTCCAGGTTGTCTGCAAAACAAAAGTGGTACGAATTCATAATCGGTTTTGCGCCCATGCCGAACCCGATTATGTCCCTGTTCACGCCCAGAACACCAGTTTCTGCTCCTCCAAATGGGTCAAGAGCGGAGGGGCTATTGTGCGTTTCCACCTTGGCTACTATGAGAAAATCGTCATCAAATGTTATGGCTCCGGCATTATCGGAGAAGACCGATATGCACATCGGTGAGTTTATGTCGGAAGTTGCGCGCTTTATGCAGTGTCTGTACAACCCCTCTTTGATCTCATCTATCTGGGCGGAAAATATATTGTGCTTGCAGTGCTCTGACCACGTCTGCGCCAGGGTTTCTAGCTCTATGTCGTTTGGTGGGCGGTTTTCGCCATCAAAGTATGTGCGAATGGCGTGCATGGCCTCCAAGGACAAATTGAGCGGCCCGCGTCCGTCAATCCCGTGCTTGCTAATTTTTTCAAGCTCCTCATCGCTAACATGCAAGTCTACCGCACGTACGTCCTCCTCTACCCCCTCGCCCACAACATCAGGGGCCATGATGAATGGTATCGGGTGCGGGGTTATAATAGGGTTTGCTATTGAGCGGTTAATGGCGCACACATTTTTATTGCCTAGGAATTCTACTTCAAAAACACCTTCTGCTTTCGTGTGTACCAGCTTACAGTACTGCACCAGTGGATTGTAGTTGCGTGCAGTGCGGTCTGGCTCTTCTTTGAAGAAAAAATTCTCCGACGTTCGGACCAGGACGTCTTCAATGCATAAAAAATCACGAATTATCTGAGCCGCCGAGTTTCCCACGTTGTCGGTCATCCCGGGAAGGTATCCTATCTCCACTGACCAGGTTGCTCCTAGAATTTCAAATAAGTCATAAGGTTTGCCAGATTCTATATTTCTGTACCCGTGTGCTCCAGGTGCGTACATATCGTGTTCGTATATAAAAGCGTAGCACTTGCTAGTTGTGTTGTTTGATAGTAGGCCTCTGACGCGTAAAACGTCTTCCGTGCCTATTTTGTTTGGGGTGCGGACAACATATGCGAGTTTTCTGCTGGGGTCAAAGATGTCATCAACCGCAATTCTGAATATCATACGGCGGCCACCGTGTTTGAGGAACAGCCCCACATTATTGCAGATCATTAAATTTTTACATAGTCAAAAAGTCTGCTGCAGTTGTGGGTGGCGCACGCAAAAACACGCACCAGCCGAGCGGGAACTGCGGAGCCGATGTGCTACAGCGCAGGATACTCTGTGAAGATGCAACCCATGAGCGTCTGTTACGTGCCGATGGATTACATGCGGACCAGGTGGAGATAAGCCGGATTCTGTTTATGTAGCCATTCATCTGGGGCAAGCATCGCTACTTACCTCAAGCGACTTACCCGGGTAACATGAGAGAAGACACAATACCCTTCTTAGCCTTGCTCCTGGTGGTGGTTGCCTGGCTGCTACGTGTCACCACGAGCACGGTGCGCTCTTACCGCACCTTTTCACCCTTACCTCGTAGAGGCGGTAATTTTCTGTGGCCCTAACCTAGGGTTACCCCCGGCAGGAGTTACCTGCCACCATCTTCCCTTGGAGTCCGGACTTTCCTCTGTACAACGCGGCACAGCGGCTACTTCTCCACCTGGGGCCCAATTCTATACAATACCGCGGAGCCGCGCAAGCCTATGGTTTGTGATACCCAGCCACGCAAGCTCCGGTTTTATTGTATTCTGTAACCACAGACGTGGCGGACCTCACTACACTAAGCATCTGCATGAGTGACGTTCGCTTGTGGCGCTGCCACCGCGGCCAACGGACTGCATGACAAGCCCGTGGAAACACGCCAAGCCGGGGTATATCTAGATGGAGGAGGGAGAGGTATTCACGCAAGCTGCGCATCGGAAGTGGTGCAAGCCGCACGGGAAGGCGTGATTCCTAACTGCGAAAACAGCCGCTGGTCGTCTTCTGGTCTGGCATTTGGCGTGGTTAGAAGCTTCTCGCCACAAAATATGGAGTTCGCTCCTGCCAACATGCACAGCGCCTGCATCTCTTCCGACATTTCCCCCCTTCCTGCTGCGAGGCGCACGTAGGACGCGGGCATCATGATGCGCGCAACCGCGATGGTGCGGACGAAATCAATATTGTCAATCTTCGGGTTGCCTTCCATAGGGGTGCCCTCGATCGGAACGAGACGATTGATTGGTACAGAGAGTGGATGTTGCTCCAAATTTGCTAGAGTCACCAACATACTTGCCCTATCCTCGGTGCTTTCACCCATACCCAGTATTCCTCCACAGCAGACTTTGATGCCCGCTTGCTGGACATTGCGCACGGTCTCCAGCCTCTCCTCGTACGTACGTGTGGTGACCACGTTGTGATAGAATTCGCGGGAAGTGTCCACGTTGTGGTTATAAAAATCTAGGCCCGACTCCTTTAGTTTTTGTGCTTGATCGAGCTTTAACATGCCCAGGGACGCGCAGCTCTCCAACCCTTCGCTTTTTATTGCTTCTACGAATTGGCAGATCTTTTCTAAATCTCTGTCATGCAAATTTCGCCACGCTGCCGCGAAGCAAAATCTGTCAGCCCCAATTTCTTTTGCCCTCTTCGCAGCTGTTTTGACTTCTTCAACAGTGGATAGGGATTTCTTTTCAAGGCCTGTGTTGTAGTGTGCACTCTGGGCGCAATAGCGGCAGTTTTCCGGACAGCTCCCGGTTTTGATGTTCATGAGCGCCGCGACTTGGACCTCATTATTTCGGAAATTCTGCACATGTACTGAGTGGGCCTTGAGTATGAGGTCGCTAAACGGCATACGGAAAAGCTCCAATGCCTCCTCAAGCGTCCAATTATTTCTTATCACGCTTTGAACACTCCTTATCGTGTTTGCTACTATAGCGCCTGAAGGACTCACTCATAGCCTCAAACTCATCGCGGCTTACAAAGCCCATGTCTCTTATACAAGACTCAGCCTTGCGCCTAGCAGCCATCTTTCCCTCCGCCAATGCCCCCGAAACCAGGCCGAGCACGGAGACGCCCAACCTGACACAGTCACGCAGAAGCAGGGAGAACATACGAAAAAACGGCGAAACCACGACATTGCGGATTCTATAAGTACTGCAGCGCGATGTCAATCACCCCCAGGTTCTTTTATGCCAAGACTGCACTTGACAACCCAGCCTGGCTTCTGATACGTGCGGGAAGCTATGTATTGACTGTACCCTATGGGTGAAACCTAGTATATTCTGCCCCCCACGACCCCGATTATGTGATCCACAGTGTTATTGCGTCCTAGGGGAAGTAGGCACTGCCTTATTTTTATGTCGCTTCCATCAGCGGTCGTCTTCTCTGATTCTTCTATCAACGGGCGCTGGTTGTCTACCACTGATTCTAGGTAATCAAATAACCCTTCGACTATTTGCGGGAAGAAAATAACTATATTTTCCGATTCTGAATAGTACCTAAGATCAGACTTATACAGCCTTACAGACTCCTCACCCGCGTACACGCATTCGTATTTTCTGCCATCATCCGTAACTTTGACTTGAAGCATGAAACAATATGGCCAAATCTCCATGATGTCTGCCGGATCTATTTCCTCTCTTGCTGGAAAACCTCTGCCGTTGCGCAACTGGTCCCAGTATGAGCACAGTATGTTTATTGCCCGTCTCTCCGACACATATTCTGACATCCGGTACTCGCTATCCTTGCAACAACTCTCGGACTCTACATCAGAGATATTTATTTTTCCTTACTTGCCCAAAATAATGTTTGTAGCGGCTACTGCCCGTCCAGCGCGGCACTTTGGCGCTGATAATCATAGTTGAACTCCGACCAACCTACGCATTGCTGTTAATTAATCTGGCAACCGCGGGCCCGAGCAACTACTTACTTTTGCACTTTTTTATGTATTGCACGGGATTTACAGGTTTGCCATTACGCCTCATCGCAAAGCAGAAGAAATATCCGCTATCCGCACTCTGGCTGGATTTCGTAATCGTCGCTATAACCTGCCCCTTCTTCACCTTGTCGCCGATTTTGACGTGTACCTCGTGCAGATACGAGTACAGGGATATGGTGTATTTGTTGTGTTCCAGTATGACCAAACTTCCATACCACCGGAGACCCTTCCCCACATACATGACCTTGCCACTCCCTGCAGCCTTGACTTTTGCAATACCATCTGCAAATATGGCGACCCCGTCATTACAGTAGGGGGCCTTCCCGCTGTCAGAACTGGGTGTGTGAACCACCTTCCCCCCATCCAGTGGCATGCCGAATTCGCACTCCTTGGAGGGCGATGGCTTGGATGTTTGTTTAAGCTTCGTGCTAGAAGGGGGAGCGCCACGAGTAGATATGTCCCTGACCAGCACCTTGCGCTTCGATGCAGCCGTCGTTGCGGCGCCTCTCTCGCTGTAGTCTCGCGTTAGGCGGTAGTCGACACTTTCATCGCGCTCCCGATTCCCGTAAAACTCCTCACCCCTGAGGGACACAGGAGCCGGATCCTGAGTGAAACAGCCATACAGAAGGAAGCTGGCCGCTATTAATGCTACTACACGCACATTTGCAAGTTGATCGTCTCACCATTCGCTGTATCATAATGGACTCCTAGGTACTTGTTAATGATTATTTGCAGAGGTGAGGTGTGCGTGTTGGGTGATGGCCTGTGTGTGGAATTTCTTAATGTGACGGAGTGTGCCGCGATTGAGGCGCATGGATTTGTAGGTAGAGGAGACGAAAAGGGTGCTGACGCGGCAGCGGTTGATTCTATGCGTTCCACGCTCAACAAAATGTGTATAGACGGGACAATAGTCATTGGGGAGGGTGAGAGGGATAACGCTCCCATGCTATACTCCGGAGAAAAAGTCGGCACTGGGGGCCCAGCATTGGATATAGCAGTTGATCCCCTAGAAGGAACTACCACATGTGCTCTGTACAAAGAAGGGGCCATGTCTGTTATCGCGGTAGCGCGGTCCGGATGCCTATTGAAGGCACCGGATGTCTACATGGACAAGATAGCCGTCGGTCCCGGACTGCCTGATGGGGTAGTATCTCTGAGTGGCGATCTGAGGACAAATTTGCACAACCTATCGAGCGCTAAAGGGTGCGCGGTATCTGATTTGACTGTTGTTATGCTCAAAAGGGATAGGCACGCCATTTTGGTGGAAAGTCTTAGGGAGTTGGGTACCCGCATCAGATTGATAGATGACGGCGACATATCGGCTGTGATGTCCCTCATCCGAGGGGAGAATGACATGTACATTGGCATAGGGGGTGCACCTGAGGGCGTACTTTCTGCTGTCCCACTTGCGGCTGTGGGTGGGCAGATTGAGGGGAAATTGGTTCTCAATACAGATGCGCTGCGTGAAAGGGCAAAAAGCGTTGGTATAGAAGACATGGAGAGATTGTACAGGACCGAGGACATGGTGCGGGGAGAGGCGTTTTTCATAGCTACTGGGGTGACCGATAGCCTGGTAATGAAGGGGATTTCACGTGGCAAGAATGGGCGCATAACCACAGATTCTATGATCTTTGCCACTTGGGGTACCATTACACAGGTGCAGAGGACGTTTTGCAATGCATCCGGGCCCGCACTGGGCGTTGGCACACTGCACGGGTGATGGCTACATCAGCACTGGGGCTCCAGCACAAGTTGTGCGAAAAGCCCTGGATATAGGGGTGATCTCAAAAAGCTACGTGGACGTTTGCTGTGGATGCTGGTCACGCGTGGAGTTGCGCGCATGGGTGGGTGACTCCGTGATTCACTCAAATAGGCTGCTACAGTCTGTGCGCTGCAACCGCCATATCTCAAACCCACACAGCAGCGTCTATGACCAGTAAAAGAATAGGGATGTGGCAGGCGGCAGCTTGCTAGCTATTTTGGTGAGATGCTCTACCGCGGCACCGCAGGTGTATTATGATATTGGCAATCGCTGCTGGGGTTATGCCAGGAATCCTCCTAGCAGCTCCTATGGAAAACGGCTGCGCACGTTGCAGCTTTTCCTGCGCCTCCTTGGATAGGCCGTGGACCTCGGAATATCTTATGTCTGCCGGGATGGACGCATTTTCCTCTTCTAGAAACGACTGTATGTCTGCTGCTTGGCGTTGAAGATATGGTGCGTACTTCCCCTCGATGCCCACTGCGGCTAGCGCGGCCCTGCTGAAGGAATTCAAGCTTGGCCACAGTTGCATGAGGATATCCATGGTTATACTAGGGTGACCCAACAACTCAAATGCAGTTTTCTTCTCTCCGTTCTGGGATATGAATATGCCGCACTTGGACAACGTGTGTGGGGTTATACTGGTTCGATGTAGCTCCTCAACCAACCTATCCACCTCTTGCTTTTTGTTGTACAGAACACCAAACCTCCTTTCCGAGACAAGGCCGGCATTGTATCCCATTTCGGTGAGTCGCATGTCGGCATTGTCGGAACGTAGCAGCAGCCTATACTCCGCTCTAGAAGTGAACAACCGATAAGGCTCACTGGTGCCCAGCGTGACCAAGTCATCAATCATGACTCCAATATATGCTTCACTCCTCTTCAAAACGAACGGGGCATGGCTCTGAGAAAGCGACAGTGCCGCATTGGCTCCCGCCACAATTCCCTGGCCAGCCGCCTCCTCGTATCCAGTCGTGCCGTTGATTTGTCCTGCGAAGTACAGCCCCTTGATCTTCTTGGTTTCTAATGTGTGATGCAGCTCTCGCGGATCCACGAAGTTGTACTCGACCGTGTACCCGTGGCGCAACATCCTAACATTTTCCAGGCCCCTTATGCTGCGTAGCATTTCCAACTGCACGTCTATTGGACAGGAAGTCGAAACGCCGTTTGGATATACCGAGTTGGAATCTAACCCTTCTGGCTCCAAAAACACCTGGTGGCTTTTGTGTTCTGGGAATCTTCTAACCTTCTCCTCTATGGAGGGGCAGTACCTAGGCGCCGCGACGTCCACTAATGATGCACAGGAGGCAGCGAGGTGCAAATTGTTCCTGACGATCTCGTGCGTTTTTGTATTCGTGTGGGTAATGTAACATGAGACCTGCGGCAAAACGATGGCATCAGATAGAAAAGAAAACGGGGTTGGGACTAAGTCACCCTTCTGTTCCGCTGTGGCTGACCAATCTATGCTGCTTCTGTCAATTCTTGGTGGTGTACCGGTCTTCAACCTACCCAACATGAAGCCGTGTGCGCATAAAGCCTTTGCCAGCCTTGTGGAAGGTTTATCTCCCATCCTGCCGGCCGGTATACCCTTATCTCTCCCCACATGTATCATTCCCCCGAGGAAAGTCCCCGTAGCCAGAACAAGCCTCCTTGTGTGCAGAACTTTCCCACAGGACAGCGTGACTGACGCAACACACGGGCTTCCCGCTTCGTTGTCGGTTGAAAAATCTATCACTGAGGCTTCCAGAACTTCTAGGTTCTTGTAACCCAGAACGATATCCTGCATAGCCGTCCTGTAGGCATCCCGGTCCGCCTGAGCTCGCGGCCCCCAGACTGCTGGGCCCTTGCTCTGGTTGAGTATGGTAGAGTGTATGCTTGCTTTGTCGATAGCTTGCCCCATCAACCCGTCAAGCGCATCTACCTCCCGCACCACGACACCCTTGGCTACACCCCCGATTGCGGGGTTGCAGGACATTTCGCCTATTGAACCAATTTTATGGGTAATTAGCAGGGTCTTCGCACCAACGCGCGCCGCGGCTGCCGCGGCCTCACACCCCGCATGCCCCCCACCAACCACTACGACGTCGTAGCTTAGCACAACAACCAACCAGATGATATCGAACACTAGATGGTAAAAAGTAATATAAGACGTGTCAAATCGTGCTAAACTCCCGGTGCCTTAGGTTGCGAGCGTCAATATAGCGCATGAATTTAGTAGTCTTATCCGGATATGGGCTGAATTGTGAGGAGGAAACCCTCTTCGCGTTTATGGAAGCAGGGCGGTTTTTAAACGCCAGTGTTTCTGGGAGAATAATGCACATCAATGAGCTGTTGTTGAATCCCAAGTGTCTCAGAGAGTTCAACACTATGGTGGTCCCCGGCGGATTTTCTTACGGTGATGACACGGGTGCCGGCAACGCATTTGCCCTGCGTATGCTGCACGGGCTCGGAGAGGAAATGCAGGCATTTGTGGAACAAGATAAGCTGTTGTTGGGGATATGCAACGGGTGCCAGATTTTGCTCAGGGTATTTTTCCCTGACATAGCCCTAGTGCGTAATGATGTCGGTAGGTATCAGTGCAGGTGGGTAAAGGTCAAATCGTGTTGCAGTTCGATATGGCTAAAGGGTATAGACGAGATGTATATTCCTGTTGCGCACGGTGAGGGCAGGTTTTACGCTCCAGACAATGCACTACTTGGGCTTGCGGAGCGGGGCAGCGTCGCGATGAAGTACACAAGGCCTGATGGTGAGCTCGCCGACGGACAGTTTCCACATAATCCCAATGGATCCGCATACGATATTGCCGCACTATCAGGAAATAATGGCCGGGCCCTTCTGATGATGCCGCACCCCGAAAGGGCGGTATTTTTCACTCAACGGTATGACTGGACGGATATCAAAGATGCAAACGTGCGTGCGGGCAAGCCCGTGCCCACCTATGCCGATGGTTTTGAAGTTTTTTGCAACGCTGTTAGGTATTTTTCCTAACTGCACAGTATGCAGCTTATACTTTCCGTGCATCACCAAGCTATGTAATAAGTTGTTATGCAGTGTAGTTGTACACTAGGAATGGGGGAGTAGGCCTGCATGTAGGATATCCCACTTTGTGGATGCTGGGGGTAGTATACGCCT
This sequence comes from Anaplasma centrale str. Israel, assembly GCF_000024505.1. Lineage (NCBI taxonomy): Bacteria > Pseudomonadati > Pseudomonadota > Alphaproteobacteria > Rickettsiales > Anaplasmataceae > Anaplasma > Anaplasma centrale. The sequence continues at coordinate 354,598 of NC_013532.1, forward strand.
CAAAATGCAGGGTTACCAAAGCTGCGCACGCTTCCCACACAGGCCTCGGCTTGTGGCTCTAGCGCGGAGAAAGCACAGATGCATGTGAATTTCCACCACAAATGACGCAAAAATAGCCCGACTACACATGAAGAACTGCACCAACCATACACCAGCATCTCCGCAAGGAGGGGGGGGGGGGAAAGATTAAGTCCCAACACACAAATAGGAAAAACACGCGCACATCGTGTTGCAGCAGCAAACACTGCACATGCAGTATCTGGGGTGCTCATGAATATGGGTATGCTGCTTATGGTATGTAGTGCCATAGCAGCACTGTGTGTTGCAGGGGCTGTTGGTAGCCCATGGATGGTTGCAGCTGTTGCATTGGCTGGTGTGGTGGCTGCAGCATGTTCAGTGGTAACAGGATTTTCTATAAGAGATTTAGTTAGATCTTGTAAGCAAGTTAAACAAGTAAAGGAAGAAGGATTAGTTACTGTTCAATCATTACAACCTGTTCTTACTCCTGTAACTCCCAATGTGTCAGAGGTTGGTAAAAGGGTAAGTTATGGTATAACAGCTGCAGGTACTGCAGCTGCTGCTGGTGCAGGTGGTTATTTTGCAACGCAAGCTGTAGGTAATGGTGTGTTGGCCGGAGCCTCAGCTTATGCAAGTACAGTTGCTGCCGCCATAAAGGCTGCTGTTGCCAGTGCGGTTGGGACTGGTACTGCAGTGGGAAAGGCAGTTGGGACTGGTACTGGTGCAGGTATTGGTGGAAAGGTTGCTGGTAAGGCAGCTGGTTTGGCCGCAAAGGCCGCTCTGGCCGAGGCTGTGGATATAACTGCAGCTGGTAGTGGGACTGGTGTAGGGGTTGCTGTTGTCATAGAGGGGGCTAAGGCTGCTACTGCCAGTGCTACTTTCGGGGGAACTGGTGTATATGCTAGTGCTGCCACAGCTGGTGAGGCGGCCGCTAAGGCTTTTGGTGCTGCTACAGGTGCCACTCTTACTATGAGTGAGGTACTCAGTGGTAATGCAGGAACCGCTGTTGCCAGTGCTGGTAATGCTGTGGGTTGGGCTGCAGGTGATGGTGTAGGTGGTGCAGGGGGGGTTGCTGAGGCTGCTGTAGGTGGTATATGGGGTGTCAAGGTTGCTGAAGTTGAGGTTGCTGGTTTGGCTGCAGAGGCTGCTAGGGCTGGTGGTACGGGAGCTGTTGCTGTTGAGGGAACTATTGCTACTGGTATCGGTGGCACTGGCATCACCGCTAACGTACAAGTAGCAGCTGCTAAGGCTAGTGGTGCTAAAGCTGCCGCAGCTGTCGTCACTATAACCGGTGGTGCAGCAGCACTAGCATTCATTCCTTATGCACTGATGGCATTTTCTATCCTGATCTCAGTATGTACAATCATTCAAACCATTGCTGATCTGTATTCTGCTAAGGTTCCTGATCTTTTAAATCATGATGAGATAGAAGACTATAAGCATGAGAAAAAAGCAGGGATGAGAATGCTAAAATGGCTTACTCCTCCTCTTGCTGCTAGTCCAAAGTATAGATTGCTCATGGCTCTGGCTTGTATTGCCATAACTATCTGTGTTGCACTCTTGCTGCCACTGTCTGCAGGGACCATTGCTGCCATTGCTCCTCCGCTAGTCTCTTGTTTATTCTATGGGTATGCTGCTTATGCGTGTAAACGTAGGGGACGGAAGAAGTCAGTAATCCCTGATACCTCTCCTTGTATAGAGACTACTGCAGAACCTCTGGAGCAAAGTCCCCCTTCAACCCCTGAGCAGGAGGTATGTGCCGATCCTACAGTTACTGCATTGGTTCATAATACACAAGACTGGGAACCTGTTGCTAAAACTGTGGATGCAGGACAAGAGTGGGTGCCCACACAACAAGGTCCAGTTGGTGTGAAAGAGGCTGGTGTTGATGGTACTTCCCAAGCACCATCTGACAAGACTGCTGACATAATGAAATCCCTTGAGCAAGATGCAGGTTTCCTCCGTGCTGCTGGGGACCTGTTCCAGGCTATGACTCAGGGCGCTGATGATACTCAAGATTGGGAGCCTGTTGCCAAGACTGTCGCGCAACCGTCAAGAGCAAGATAAGGGGGGTGCCTACTTCTGCACCATAGCAGCACTGTGTGCAGCAATAATATTGCGCAGTGCTGCATGTTATACAGTGGCATGGCCATACATTGCAGCTACAGCGGCGGGCCTCTTGTATGCTATATGGCCTGGAGGATGGTGATTGGAACTATGGAATGCTGGTGGGGAAGAGAAATAGCCTACTGCCGTCATTTGCCTTGACTACGTCATCACTGTCCAGGCTTATTTTGCCCAATGATATAAGCCGCACTGCTTCTGGATAGCACGTATGCTCCGCGGCTAGTATTCTGTCTGCAAGGCTCTCCACACTGTCGTCGCCCATGACTGGAACCGCTGCCTGCATTATTATTGGTCCGGCATCCAACTCTGGATAAACATAATGCACGGTGCACCCCGCGATTTTCACGCCAGCTTTCAAGGCCTGCTCTTGTGCACGCATGCCTCTGAAAGACGGCAGCAGGGACGGATGTATGTTTATCATTTTACGGTGCCATTTTTGAACAAAATCCCCACTCAGTATACTCATGAAACCTGCCAAGCATACCAAGTCTACTCTTTGCTCCTTCAAAATCTGGTCAATGCGCTCAACATCTAGTGGTTTTCTTTCAACAACAAACGAGGGCAGTCCGTAACTGCTTGCGGCGGAAAGCCCACCAGCTTTAGGGTTGTTTGATATCACACATGCCACGACTGCGGGAAACCCGTCATCCAGGCACGCCCGAGCTATTGCCGCCATGTTAGACCCTCTGCCGGAGATCAATATACCAAGTCTAAGACGACCCCCATCCGCCATGACGGCTTACCATCTCACTTTTCGTGGTATTTGGACACAAACCTGTTGAGCAACATCACGCCGAATCCAGTTGCCCCCCTTGGCGGACACAGCAGACCCCTCATCATCCCAGGCAACACCTGCAATATCCAAATGTGCCCAAGGTGCACCGTTGACAAAGCGCTGCAGAAATTGGGCAGCGGTTATGCTATCTGCACCGCGCCCCTTGGTGGAGATGTTCTGCATATCCGCTACCGGGGAATCTATCATTTTGTCATAGGCATCTCCCATGGGCATACGCCAAAGCTTTTCGTTAACTTCTTCTCCGGCCTTTGCAAGCTGCTCTGCCAGAGCATCATCATTGGAAAAGAGGCCAGCGTACTGATTTTCTCCTAGCGCGACCACCATAGCTCCAGTTAAAGTTGCCAGGTCAACGATCAACTTCGGCGAGAACATCTTCTGCGTGTACCACAAGGCATCTGCCAAAACCAATCTCCCCTCAGCGTCCGTATTTAAGACCTCTATGGTCTGCCCCGACATAGAAGTGACAATGTCACCAGGGCGCTGTGCGTTTCCGCCGACTGCATTCTCAACCAATCCTACCACGCCTACCGCGTTAACCTTCGCCTTTCTCGCGGCTAGGGTTCTCATCAACCCGACAACAACCGCGGAGCCTCCCATGTCATATTTCATGCTCCACATGCCCTTCGCAGGCTTTAGCGAGACACCTCCCGTGTCAAAAGTGACACCCTTGCCCACGAACGCAAGCGGAGCCGCCTTGCCCTCTGGGGCTCCCATCCATTTCATGACGACCAGCCTTGACTCCTTAGTGCTGCCTTGCCCAACTCCAAGCAGGGCCATCATGCCCTCCGCCTCCATGCGCTTCTCGTCAAATACCTCAACCTTTACGCCCAGGGGAGTGAGCTCTTTCTGGATCCTTGCTGCATATTCCTCTGGATACAGGATATTTGCAGGTTCTGACACAAGCGAGCGCACGAAAAACACCGATTCTCCCTCCGCTCTGAGCGCATCGAAAGACTTCTTTGCAACGCCCGCATCCCCAGGGACTAACATGCTGATCTCCTGAACCGTGGAGACATGATCTGGCTTTTTGCTGTTGAAGTATCGGTCAAACTTAAAACTGCGCAAGAGCGCCCCGTAGGCCACTCTGAGCTCTGAGCCACCAGGCGCTACTACCACGGCACTCTTCGCCTTGATCTTTTCAAGGCCGGAATACACTGCTCCACCCAGCTCCATAGCCTTGCTCTCCGTTATGGGCTCAGACTCCTTGCCCAAGCCCACTATCAGTACTATCCCGCCATCGTTGGTTAGAACTACAGGCATGGTGTCAGCGAACTTCCCAGAAAACATAGCCATGTCTTTGATTCTGAGCGCCGCTCTTCTCTCTTCAGGGCGCAGCACCCCGCCATCTTCGAGTACGTTACTGCCCTCAAACACTCCTACAACGAGCACCGCAGTTTTGAGCAGGGTAGAAACGCCAGAGGCAAGACTGAGAAACGAAACACTAACCATACGAGCTCCACCAACCAGACAGGCACGAGTGCGGATTCTAGCACCATTTGTGAGGTATTTCAAGAAGCTATAGCAGACGCCCGCCCAAATTCCGCAGCGTTATGGTATATTTAACATAAGCTCTGGTATCCGAGGCTGTTGGGCAAAGTTTAACATATATGCCGCATTAAGCCGAGCGGTGTGGTACAAGAGCCACACAGAATTTTTTCAAATGGCGTAGTCAACGGTTGTAAGCGTTAAACCCTAGCCAGCAATACCGCGCGTCCACAACTGGTGGCAGCCGCTTTTTGCTGCCAATCAGCGAGTGAGGTAGCGGAATCTGCATTTGCTGTACGTGGATGTGCACCAGCCGGAGAAACTTGCTGCAATATCCAGTGGGATGTATGATTCCGGCAAGCGATCTATGTGTACTACTCGGTGCGGGGGTGCAAACATTGCTGACGAGTCACTCTGACGGAATAGATTTGCTATTGTACGTTGTTTTTCTTGCTTTGGATGGTACTGCAGGGTAATACAAAGTTGGTTTCTGGCATGTGTGCGGTGTTATCCCGGTGGGGATGGTGTATAGGCATGGGTGGCTGAGGTTTCTGTGCCCTGCGGGGTTGTTGGTGGTGTTTTATGGAGTTGGCTATGAGAGAGGCGAGGAAGTTGAATAGGCGGTTCAACAGTCTGAGCGGGCTGTTTGTTGGGCTAACTGTGTTAGCAATGTGCCTGTCGCAGGGGGCTGGGGCGGTTGATCCGGTGATTGTGAATTGTGTGGAAACTCCAGAGGTTCGCGATGTGAGTGAGATGCCAAGTGTTTTTAACCTCTCGAACAATTTGGCGCGTAAGCCGGGCAGTCCGGTAGTCGCTGATGGGGAGCTGGTATACATTGTGGGGAGAGTGACAGATTCCAGATGTCACCCCTTGGGCAATGTGAGTGTGTTCATGTGGCAGGCGGACTCCCACGGTATATACAATGCGAGCAAAGCCGCGGATCTTGGCGAAGCGACTGAGGGTTCAAATAAGTCAGGTGCAACAGGATATGATACAAACTTTAGCGGCTCTGGCAAAGCAACCACTGATAATCTAGGTAACTTTGGCTTTATTACGGTCATGCCCGGTCAGCATATGGGTAGGTCCCCACGTGTCCATTTCCTGCTAAAACATCAAGATTTTCCCGAGCTCCAGACTGAGATGTTCTTTGAAGGGTTAGGTAACTCCGATGATCCGGGCCTTAGTAGGATTCCTGCAGCTATGAGGAAGCTACTCACTGCCCGACTTGTTGATGGGGGAAGTGAAACCGGAGTCAAAGTGTACGAATTTAATATGGCATTTGCTGAAAACTTTGATCCCGCTAAACAAAACAGTAACAGTGTTAGCGTGGCTCCGTAGCGGCCGTGGAAGGCCCTAAGCTGACCATAAGTTTGGGTACGATTGATTCGCGATGCGGTTTCCCTGTACACTTGTAGGTGTGTATTTCTAGGGTAATGCGTCCGTGAAAGTGCGTACAGACAGCTACGACTTGGCTGGTAGCCTGGGCCGAAGCAGAGCATGCCGGTCTGGGAAACGTGAAAAGTTTATGGACCCGACCGTAACCTGCGATAGCCAACGTGTTGCTGGCTATCCATCATTAGGTGCGCCCATAGATGTTTTTGGTGACTGCGGTGATCCCTGCGGCCGCGGTGCGATAGTTCCTCGCGTCTACCGCAGACCCAGAAAAAATGCCAAAGGCAAGTTTGCGACGGCTGGGTTTAAGGCGTTCTGCTGGTATATTCGTGTCACCATGTCCTTGGTGGTTCTCCTGACGTCGCCGGCGCTGCTGCTGTGCGTTTTATCAAGACCTGTTGCGGGGGCGGAGTACACGTGGGCCCGCACCGTGCCGTATAGTGCGCTGAAAAGAGGTGGCAGGATCCGGCTAGGGCTAATGCACAGGTTGCTTAGGCCTACGATTAGGCAGATGTATGCGTACATGCACGTGTTGCTGTTCAACCTTGCAGCATTTACCCTGCTCACTTATGCAGTATCGGGTCTAGTGGCCGATCAGCACTTCTCTTTTGGAACATCAGTAATGTGGGCTTTGGCGCCGACCGCTATCTTATTCGTCGTTGGCGTCGTGTACCACTATACGTCATGGTACATGAAGCTCAATGACTCCATGCCCGCACGTCGTGCCTTCAGCCTGATATGGCGTGGCGTTGCCAGTGCTCATGACAGGACTGATGACTCCGCGTTTAACCTGATGTTCAGAGAGCAAATTCGGGATTCTATGAGCATGTCTTCCCTAGCGAGGACTGATAAGCAGCTGTTGCTGGGTGTTCCAACTGCCCTGTTTGCTCTGGGGTGCTACATATATGACAGACAGAGCGGAGAAGAGGATCTTGCGCTAAACTTCAGAGAAGCAGCTGCAAGCTCCAAGATATGTGGGCTGTCTGTGAACATGAAGACTAGGCTTGGTCTGTTTAGAGATTAGCACACAGGGGTATGGCACGCCACACCTGGTTGTTGTGGGGTCTGTGTGTGAGTAGGGGTGCGCCCTAAAGCCGTGTATGTTGCTGTGCGCGCCCCATGCGGGTGAGGATGCTGACGACGTAACGCTCCTTGCCGTGGCAGTAGCGCGTGCTCCGGTTGTCTACATTGGTTCTGTGTGGTACCATACTTGCGGGGTGCTGCCTGCGTGCGTAGAGGTCTGATAGATGCCCGTTCCAGACTTGGGTGTATGAGGCACTCTCTGTGGTTTTACTAAAAATGTGTGCCTCAGCTTATGGAAGAGGGTGTTGCGTGCGCTAATGAGCCGCCGATGGGTACCTCGTCTCAGGAAGCGGTGGTGGGCTGTGCCCGCGATGCTACTCTGGATGAGGAAAGAGCGTACGATGTACGAAGCAGAATATACACAGCATATATGCTTTGCAGCTCTATGCTGTGTGTGGTGCCCATAATTCCGTATTACATCTCCAAAGAACTGTACAGAAGAGGCAAAATGTTGGGGGCAGCTATCAGCATGGAGCTGTTTCTGTGCCTACGTTCCGTGCTGACCATCGAGCTCATACTTGTAAAGATCCTGCTGATTGCGTTCAAAAAGTATCCTAGCCTGTTGAGGGGGTTTTTCATACCTCATACGGACTTGGCAGTGCTCTTTTTGGCTTCTATGTGCACTATCCCCTTGTCTATCATATCAATGACGTGGCGGTACTATTGCGTATATGAGATGGTTAAGAATACAAAGTGCAGCGTGTGTCATGCGCTTTTAGAGCAGAGCTACTTGCGGGATATAGTGTACGGCATGCCAGCACTTGTTAGCTATAGCGGCCGCAGCGGCCCATTCTTCACCCACGAGAATGTTCAGCGTACGAAGGTCTATAACGGCGACGTTGCATACGAGATCTATTTGTACTGCACATCATACTTGTTGTTGCTTCCCGCATGTATCGCCTTGCTATGCAATTACTTCTATCACAAACGCAAGCAAACCGCGATGTCGGTAGTGCGGGTGCTAAGTGCACTGTCCCACGTTCTGCTGGTCAATGCCTTTCTCGTCGCCACAATGGCCTATGTTGCTTTTCTGCAGGTAGAGAGCCCATCATTCATGGGGTTGCGCGGTGATCCGATCAGCATTGCCGCACTCGTTGGGATGTTGTCATCCGTGGCGATATTGATGGGGACAACCGCATTCTGCTGTTACTTGGTCCGCAGAGAAACGCGCTGTCTTGATCTTGAAGTGCCTGACGATATAGCCCGTTCTGTGCTCAAGTTTGGCATATTGACCGCGGCAGTTTGCAATATCTGCGCGTTGTTTGTGGCAAAGGAAGAACTCAGGGATAGGAAAGCCGCGTATCCGGGAGATAAATTTGCCTATGACGTCTTCTTCCATGTGGTTACCTCAATACTGATGCTTCCCGCATGTTTTGCGCAGCTAGCCAGCGAGCTCCGCGCTGCAGGCAAGAGAAAGCCTTCAGCCATTGCCGATAGGACGTGCTTATTTTTGGAGATATTACTTACTAATGTTCTAGTGCTTGGTGCGCTGTTTACAGGGGTGTTACACGCACCCTTCTTCTGCGGTGTGGTGCACAATCCTACATACACAGGATTCCTTGCTGCTCTTGTGGTTTCGGGTGCAATTCTCGTTATTGCAGTGATGTGTGATGTACTGCGCGTCGCAAAAAAGTCAAAAGAGGAAGAAATTGGGTGGGAAGATGTTGCGCTGTGTGATGCGTACATTAGAAGCAGGGTGGCTAACTTTGGACTGCTGAACCTTATTGCGCAGGGTGTTATACGCCTAATTTTGCTGATCGTAGGCAGGACTGAGGGCAAGGAAAGCGGCTATTGGACAACACACGCGAATCGCGAAATTAGGATCGGCAATGTTACATCTGTGCATGACCGCACCTACGCAGGTGCTCCGCGTGGTTACTAGGGGTAGGGACGTTTTACTACATACACCACCGCAACTGCCCGAGGAGCCCCGCGGCATGCTACCGGCCTGTAGCGTACTAGCCACCATGTGTACCATAACGCAAGGTACGTCATGTTAGCAAGTGATGGCCGAATCCCGCGATTGGGGCGGCTACGCCCCAGACTCCTCCGTGTGTGCGGCCGGTGTCACCTTACGCCGTATTGCAAGGGCCCCGTCGGACACAAATCCCTCCAGGCTATCTCCGGCGTTTACCTTTCCGGAGAGTAGCAATTCCGCCAGCTGATCTTGTATGTTGTGTTGTATAAGACGCTTAAGAGGGCGTGCTCCGTAGGTTGCATCATAGCCACGCTCCGCTATCCAGGACTTTGCTTCCGGAGATAGCGTGATCGATAGACCTTTGTCACTGATTATCTTCTGCAGGTAGGACATCTGAACATCAACGATGCGTCCTATATGCTCTTTGGCTAACCTGTTGAATATTATGATGTCATCAAGCCTGTTTAGAAACTCTGGGCGGAAGTGCATACTTAGCGTCTCCAGCACCTTCTGACGCGTTACTTCCGCGCTTTCGCCTGCGGGGCCGTGCACCAGAATTTCCTGTCCAATATTTGACGTTAATACTAATATCGTGTTCTTAAAGTCTACCAGCTTGCCTTTGCTGTCTGTGAGTCTACCCTCATCTAGAACTTGCAAAAGTATGTTAAAAATGTCCGGGTGTGCCTTCTCTATTTCGTCAAACAGAACCACCTGATACGGTCTCCTTCTCACCGCTTCTGTAAGCATTCCTCCTTGCTCGTATCCCACGTATCCTGGTGGGGCGCCTATCAGCTTTGCTACGGAATGCTTTTCCATGAACTCAGACATGTCAAACCGCAGCAGCGCGGACCTGGAGTCAAACAAAAACTCACTCAGTGCCTTAGTGAGCTCGGTTTTTCCAACACCTGTTGGGCCTAGGAACAAAAATGACCCCATGGGTTTTTGTGCATCTTGCACTCCTGCTCTTGACCTTCTAACTGCATTGCTCACTGCCCTCACTGCACTTTCCTGCCCGATTACACTCTTGCCTATCTCCCTCTCCATGCTGAGCAGCTTTTCTTTCTCGCTGTTCATTACATTTTCCACGGGAATACCCGTCCACCGCGAAACTATAGCCGCAATATCATTTACTCCTATCTCTTTCCTCAACATAGTGCCGGCCACTTCCTCATGTTGTTTCAACTCCTGCTCGAGCGATGGTATGACCCCGTACATCAGCTCCCCGGCCCGCGACAAGTTGCCAGATCTTTGTGCCTGTTCTAGCTCAATACGTGCCCCGTCAAGCTTCTCGGTTAACTCTTGCATCTTTGAGATTTTGATCTTTTCGGCCTGCCACTTGCTATTCAGATCTGCGGCCTCAGAACTCAGTTCGTCAAGCTCTTTGTTGATGACTGCAAGGCGCTGCTGCGATGCCTCGTTCTTTTCGTTTTTCAAGACTTCTGACTCTATCTTGAGCTGCATTATTCTGCGGTCTATGCTGTCTATTACTTCAGGCTTGCTGTCTATTTCTATTCTTGCACGACTTGCGGCTTCATCTATCAAATCTATAGCCTTATCCGGCAAGAACCTGTCGGTAATATAGCGGTTGGACAACGTTGCTGCCGCGACGATTGCGCTGTCGGTGATTCTTATACCGTGGTGGAGTTCGTATTTTTCCTTAAGGCCTCTTAATATGGAAATTGTGTCGCCGGTGGTTGGCTCTGCAACAAACACAGGTTGAAATCTCCGTGCAAGTGCGGGATCCTTTTCTATATGTTCACGATACTCATCCAGCGTGGTTGCGCCTATACAGCGTATTTCCCCTCTGGCAAGCACAGGTTTTAATATGTTAGATGCATCCATAGAACCGCCTGTGGCACCTGCTCCTACCAGCATGTGCAACTCATCAATGAACAGTATCATCTTACCGTTGGAAGCGACTATTTTCGTTATTACAGCCTTAAGCCTCTCTTCGAACTCCCCTCTATACTTTGTTCCAGCTATTAGTGAAGCCAAATCCAAGGCAAGCACCCTCGCATCACGTAGCCACATGGGAACGTTGCCCGAGATCATAGCTTGCACAAGCCCCTCCACAATCGCACTTTTTCCCACCCCTGGCTCTCCGATCAATGCTGGGTTGTTTTTGGTTCTGCGAGACAGGACCTGAATCAGCCGCCTTGTCTCATCGCTTCTACCGATTACCGGATCCATCTTGCCCTTTGCAGCCAGCTCGGTCAGATCTTGGGTATACTTCCTCAGTGCATCAAATTGCTGTTCCGCGTTTTCGCTTTCAGCCCTCACCCCGTCGCGCATTTTTTCTATCAAGGAGTTAAGCTTTTGTGTGGTGACCCCCTCATTCACAAGCATTCTTGACACGCTGCTTTCCACAATGACGAGGGCCTGAAGCAGCCGCTCTGCCGTTACATATGCATCCTGATTACGCTTTGCCAAGCTTGCTGCTTCGTCTAAAATCTTTGCCATTTCCCTGGAGAGGCTTAAATGCCCACTTCCCGAGCCGCTTACTACCGGCAATTTACTCAGTATCTGTGACAGAGTGGCAGTGATCTTGCTAACCTCGGCTCCGCACGAGGATATCAGGTTGCCCACCATATCATTTTTTTCTTTCAGCATCACGCTTAGCAAGTGCTCTGGAAGCAGGGACTGATGCCCGGAGGATACTGCGAACATCTGTGCATCCATTATGAAGCCCTTTGCCTTTTCTGTGAACTTATTCAAATCCATGACGGTTACTTACCTAACTTTCTGTGCATAGATATATGTCATGCTCCACTAAATTTGTATGGAGCCTTAGAAAAAAATATGAAGAGACCCGTCAGTGAGGAATTTTGCCTCTTGTCGCCGTGTCCACAACTGCGTAACAGCACGCAAATGTGCACTATATTTCTTGTCAAGCGCTTGAATAGAGCGTACCATCCCCACTCGTGTACTTGTGGGGGTTTTTGAAATTAAATATGGCCGATCGCTTGCGGGGTAAGGTGGCGTTGGTTACTGGTGCCTCGTGTGGAATTGGGGCAGCTGTAGCCAGGAGGTTTGCTAAGGAGGGTGCCAGCGTAGTCTTAGTTGCTAGGAACATGGACAGGCTGAAGGCGCTGTGTGACTGTATACAGGAATCTGGTGGTGAGGCTATTCTCGCTCCCATAGACATTCAAGACTACGAGAGCGTGAAGAATTTGGCCCTCTCTGTGAAGAGCAGGTTTGGCTGCCTTGATATTCTAGTTTCCGTAGCCGCGTTGCTCGGGAGCCTTGGTCCAGTGCAGGAGTACGAGCCCGCTGCTTGGAAGGAGATTATGCACGTAAACCTGTTTGCTAACTGGTATCTGATTAAGCATTTTGACGCCCTACTCAAAAGTGCTCAGGCTGGTAGGGCGATATTTGTGACATCCGAGGCAGCTAGGTCGCTGCTGAATTACTCCTATTTTGCGCCATATGCTGCAAGTAAAGTAGCCCTGGAAGCCATGGTGCAGGTGTATGCGGTGGAGACCAAGCACAGTAAATTGTGTGCGAACGTCGTGTACCCGTGCGGTGTCGATAGTAATATTTACTCTCAGATCTTTTCTGCGCAGGAGCAGTCCAAATTACTGGCGCCTGATAGTCTTACAGACAAGTTTGTGGAATTGGCTTCCGAGGAGTGCTGCGTTACTGGCCAGATATATGAGCTGACCCCGAACGTTGAGGAGGAATAGTCTCTCTAACGGGGCCTTGTGGGTGCCCTAGAGATTATCTACTACTTCCTTCCTAAACCTCTTTACATCCCCCAGCACATCACTCCCTGCCCTACAACTTCCCAGGCTCATGTTGATACTGCAAACAGTCGGGTGTTCCTTAGCTCATCCCACTGTGGTCTTGCTACCATCTATAACCACCTAATGTTGTTCTTAAAGTACAGTCAAAGTGCTGCCCACACCTGTGTCATTACCCTCAGGTCTCCTTACTTCTTACTCGCACTCCCAGCTGTGTCACTACCCTCTGGCACCACCCAAGTCCCTACTCTCCCACACCACCTCTGTGTACTACTCGCACTCCCAACTTTCTTGGTGTTGCATTGCCAACACACCTACATTACCACCTAGTCCCCTTCTAGGTAGAGATCTAACATTAGATACAGTGAGGGGTCAGTTACTATCCAGTGCATTGGGTAGGATGTCTATGGGGGATGTGAAGAGGTTTAGGAAGGAAGTAGTAGATAGTATAGGAGCAGGAACAGCTAGTCCTGTAAGGGCTGTATTTAGCAGTGCAGTACTTGGTAGTGCAGTACCTAGTGCTGATGGTGATACATTCCTGATGGGAGAGATGGTAGGAGTTGATGAGGGACTAGTTATTCAAGAACTAAGTAGAGCTGATGAGTTAGTGAAGTTACAACATGAATTAGAAAAGCAAGTAAGTAAACTAGCTGAACTTGGAGAACTTAAGTGGTTAGAAGAACTTGAGAAGCTGCAGGCTGAGGAGATCCAGAAGGTGAAGGACAGCATAGGGGAGATGGAGAAAGAGAAGATAAGGGAGGTGGAGACGGCGAAGGGGGAGTTTGAGAAGGAGATAGAGGAGATAAAAGGGGACTTGGAGAAGCTAGCAGCTGAGAAGATGAAGGAAGTTGTGATGAAGGTGGGGTTCAACGAGTTGGGACTGGAGGCTGCGGTGAAGAAGGAGGTGGGAGAGAAGCTATGGAGCAAAGAGCCGGAAAAGGTGAAGGAGGCGTTGGAGAAGTTAGAGGAGATAAAGAAGTGGGATAAGGTAAAGCAGGAAAGGGATGAGCTGAAGGAGAAGCTTAAGGAAATAGAAAAGATAAAGGTAAAGGAGCTCCAGAAGGTGAAGGAGAAGATACAGGAGGTGGAGATAGAGAAGTTGGAGAAGGTGGTTAAGGAGTGGGAGAAGATAGGGGCCAAGGAGGAGAAGGCAAAGGAGGAGTGGGAAAAGGCGGCAGTAAAGCTAAAGAAGCTGGTGCAGGGGGTGAAGGATCTCAAGAGCAAACTAGAAGAACTAGAAACAATAAAGGGAGTGGGGGAGAGACTTAAGGATGATATAGAGAAAATCAAGGAGCCAGGAGACCTAGAACAGCTAGAAGCTAGGAAGATAGAGGAGGTAAAGACGGCAAAGGGGGAAGCCAAGAAGGTGCTGGAGAAGGATAAGCTTAAGGAGCTCAAGAGCAGGCTAGAAGAGCTGAAGAAGGGGGAGACGAAAACAAAGATACAGAAGCTCAAGGACAAGCTAGAAGACCTGGCTGCAATAAGGAAACTGAAGGAATTGGGATTGGAAGAGAGATTGAGGGAATTAGCTGAGGTTAAGGAAGTTAAGGCATTAGCTGAGAGGCAGAAGGATGTGGGATTGGATGCTCAGGAGGGATTACAGCTGACTGAGAAGATTAGGGCATTGGGAGGACAGTTAGATCTGATGGAGGGGAGGTGGAGAGAGAAGATAAAGGCATTAAGCGTAGGTATGGTAGGGAGGTTAGAAGCTAGGAGACTGGGAGAGAATACAGATGGTGGACTAGCCGAGAAGTTGGGGAGGCTAGGAAGGTTAGATGAGCTAGTGCCGGGGGATAGAGCTAAGAAGCTGGGGGAAATGAAGGTTACGCTAAAACAGCTTAGAGAGCTGGCAGAGAAGGAGATTAAGGAGAAGAGCCTAGTAGAGCGAAGTGTGGGAATGTTTGGCACCATATTCGGATTTTGGGAGAGAACAGTGACAGGCAAAGAAACACTGGGAGACATATTGAAGGGCAGGAAGTTAGTAGACCTAGAGAAGAGACTATCCAAGATCAAAGCACTAGAAGAACTTACAGAGATTGCTGAGAAACGTGGAGTAGCTACAGTAATGAAGGCTGCATTGACTAGTGCTATGGAGATTACAAAGAATAGGGGTTGGACTGATTACTTAAATAAAGTTGATTCAGGTAAGAAGAGTGATGCTGTTAAAGAACTGATTGCTGCTGAGAAAATAAGAAAGCTGACACAGTATATTAATACATTGGAAGCTGATGAAAAGGCTGTTGTTGCTGGGGCTTTTGCCAAAGCTGTTGAAGGTGCGGAGGTGATAAGCAATGTATCTCCTGGTAGTAGAAGCTTCTATCTAGGATTAGATTACCACCCAAGCATGAACGGCATCACTGGTGTGAAGTTTGAAGAAGCAGGCCTATTCCCACTCCTGGATAAAGAAGGTGAGTATGATATAGAAGGAGAGGAGCGGATACCTAGCGTGTGCTACAATCCGCTCCTGTTGTAATGTGACTACAACCGTGGGCTAGAAGCCTCCCATTCCTCCCATGCCTCCGGCCGCTCCGCCACCTGCGGTGTCCTCCTTGCTCGGGATGTCCACAACCACCGCATTCAAGGTCATGAATACAGCTGCAAGTGACACAGCCAAGTCAAACGCTATGCGCACTACCTTCAGAGGGTCCATAACCCCGGAAGCAAACGCGTTAGCGTAGTTCATGGTGTCAACATTAAAGATGAGCTCTTTATCATTCTGCTTCAACAGATGCTGAATGACACACGGAGCCTCTTCGGATCCGGAATTTTTTATGATCCTCTTTATTGGAGCGCGGACAGCGCGCTTTATGATGTTGATGCCCAATTGCTCATCATCATTCTTCCCCTTTACCTCGTCTAGAGATGCAAGCGTGTATAGCAGGGCAGCTCCACCACCAGGTACCACGCCTTCCTCAACCGCAGCCCTAGTTGCGTGCAAAGCATCTTCAACCCTATCCTTGCGCTCCTTGACTTCAACCTCACTAGAGCCACCAACCTTAAGTACGGCAACCCCACCTGAGAGCTTCGCCAGCCTCTCCTTCAGTTTTTCCTTGTCGTAGTCAGAAGAAGAAACTTCAATCTGGGACTTAATCTGGCTAATTCTGCTGGTAATGCTGTCAGCGTTGCTGTCGACGCTTCCTATGATTGTGGTTGTATCCTTAGTTATGCGCACAGTCTTAGCAGTACCGAGGTCATCCAGAGTGATGTCCTCAACCTTTACTGCGAGCTCGTCGTTTACCACGTATTTCGCACCGGCTATTACAGCAATATCGCCGAGCATGTCTTTCCTTCTGTCGCCAAAACCAGGTGCCTTGACAGCTGCAACCTGCAAGCCTCCGCGAAGCTTGTTAAGCACCAGTGTACTTAATGCTTCACCCTCTACGTCTTCCGCGATGATCAGCAATGGCCTTCCTGACCTAGCGACGTTTTCTAGTACTGGCAGTATGCTTTGTACTAGATTGATTTTCTTTTCAGTTAGGAATATGTACGGATTCTCGAACTCCACCAGCATCTTCTCAGCGTTGGTGACGAAGTAAGGGGAGAGATATCCGCGGTCAAACTGCATACCGTCAGTCCTTTCGACCTCAAGGTCCTTGAACCCCTTGCTCTCCTCAACTGTTATTACCCCATCTTTGCCAACTTCCCTGACACATTGCGCTATCTTGCCACCTATGTTTTTATCTCCGTTGGCAGATATAGTAGCAACCTGTGCAATCTCATCTTCAGACGCCACTTCACGCTTCATTGATAGCAAAGCTGTGAGAACAGCCTCCTTGGCCTTCAAGATCCCGTTTTTTATGCTTATGGTATCAGCGCCAGCGGCCTTGGCTCTGGACACTTCCTCAATAACTTTTGCAGTCAGTATGGAGCATGTGGTAGTCCCGTCACCAACCTTATCGTTACACTGAGACGCGCTCTGAGTAATTATGTTCGCGATAGCGACTGCCAAAGGTTCCTCGGGCTTTATGCTCTTCATGACTTTGTATCCATCCTTTGTGATCTCCGGGGACCCATAGGGCTTGCTAATAGCAACGGTAAGCCCCTTTGGGCCGGCAGTGCAACCAACAGCATCCTCCAGAATGCGCACCACCTCCCTTATGGACTTATCTAACGCCTCGCCCGTAACAACAACATTCGCCATTTGTAACCTCCTAAATCAAACTTAACAAACCAAACCTGCGTACCGGACTACGCCTCCTTAGCGATTATGTCGCTCTCTTTCATGACTATGAACTTCTTTCCTTCGAGCTCTACCTCGTTTCCGGCCCATTGACGATAGTAAACTACATCACCAGCCCTGACCGACATGGGTGTAACCTTGCCTTCGCTGTTCAAAGCACCGGGCCCTACAGACACGACCTTGCCCCTGGTCGGCTTTTTCTTGGCGGAATCTGGAAGCTGTATGGGAGAATTTCCTCCACTATCTTCCAAAGCCTCAACCAAAACATTATCATGCAACATAGCTAGATTCATAACTATCCTCCGAACATTTTTTGTGACTGATCGCGTCACGATAACTCTGGCGGTTATATAGGAGCCGAAAAATTGAATTTCAAGAGTGGTGGGACACGATTGGTAATTTTTTTTTTTTTTTTTTTTAGTTTTTACTAGCTTGAGGCGCTGTTGGCTTGCATGTTCTTTCACAATGCGTAGGATTTCCCCAAATGGTTTTAGTTTATTTCTTAACTAATTTGGAGCAATGAGATGCGAGACAGTTCAAAATGCGAGCAGCTCAAATTCGGGCACAGGGCGAGGCTCAGAGAAAGGCTGATATCTGGCGAAGGGGTCGGACTGCTCGACTATGAAATTCTGGAATTGATTTTATGCTCTGCTCGCAGTCGCGTGGACCTAAAACCCATTGCTAAGCAACTTGTCGCGGAGTTTGGCACTCTTTCAAAGGTGATATACGCAGATGTGGCAAAGCTGAAGAGAGTGAAAGGAGTTGGTGAATCTTCAGTTGCCGCAATATTGTGTGTGCGAGAGGCGGTGATACGCACGCTAAAAGGCGAAATGAAATATGGCGTGGTAGTGAATGAGTGGCAGAAGTTATTGGATTATTTGCGAGTCAAAATAGGAAACTCAAGCGTGGAAAACCTGTGCGTTTTGTACCTCAATAAGAAATATCGTGTAATCGCAGATGAAATACAAAATACCGGCACTATAGATGAGACTCCTTTATACGTGCGCGAGGTTGTAAAAAAGTCGCTTTTGCATGATGCCTCATACATCGTAGTGTCGCACAATCACCCAAGTGGTGATCCCAAGCCATCCAAGGCGGATATACACATTACCAATAGGTTGCAAGAGGCTTGCTGTAGCATGAACATAGTGCTGGTGGACCATGTGATTATTACACCAAAAAGGCACTATAGCTTCAAAACCAACGGCCTGTTATAAGCCTACCATTCGGGCGCATTTTCATAATGCCTACGGAGGGTTGACTTACACCATTTTGTGTTGTAGAGTCGCACCCCTCAACGTGGTGCTGTGAGTTTGCTTGGTTTCCCTGTGGAGTGGCGCGTTTCTGACGGAATGGTCGACTATAAAGCAGCTTTGGATTTTATGACCTCCAGAGTTGATGGTATTTTGGAGGGCAGAGAATCGGAGATGGTCTGGCTGTTGGAGCACCCTTCAGTATATACTGCTGGTGTCAGTGCGAAGGATGGAGAGTTGCTTTCTGAGAATAAGTTTCAAGTTGTACGCACCACCCGTGGCGGGAAATATTCATACCACGGCCCGGGGCAGCGGGTGGTTTATGTGATGCTACATTTAGGGCGAAGGGACAAGCGTGACGTAAGATTATACGTACGCAACCTTGGGCTGTGGGTAGTTGGCACACTGGCGGAGTTTGGCATTGATAGCCATTTTGATGACGACAACACGGGTGTATGGGTGCAGTATAGTAGGCAAGCGAAGAAAATAGCCGCTTTTGGAATAGCAATCCGCCGCTGGGTGACTTACCACGGGCTTTCGGTGAACATCAGCGCAGATCTTGGCTGCTACTCAGGCATAGTTCCCTGCGGCATAGCCGGTTCTCACGTCACGTCGCTTCAGGATTTGGGGGTTACCGTGCCCTTTGAAGAGTTCGATGCCGTGCTGCAGCAAAAGTTCGACACTATCTTCTTGCAATAGGTTTTATATGTACGCACTCAACTATATGGTGTTGTCGTGAATATTTTTGGTACAGACGGGGTTAGAGGTAGGGCTAATGTATACCCCATGGACCCAATAACCGTACTTAGGCTTGGGATGGCCATAGGGCTTGAAGCCAGAAAGGTTGGAACTCAAGTGGTTTTGGGCAAGGATACTAGAATTTCGGGATATATGGTAGAGTCCGCATTGGTTTCTGGGCTGGTTGCCATGGGCGTCAACGTGGGCCTATTGGGGCCAATGCCCACTGCGGCCATAGCTACGCTTGTCAGAAACCTACGTGCCAGCATGGGCGTTGTGATTTCCGCTTCACACAACTCGTATTTGGATAATGGAGTGAAGATATTCGACAGCGAGGGGATAAAAATACCCCTGGAGCTGGAAGAAGTGCTCGAATCTAACGTGCGTGCCGAGCTGAGCAGCGACCTTGCCCAAGTACGTGGTATGGGTAAGGTGTATAGGATAGCTGGTGCGGTTGGGAGATACATAGAGTTTGTGAAAGGCACATTTCCTAAAAGGCTGAAGCTGTCCGGCATGAAGATAGTGGTAGATTGCGCGAACGGCGCCGCATACCACATAGGTGGCGAAGTATTCTGGGAATTAGGGGCAGACGTGGTGGTTATTGGAAACAAGCCTGATGGGCTAAACATAAACCACAATTGTGGGTCTTTACATCCTGAGGGTATGGTACAAAAAGTATTGGAAGAGGGAGCAGATATTGGCATTGCCCTGGACGGAGACGCTGATCGCGTTGTTGTGTGTGATGAAAAGGGCAGACTCGTTGATGGAGATCAGGTGATAGCGTCAATAATGCGGCACTTGCGCGCGACCAAGTCTATTACCGACGCAGCGGTGACTACTATGTCGAGTAAGTCAATAGATAGCTATGCTAGAGAGCTGGGCGTAAGGCTGCACAGGTCGGAAGTGGGTGATCGTCACCTTGTGGACACAATGCGACGACACTCGTGTAGCGTTGGAGGAGAGAAGTCTGGACACATTATTTTGTGGGAGCATTCCACAACTAGCGACAGCCTGGTCGCCGCGCTGCAAATTTTGTCAATAATGCTTTTGGAGAATAAAAGCGCGAGTTCAATATTTGGTGATTTTGTTCCAATGCCTAGGGTGCATAGGGATATACCCTATAGTATGGAGTTTGATCACATAGCGCGGCTGATAGGGCCTACTTTGTCAGATGTAGAACAAGCGCTGGGGAGAGTAAATGGCAGGGTAATATTTAGAAGGTCTGGAACTGAGCGGCTTATAAGATGTGTGATCGAGGGAGAAGATCCCAAGTTGGTGGCATTGGTTGCGGACGAGCTTTCCATAAAACTGCGCGAGTTGGGCGTGGAAAACGGTGTTGAGCCAGAAATGCAGTAATGTGTAATATCCAAGCCGGCGGCCGCAACTCACTCAGGCACTCGGTAGTGCAATACAGTGTTTGTACGCAAGCTGTGTAGCTACTCCTTTTTTGAAAATGGTACCGAGAGTGATGCGATTGTGATATAGCGGTCAGGACGCCAGGTACACAGTTTTTCCGGCGACAACAGTCCGCAGCGCCTTACCTTTTACGGTCCTGCCGTGAAACGGCGAATTCTTAGACTTGCTAGCAAATTTGGTTGTGTCTACAGTCCACTCATGATCCAAATCAACCAAAACCAAATCCGCCACCAGGCCCTTAGCTATTCTACCTCTTGGGATTTTTACTATATCCGACGGCTTGTCAGTTAGCTTAGACAAAACCTCCAGCAGGCCCATTTTCCCGCTATGATACAACTCCAAAGAGAGTGGCAACATGGTCTCCAAGCCAACTACACCAAATGCACAACTGGAAATCGGTAGCGCTTTGTCCTGGCACGAATGAGGCGCGTGGTCTGTTGCAATACAGTCTATTGTGCCATCTACAAGCCCCTCGACCATGCACAGACGATCCTCCTCAGTTCTAAGTGGTGGGTTCATCTTGGCCATGGTCCCGTGCTCTCTGACCGCATCTTCAGTCAAAGCAAAATGGTGAGGAGTAACTTCGCACGTGACTGGCAGACCCTCATTTTTTGCGGAACGAATCAAATCGATAGCCTTTTTCGTGGACACGTGCAGCACGTGATACCGCGCGCCAGGGACCTCGCGCAGCAGCTCTATATCGCGACCCACCATGATGCTCTCAGAAAGGTCAGAAATCCCCTTCAGACCGAGTTCCTGTGAGACCTTCCCCTCGTTAATACACCCACCGTCAGAAAGGTGGCAGTCCTCCGCGTGTTGGGCAACTACAACACCCAGGGTGCTTGCGCATTCGAAGGCACGTTTCATGGATAGTGCATTCATCACGGGCGACCCGTCGTCTGTAAATCCCAGAGCGCCAGCTTCCTTCAAAGCGGGCATATCGCACAATGATCCACACGGTTTTGTTATTGAGCCATAAAACTCTATGTTGACGCAAGAGCTTTCCAATGCCCTCATCTTCAGGTACTTTGCAACCATGACGCTGTCTATGTGCGGGGATGTATTAGGCTGACACACCACCGTAGTTACCCCACCAGCGGCCGCGGACCTACTTCCTGTATCGATAGTTTCTTTATGCTCGCCACCGGGCTCTCTGAGATGCACATGGATGTCTACTATTCCTGGCATCAAAACATGCCCGCCACAATCGATTACTTCGTTTGCGCTTGATTGAAAATCTTCAGCTTTGTGCTCACCAAAGCCAAAATGGGAAATTTCCCTTCCTCGAGTTACAACGTACCCAGGCGCGTCTGTGTTGGACCCGGGGTCAATAACCCGTGCGTTTACATATGCGATGACGTAATCCGGGCGCTGGCCGCCACCGAGCAACTCCCAAGATTGATTTGCATACATGTCCGCAACACCCACAACACCCACCTAGCTTATGTGTAATCCGTTAAAATAGTCAACAATATTTTTCGCAAGCAGATTGGCCACTTCCTGCTTTGTCATGACCGGATAGTGCTGCACAAAATCCCTGGTTACAATGGATATTTTGTTGCGATCGCTACCCATGGTTTGCTCTTCCTCTGCCACGTATTGGTGGTTTGCAACTACCCAATCGCAGCCCTTGTAGGCCAATTTCTCTTTGGCTGATTCTATCAAATTTTCGGACTCTAGACAGAACCCAATCACGAGCTTGGGCCTCTTTTTTGATATGCTGATACACCTTACAATGTCTGGGCTGTGCATCAAGCTAACAGCATCAACGGAGCGCTTCTTGAGCTTGCTTGGATGTCTGTATGGCACCCAATCTGTAACCGCTGCCGTGCATATTGCAACATCCACGGGCAATAAGTCTAAGCAGGTTTCCAGCAGCTGTGCGGAAGTTTCAACCCGCAAAACCTCGTACAGGTTGTGATTAGGCGTTATACTGACGGGGCAGGATACCAGCTTAACGTCCCAACCCATCAGCCCCATACACTCCGCAATAGCGTATCCCTGCTTTCCGGAGGAGCCGCTGCTTATGTAGCGGACGGGATCTATATACTCTCTGGTAGACCCCGCTGTAATGAGCACACTGCGCACTGGCCACCTATTCCGACTAAACGTGTGGGAATAGTAACGTTACTGACCAAGTCTTGCAAAACATATGTAGATTTTAGTGAATTTACCTGGCACTCATGTTACAGAGTTGGTTGTAGACGAGGTTTGGAAGTCTGTTATAATGCGGCGTTGTTAGCTTCAGGAGTCTGTTATGGGGGTGAGGATTGAGTCTGACAGCATGGGTAACATTGAGGTGCCGGCTGAACGCTATTGGGGTGCACAAACACAGCGCTCCATGATGAACTTTGCAATTGGAGAGGAAAAAATGCCCCGGCCCTTGATATGGGCGCTGGGTGTGGTGAAGCTGGCGGCTGCCCGGGTAAACGCTAGAAAAGGAAGCATAGAAAAGTCTGTGGGAGAGGCAATTTGTGCTGCTGCGCAGGAAGTTATAGATGGCAAGATGGATGGGGAATTTCCCCTGGTGGTGTGGCAGACTGGTTCTGGCACCCAAACCAACATGAACGCCAACGAAGTAATAGCAAACCGGGCCATAGAGATACTGGGGGGGAAAGTTGGTAGCAAGTCTCCCGTACACCCGAATGACCATGTCAACCACTCTCAATCTTCAAATGATGTATTTCCCACTGCCATGCACATTGCTACCGTGGCCGAGGTAGAACGGCGCTTACTGCCCGCGCTGGAGGCACTTCGCGGCGCGTTGGAGGCGAAAGTTGTGGCATTTTCAGACATAGTAAAAACGGGTCGCACCCACCTCCAGGATGCAGTGCCTCTCACGCTTGGTCAGGAGTTTTCGGGGTACGAATGCCAAGTGAGAAAGGGAATAGAAAGAGTCAAGTCCTCAATGGTGGATGTTTATCAGCTTGCACAGGGGGGTACGGGTGTTGGTACGGGTTTGAACACCAAGAAAGGCTTTGCTGAAGAGTTTGCAAAAGAGGTTGCGGGCATCACCGGTATGAAGTTTATAACCGCGGAGAATAAATTCGAGGCGCTTGCTACGCATGATGCCATGGTACAACTAAGCGGCGCGCTCAATACGCTTGCTGTCAGTTGCATGAAAATAGCGAATGACATCCGGCTGCTTGCATCTGGGCCCAGGTGCGGAATAGGGGAGATCATCCTTCCCGCGAATGAGCCTGGGTCGTCAATCATGCCGGGTAAGGTAAACCCGACGCAGTGCGAAGCACTCACCATGGTTTGCGCGCAGGTTATGGGGAACCACGTTGCAGTTTCTGTAGGGGGGTCCAACGGACACCTTGAGCTGAACGTATTCAAGCCTATGATTGCATATAACGTTCTAAACTCTGTCCGATTGTTGGCAGATGCTTGTGAAAGCTTTGCGACGAAATGCGTAAGCGGCATAGAGGCCGATAAAGAACGTATAGCCGTCATGCTGGGGCAGTCTCTCATGCTGGTTACTGCGCTAAACAGGCATATAGGTTATGACAACGCCGCAAAGATCTCCAAGTTTGCGTTTGAGAATCGTGTGACGCTTAAGGATGCGGCTGCAAAATTGGGTTTAGTAGATGGGGCGGAGTTTGACGCGATAGTTGATCCCAGGAAGATGGTCTCTCCTGACTGAATATAGTGGCCTGTTTTATGGTGGTGGGGCGCGCGTGGCTGGCGTCTTAACCCCAACAGGAGAAGCGCGGACCGCTGCGCGCTGGCTGATACCGCAAGTTTGTAATTGACCGCACCTTAGCTACGTGTTACCATCGGGGTCCTAGTTGTGTCAGTGGCGTTTTTATGTCTGGTGAAGACGAATATAAGGAAATTATTAGGCAATGCATAGGGAGCGTTAAGGAGGTCTTCGGCGAGGGCCGCTTCGATGACGTGGTTGCCTCCATAATGAAAATGCAGGAGAAGGTTCTAGCTTCAAGCATGAAAGACGGTGATCCCGTGGGTCAGATAGCTGCTGACGGTGTTGGTAACGAGCTATATGACCGCATAGCTGATCGTTTGGAAGAGCGCGTGTCTCAGAAGATTTCGGAAGATCTCAGGATTATTAAGAAGAGGCTTTTGAGGCTGGAGAGAGTAGTGCTGGGTGGCGGTTCTGTCTCTGGCGATGCTGCGGCGGCGCATCAGGTTTCTGGCAACCAGCCGTCTCAGCAGAATTCTTCTGCCGCTGCTGAAGGTGGGTGATCGTCTCGGTTTTATACTAACTGCTCTGTAGGTCGGTGTTCCGCATGGGCCGGTGCCTGGGTTGTTGCGTCCTTGGTACTGGGTGGCGACGCTGCTCGTCGGGTTTCTAAGAAAAAGCCAGCCGTCTCAGCGGGGTTCTGCTGCTGAAGGGGGGTGATCGTCTTGGTTTTGTGCCGACTCTGGTGGGTTCTGTGTAGGTTGCATCCGCGGTTCGTTTTTAGTGCTGTACCCCTGGGTGTGAAATCCTTTTAATTCTCGGCGTCGTTGTGGCCCGGCGGTGTGTTGGGCTGTATTGTGGCGTGTGCGCTAGGTTCATGCCTGTTTCGCTTTTTGTAGGATGGCCCAGGTCGGTGGGTGCCGGCTCAGTGCTTGCTTTCCTTGTGTGCATTCGCCCGGGGTACCCCTCTTGGTAGGACTTTCCTATGGTAGAGTCCATGCTGACCGATCCCTTTGTGTCCGGCCGGGATGCGGGTTTTGCTTATACGTGAAGATGTCTGTGGCACTTACCGGAGGTAATTGATCATCCCATGAGAGTAGGGCGGTAGGGACTATTGTGGTTAGGATGCAGTGTGCAGGTTGCAAAAGTCCTGTCATGACGAAAAATGCAACACTCACCGACGGTTGATTGTCTGGTTCATGTTCATCCTACGGTAGAGAGGATCACGGCATTGGCCGCGAGTTATAAAGGTCTGATCATAGCGAAAAATACAGCGCTCGCCGGCGGTTGATCGTCTGGTGCATGGTTCTCCTCGTGGAGGTAGGTCGGCTTTGGTTGGGATATTCGTCGTTTGTGTGGGTAGCTAGCGTGCTCCGTTGGCAAAGGCACTTCTTACAGTATTTGTGTACTTTGGCTAGGCCTTCCTTGTTACGACAAAGAAGCGACTGACTGGCTACCACGGCCTGTGCGTAACTATGCTTATGGAATGCGATCTCGCTACGTATGCGGTTTAGTGGGTAACTACGATCTGGATGAGCTAGGTACAACGACTGGCCGCTATGGCTAGGTTGGAGAGCGCCGCCAATATTGGCCGATGGTCATCACAGGTGCAAATCTCGAGTAGGGTGCTCGGCGACGAATTTTATCTGGAGGTTACCACGTGGTTGTCGCTTCCTCTTTCCCAGGGTCCCACTGCACTGAACATTCCGATAATGTTCCGGAATTTTTGTCGTGATACTCCTGTATGGGTGCCACCTCTGGGCCGCCTCCAGATTTTAGGTTTCTGAGCGCGAGCACTATGGCCTTGGCACCGGAAAGTGTTGTGCTGTGGGGTATTCTGCGCATGATTGCGGTTCTCCTGATATCTGCGCTGTCCGAGACTGCTTTTATTCCCGCAGATGTGTTAATTACTAGCACTATCTCATCGTTGTTTAACATATCCACTATGTGCGGCCTTCCTTCGCGGACTTTATTGATGCGCGTGGTGCGAATGCCCAACGTATCCAAATACTGAGCGGTGCCAGTGGTTGAAAAAAGCTCAAACCCCAAGTCCACAAATGACCGCGCCAAATCCGCCGCTGCTGGCTTATCGCTATCCTTTACCGATAGAAACACCTTGCCCGACGTTGGTAATGCGTATCCAGCCGCGATTTGTGATTTTACAAAGGCCATGCCAAAGGACTGGTCTATACCCATGACCTCGCCGGTAGATTTCATTTCTGGGCCCAGCCGTGGATCTGCGCTTGCAAACCTCGAAAATGAAAACACAGCCTCCTTGACTGCCGTATACGACATGGCCGCTGGTGCGTCACTGCTTGTAGATATCCTTCCACCGAGCATTACTGCGGTCGCAAGTTTGGCTACGGGAACACCGGTGGCTTTTGCGACAAACGGCACGGTTCTACTCGCTCTAGGGTTTGCTTCCAGCAGATATACTTCCCCGTCCTGGATGGCATATTGGATATTCAGCAAGCCCCTGACATTAAGAGCCAGCGCCACCTGCCTGGTGTATTGCGATACCAAGGCTATCGTATTTTCCCCGAGGGTATATGGTGGTAGCGAGCATGCGGAATCTCCCGAATGGATGCCTGCTTCCTCGATGTGCTCCATGATTCCAGCTATGTAGACTTGGTTGCCGTCACAGATTGCATCCACATCAACCTCTGCGGCGTCGGTCAAAAACTTGTCTATAAGCAATGAGCCGGAATCGAATATCTTGTCGTGCTCACGTAAATATGTGGCGAGGGCCTGCTCGGTGCGTACTACCGACATAAACTGCCCCCCCAGCACATATGAAGGGCGTAGCAAAACTGGGAACCCCACGCGTTGTGCCTTCTCTAACACCTCGTCTGCGGAATTGCAGGTTTCGCTGTGCGGCTGCTTTATCCCAAGTTTTGTAAGTAGCCCATTGAATTTCTGCCTGTCTTCCGCTAGGTCGATCGAGTCAAAGCCCGTCCCAACGATGTTTATGCCCTTCTCTTGTAGCACCTTCGCGAGCTTCAATGGAGTTTGGCCACCCAATTGGACGATGACTTTCACCGTAGCCCGCCCTTCGGACTCCTTGCTTATGATGTCTAGGACGCATTCCCGCGTTAGTGGGGAGAAGTACAGCCGGTCAGATGTGTCATAATCGGTAGATACAGTCTCAGGATTACAATTGATGATGATGGCTTCTAGCCCCATCCGCTTTATCATGTGCGCGGCGTGTACGCATGTGTAGTCGAACTCTATTCCTTGTCCAACCCTGTTGGGCCCGCTTCCCAGTATTATGACCTTGTCTTTATTTGTAACCAGCGACTCGCACTCAGGCTCACCGAACGCATCTCCCTCGTAACACCCGTACATGTAAGCCGTGTTGGTTCTGAACTCTCCGGCGCACGTGTCAATCCTCTTATACACCGGTTTCACTGACAGGGCGTCTCGCAGGTTTTCTACATAAGCGACATCCCTACCGCCAAGTTCTGCTAGCCTTGCGTCCGAAAACCCAATTTTCTTGAGCTGCAGCAGCTCAGCCTTTGTTTGCGGTAGCCCATTGTTTCTGACCTCTTGCTCGTAAGCTACTATGATTTCTATCTGCTTCAGAAACCACGGGTCATACTTTGTGAGCTCGTTTATCTTGTCTATGCCAATTCCCATTCTCAGTGCGTCTGCAATCATGAGAATCCTGCTGGGTGATGGTTCCGCCAAGGCCGCATATACCTGCTCCAGATGTGTGCCCGGAGGAAAAAATTCGTTCAATCCGTTGTACCCCGCTTCCAAGGAGCACATTGCCTTTTGTAGGGCCTCAGTAAACGACCGACCTATCGCCATGGCCTCTCCCACTGACTTCATAGATGTGGATAACTCCTGCGTGGGAACCCGGAATTTTGCAAAGTCAAACCTGGGGACCTTTACCACCACGTAATCCATCACTGGTTCGAATGATGCCGGAATTGAAACTGCGCAGTCATTTGCTATTTCGTCTAAGGTGTAGCCTACGGCCAATTTTGCCGCGACTTTAGCTATGGGAAACCCTGTAGCTTTTGATGCGAGAGCAGACGATCTGGAGACTCTGGGGTTCATTTCGATGACTACCATCTCCCCCTCGCATTCGGGGTTGACCGCAAACTGGACGTTGGACCCGCCGGTTTCCACTCCTATCTCCCGCAATATGTCGAAAGAGACATTACGCATGCGCTGATACTCCTCATCGCGTAACGTAATTGCCGGTGCAACTGTTATGCTATCTCCCGTATGTACGCCCATAGGGTCAATGTTCTCTATGGAGCACACGACTATGCAATTGTCGCGACAGTCGCGCATAACTTCCATCTCAAATTCTTTCCACCCTATTATTGACTCGTCAACCTGAACCTCGGAAATTGGTGACATCGCAAACCCTCGTTGGACTGCCTCGCAAAATTCCTCTTCAGTGCGCGCTATGCCGCCGCCTATTCCCCCGAGGGTGAAGGAGGGCCTTATGACGGCTGGCAACCCCACATACTCCATCGCCTGGGCTATATGGTCTGAAGCCTTTAAAATTGTACTCTTTGGACATTTTGCCCCAACTCTTTCAACTGCTTTGCGAAATAGGCTTCTATCCTCCGCTTTTCGGATTGCATCCTGGTTTGCGCCTATCATTTCCACGCCGTTGCGAGATAGTACCCCACGATCTACAAGCTCCATGGCGACGTTAAGTGCAGTCTGCCCCCCGACCGTCGGCAGTATTGCGTTGGGCTTTTCTTTCAGGATGATTCTTTCAATAATTTCTGCAGTTATCGGCTCTATATATGTTGCATCTGCCAGGCCTGGGTCGGTCATAATTGTTGCAGGGTTGGAGTTCACTAAAACTATCCTGTAACCCTCGCTTTTCAGAACCTTGCAGGCCTGAGTGCCAGAGTAGTCGAACTCGCATGCCTGGCCTATTACAATAGGTCCTGCGCCCAAAATGATTATGGTTTCTATATCTTCGCGCTTTGGCATTCACATTTCCTGGAAATAAGCTCGCAGCATGTTACTACTAATGCGGGCAAAAAGCAAAGCGGGACTGCAGCACAACGCATGATTGCAAGGCGTAACTTTTCCTGCGCATTGGCTGCGCTTTTGGTGTTGGTTCCGTGGCGCGCCCTGTATCTGGGTGTGTGCAGGTTTGGTAGGTGCACGTGTGAAGTAGCTAGAAGCGAATTCTTGGGTATTACGCACATACACAAGGCTCCCCAAGCGTTGCCCGCGAGTCTGCGCAAGCTTATGGTTCGCAGTTATTTCCAGATGCGCAAGTCTGTTGGTAATTTGTGCAGGACGTCTGTAACTGCACCAGCGGTTGTGCCGCCATCACCGCGCGATCTGCACACAATGGCGTGCTACGGCTTCTGGCGCACATGGGACCACCTTACCTGACACATATTGGGGCGAAGCCTTCTCCTGTGGGATGGGCGCAAAAGCTACATCAGCATGCCTGCGACTGTGAGCGCAGTTTTGCAAAGGGACACGTTATGGACTCTTATAAACTCTACTCCCTGGTTCAGCAGAAATGCTGATACGACCGCCGTGGGAAAATCACGCGATTCTGGCTCAGCCGAAATTGCGGAGAACATAGACTTGCGTGAGTGCCCGATACATATTGGAAAACCCAACACTTTAAAGTGCGATACATTTTTTATGATATACCATGAGCACTTATGCGACTTTCCAAAGCCTATACCAGGGTCCAAGATGATGCGCTGCTTATCCACGCCGGCAGAGACTAACGCGCTTACCTTGGCGTGAAACCATTCGATAATCTCCTCCACCAATTGTTCTGGCATATCCAATTTTGGCCTCGCAATGGATACAGGTATACCAAAATTGTGCATGATGATTATCTTTGCACTGCTATGCGCCACTGTCGACAGCATTTCCGGGTCCATGAGCCCGCCCACATCATTTACGTAATCCACTCCGAGAGCTAAAGCCCCTGCAGCGGTGCGTGCGTTTCTGGTATCAACACTAACCTCAACCCCCGAGCTGTGTGCCATATTCACAACTTGGGGCAAAACCCCACTCAGCCTATTCCACTCTTCCTCCTGAGAGATGGCCGTGGCACCGGGTGCGCCTGACTCCCCACCCACATCTATGACTGCCGCCCCATCTGCTATTAACCTTGCAGCGTGGCTGACCGCGCTTTCGCTATTGAAGAACTTACCTCCATCAGAGAACGAATCTGGGGTTACATTCAACACCCCTATGATTTTAGTACGCAGAGGATCCACACTTGACCCATTATCTGAGGAGCAACGCGGCGGAAATGACGCAAGCTGCCTGCAGCGCCACTCTTGCAAGCATGAGCTTGTTCCTATACTTTACGTAAAAGCTCCCACCCACAGACGCCAGCACGACACCTGCTACCAACGAGAGCACAGTGAGCAGTGATAACACAACTACGGGTGGCATTTTTACAAACAGTAGAACAAACCCCAAGTGGTATTCTAAGGCCTGATTTAGGATTGTACAACACTAATTTACTTTATGATAAGTAGACTTTTATAGTAATATCGAGGCTTAACGACTGGCGCCACTCTGTGAGTGCGTGAGATCCGTGGTATTTGGGGTATGTAGTGGAAGGTGTAAAGTTCGGCTTTTCCGCGATGAAGGAGCTGAAAAAAAGCGTCCTTTATCAAACGCTGGAAAAGTGCAAGGGCGTGTTTTGGTTTGTGTTCTGGTTCAGTTCCGCAATAAACGTCCTGGTCCTGTTTTTGCCGCTGTATACCTCACAGGTTTTGGATAGGGTGCTCTCCAGTGGGAGCTCTTCCACTCTCCTTATGCTAAGCATAGTAACTGTAGGCGCGTTGGTCTGCTCTTCGATGTTGGATGTTTGCCGATCCTTGACCATGGCTAAGGTTGCGGATTGGATAGATAGAGAAGCCACGCCCGATCTGATTGCCAGATCCATCAGCTTGACCTCAGTGAAGGCTTCAACTTCGAGCGGTGAGGCGATACGTGACCTTGGGGTGGTCAAAGGCTTCATTACGGGGTTTGGCGTGCTATCCCTATTCGATATGCCGTGGGCGGTAGTGTATCTTGCTGCAATATTCATGATACACCCAGTCACAGGGTATATAGCCATAGTTGGCATAGTGCTGTTGGTATTGATGGCGATCTGGAATGAGCTGGCGACCAAGCGGGTTATGCAGGAGTCTAACGAGGAAAACGTGCGCAATATCAACTATATAGATGTTGCAAGTCGGAACGCCGAAGTGGTAGAGGCCATGGGGATGGTGAGGCACATAGTTGCCGAGTGGTCCGATAGAAACACCCACAACAGGAAGTTGCAGATAAAAGCTCAGGGCAGGTCTAACGTCATTATGGGTGTTACGAAGTTTGTTCGCTCTGTTTTGCAAATTTCTGTAATCGGGGTGGGAGCGTGGCTAGCCATACATGGGCATAAAACTGCCGGCGGCATAATTGCTGCCTCCATTCTTATGGGTAGAGCTTTAGCCCCGTTTGAGGCCGCGATTAACACCTGGAAGATGCTACTTTCGGCAAGGATCTCCTACAGAAGGTTACAGGCCCTGCTGCTCGCATTTCCTAAAAGGGAGCAGGCCATGGCGTTGCCCAAGCCTAGGGGGGGCGTCACTATGGACAGGGTGTTTTTCACGCCGTATGGGGGAAGTAAGCCTACAATTAAAGGGGTGTCTTTCGGTGTGGAGCCTGGTAGCGTTGTTGGGATCATCGGGCCCAGTGCCTCAGGGAAGTCAACCCTGGCTAAGCTTTTGGTTGGGGTATGGAAGCCACTGTCTGGAGTTGTCAGGCTTGACGGTGCGGATGTGTACACGTGGAATAGGGAAGATTTTGGCTGCCATGTTGGGTATTTACCTCAAGATATTGAGCTCTTTCAGGCCTCCGTTAAAACCAACATTGCAAGGATGGTACCGGATCCTGACCCAGAGAAGGTAATTAAAGCCGCTAAAATTGCTGGAATTCATGAAATGATATTGCACCTCCCCAGCGGGTATGACACCGTGATAGGTGGCAGTGGAGTGGTGCTATCGGGGGGGCAAAAACAAATGCTTGGGCTAGCCAGGGCGTTCTACGGCGACGTGAGGCTCTTGGTTTTAGATGAACCCAATGCAAATTTGGACGGAAGGGCAGAGGCGAACTTGGTGCGTGCGCTTGCCTATGCAAAACAGCAGGGCATTACAACGTTTGTTGTGACACATAAAATGCAGTTGCTCGGCGCTGTGGAGCAGATAATCGTTATGGATGACGGCATGATGGCCGCTATGGGCGAGAGAGACGAGATACTCAGTAGGTTCACTACCAACAAGCCTCCTACCAGCAAGGAATCGGGTAGTCAGGATGGTGCGGGAGTGCGTCCTACCAGTGGTCCAGGGCCTTCTAGGATAGAAGCGTCGTCCAGCAATGTCGGCAGTGCCGCTGCGGGTGCTGCAGATTCTCAGAACGCTGTGGGGGGGGGCCGCGCTACACACGGCCGTAATACTCCGATTGGAAACTTGCAATCTGGTGGCAGTCCAGATCATCCTGCTGGAGGCCCAATAGAAAAAGGGGGCGGCACCTCCTCGGTTGCAAGTGTGGCCAAGAGTGAAGGCGTCACACAGCAAGATTCTGTGCCCGAGCAAGACCGCGAACAAGTGGCACGTGAAAAGGCTGATAGTCCGGCGACCGACGCACACGCAGGCTCTCCGGGTGTGCTGCGTAGTAATACGAAAAATGCCGCTGAACGCAGCAGCGCTGAAAGTGTCTCTAAGGTACAAGAAAAGTCGCACAAAAGGAAAACTCGCAGTCGTATCAAGAAGTCCGCAACAAGTGGTATACCGGATACGGCATCAAAGGTGCGTATTTCAAATGGCGCTAGTACAGACGGAGCTAAAATCGACGATCCTATTAGTGGCGGTAGTTCCGGTGCTAAGGCTGCCATGGGAGCTGGGTCTCAAAATAACGGCCGTGTACGCATGGAAGCTGGGTCACTGGTCCCGGAGCAGGACTAGGTCTTTTATGGAACAAAGTGAATTAAATAGGTGTGGATGTATGACCGATGCGAGATCTTTTTCTTTTTGTTAATGGTTGTATGTAATATGGTACGGTGAGATGGAGTGGAGCGTATGTCAAAAGCTGTTGTTATCGACAGAAATGGTGATGCGGGCGTCCTCAAGTATGTTGACGTAGATGTTGGTGAGCCTGGCAAGGGCGAGGTTTTAATTGAACATACGGCGATAGGCCTGAATCGCTACGATGTGGAGTATCGTACTGGAACAAGGAAAGTGCCGTCCTTCCCCGCGGTTTTGGGTGTGGAGGCCGTTGGTGTTGTGAGGCAACTGGGGCCGGGTGTTGAGGCGCTAAATGTTGGAGATAGGGTAGGGTACTGCACTGCACCCGGTGGTGCATACTCTGAGACCAGATTGATAAACCAAAAGTACCTGTTCAAGATAGCTGATGACATCAGCGACGAGGTTGCCGCTGCCGTCATGCTTAAGGCAATGGCTGCGCACTATCTTACTCACAGAATATATGATATCCGTCCGGGAACATTTGCCCTGGTGCACGGAGTGTCTGGAGGCGTTGGGCAAATTCTCTGTCAGTGGGCTAGGTACAAAGGCGGCAAGGTTATAGGAGTTGTAGAGTCAGGTGCACGTCTCGGTGTGGCGAAAGAGGTGGGCTGTGCTTACGTTGTGAACCTAAAGGATGATGACATCACCAAAGAGGTGATGACGATCACTGGCGACCGGGGCGTGAATGTTGTGTATGACCCGATAGGTGCAGCGGTGAGCAAGATGTCGTTCGGCGTATTGGGGCACTTCGGGCTGTACATATCTTACGGAAGCATTTCCGGCCGCATGCCCAGTGTCAGTATGTCGATGCTGAGTGCCAGATCGTGGTTTATAACTTCTCCGACGATTCAGCACTATAAGCGCTCCAGGTTGGAACTTGGGCTCACCGCCATGGAGATATTTGAAATGCTCAGGAGGGGGCATATTAGGGCGGAGATTAACAAAACTTACAAGTTTAAAGACATTGCCAAGGCTCACAAAGACCTTGAGGACCGGAAGTTGTCGGGTTTAGGCGTCATTACCATGTAATGCGACCGTTTGGGTGTGAACATTGGCTGTGTGCACACTTGCTGGTTATTGGCCAAGGCCCGGGCGGCTGGTCGCAGTAAGCTGGTGTTTCCAACTTGAAGGTACGGTAGTTTCCCGGGTGCGTAGCAGCGCCCCATGTGTGGCGGTGATGCGTGTTGCGCCGGTGCATTGTGGCCCCGTTGGCGGCTGGTCTAAAGCGCCATGCACAAGTTCCTCAGCCGCTGAGCGCGTTAGCAGCTTCGTACGCCACCAACAGGTTACGAGCTCGCTCCATAAGTTTGCTATGAATAAATGCGCTGACTAGAACTTGAGTGGTCTACCGCACTAAGCCGGTTCTTCGGAGCTTTCTATGTAGAGTGCATCTACCTTGTCTTGGAACATTGGAGACAGGACTACTGATTTTTTTGCGAATACGCCCTCTCCTGTGCCGGTAATGATACTGTACCAGGACTGCTCGCGTGGGGGACCCACTCCAGCCACGTACAGCTCATCTTCCGCCCTGGTCATGGCAACGTACAATAGCCTGAGATATTCGTTGTATTCTTCCTGCCTTTTCAGCGTTTTTAGGTCCCTGCAACGCGCGTTTGTGTCGCCAGCACACCATATAGGTGTATTTTCGGCGTCGAAAATGAGTTGAAGCTCGCACCTGGGGACACTCGTTGTATCTGGTAAAAACACAATGGGTGATTGCATGCCTTTCGCGTTGTGCACAGTCATAACTCTTGCGACGTCCTCTGAGGTGTTTATATCAATCTTCACTTCAGGGTTTGTGCTCTTTATCCAGTGAATGAAAGATTCCAAAGTGTTCACGTTGTTGAGCCCAAACTTGGTTAGTGAGTTCATAAATTCGTCCACGATCTCTGCTGATGCCTGGCCGGGGTGTTGCAATAGCTTTTCTCTGTGCTCTGATAGGACAAGGCAGTATAAATCCAGCGGAGTACGTGTTTTGGAAGCATTGATTAGTGATACTAGATAGTCTGCGATTTTGCCGAACTGTGCAAATGCCTGTAGTTTGCCCCACAACGAAACGGCATCGGCGCGGCTATGCGTTAAGTTTAATAGATCGCAGTCTGTCAGTTCAAAGATTGGGGACTTAAGCAACGCCGCGAGAGCCATGTCGTTTTCGGGTAGCAACAAGAATTCTCCCAGGTTTACCAAGTCCTGAATTGCGACGTAGTCCATCATGTTGAACCTATCCCTGCCGGATACTGGAACTCCGGCCTGCCTCAACTCCGCGATTATGTAATCAACCAAAATGGTTCTGCGTCGCACCAGTATTAGTATATCCCCAGCGCGCACTGGGCGATTTTTAGCAGCTAGTATCCTGCCGCTTTGAATCCACGTACCGATGGACCTCGCCATTGTCTGTGCAAGCAGCAAGTGGTCAGTGGCATGTGGTGTGCCGGTTTCCATCTCTGGCTCGTCCCAGGCGTAAAGTTTTCTACGCTTTTCAGTGTTTATCAATGGCCACACTTCAACGTACCCATAGTCTGACGCGCGATATGCTTCATGCTTTATTTCTTGTGACTGGAAAGAAACTTGCTCTCTAAAAGCGTTGAAAACCCGGTCCACAAGGTGCAAAATAGGCTTAGCTGACCGGAATGACGTCTGCAATTGTATGGTGAGCGCGTCGCTGCTTTGGGCGACAAAATACTGGTGCATGCGGTGAAAATAATCTGGTCGGGCGTTTTGAAACCCGTATATAGATTGTTTAACATCCCCCACAACGAACAGAGTTCGCTTATTATTGCTGCTACCAAGCCCAGAGAAGAACTCGCTGCACAGGGCGGCTACTATGTTCCACTGCTCGAGGCTATTGTCCTGAGATTCATCCACCAGTATATGGTCTATTTCGCTGTCTAGGCGGAAGAGCACCCAGTCTTTGTAGTCTGGATGTAGCATGAGATCAAGCGTAAGCCCAATTACATCGTTGTAATCCAGGTATTTTGAGCATTTCTTGTCCTGTTCATACAACGCCGCGCATTTTTGTGCAATCCGCACCAGGTGGAACGTACGCTTTGTTATCCGTTCTGTGTAAAATTTTTCGGCAAATTCCAGCAGCGCCTCCTGTTCACACTCAATTACCCGGACAATGTCGGGAAATTGTTCCAAGATGCCTTTTGTTGCTATGCTAGAGATGGATTTTTTTGCCAGGGATTGTAAGTTGATGAAAATCGACAAATACTCCGCGACCTCTTCCGGAGACCTCCTGGTGGAAGTATTCCAAGTGCTCAGCCTTTTGCCGATTTTTTGGTCTCTTGTGCTGCCACACTTCAAGGCGTCTATCAACTGCACTGGGCACATAATTGTGTGTGGGTCAGCAACTGCGGTTTGCGGCGGTTCAATGGGGACAATCTTGCGTTGCTTGTTGATGATTTGATACACAAGGTTGTACAGAGTATCTTCTGCGAGCTCTACCGAAATTTCTGACAAGTCACGGTCAATGCTCCTATCCTCTCGTAGCAGCTGTGCAAAGATTTTTGGGTAAGACTCCGACAATTCGCGCATTTCAAAGTCTGCCGAGACACCTGTTTCCGCGGGGAATGATGCCACTAGAGAGTGACAAAAGCTGTGCACCGTTTGTATTTTTAAAATGGATGGGACGTCAAAGAAAAGCCGCCGCGCTCTTACATAGTGTTGGTGATCTATCTGTTGGTAGCATACTTCCCGAAGCCTGTTGACTAGTTCTTCTTTGGGTAGCGCCAGCCACTCTGCAACTATGCCGTATACCCTCTCTCTTATTTCATGTACAGCAGCGTTTGTGAAAGTGAGGCACAGTATATTGCGCTGCCCAGATACCATCAGCCTTATTACTCTATGGACCAGTAACTTAGTTTTTCCAGTACCTGCAGATGCACTTATCCACACGAATTCCCGTTCCGGGTCGGTAGCACTTTGCTGCTGTATGTCAAGCTTAGAATTTTTCACCGGTTTTGTCTTTTTACTTTCTTAACCTTTGTGTTAATGATTAAATCATACTTTGGTGGTAGAGCCTATATGCGTGGAGTCTAAAGAGTAGCGAAACATGTGTGGTGTGAGGAGGGTTTTTTTGACCGGTGTTTTGTGCACTGTGTTTTGTAGCCAGGAATGCATTGCTAGCAGCTCTTCCAGTGGCACATTAGACTTTCTTTTGGGAGAAGTAAGCAAGCGCGCGGAGACCATGATACCTAGCGTGGAGTCGGGCATCAGCGGCATTATGACGTGGCGCAAAGGTGGCGA
Source organism: Anaplasma centrale str. Israel (assembly GCF_000024505.1). Classification (NCBI taxonomy): domain Bacteria; kingdom Pseudomonadati; phylum Pseudomonadota; class Alphaproteobacteria; order Rickettsiales; family Anaplasmataceae; genus Anaplasma; species Anaplasma centrale. The sequence continues at coordinate 391,658 of NC_013532.1, forward strand.
TGACAAATCAAAGGAACAACGCTCAAACAAAGAGGTGAGCGTCGATGATGCGCAAAAACGCAATGAGGGAGAGAAAAAGCCTCCAGTGCAGGGAAGCGAAACCACTGGTGATGTGGTTAGCGAAACCACTAGTGATGTGGTTGCTGAAACCAACGCGGAACGCGTACAAGACGGTGATCGTGGCGAATCTGCGGGTGATAGCGCAAATCTACCACGCGGCAAAACCAGGCATTGGCCGCACCGAAGAGCAGCCCATCCGTACATAGAGACGGACGCATACAATAACGATAATATGCATCTACCACGATTTTACCGCGCGGAAGATTACTACGCACACGTATTCTACTGCGCAAAGGCCAATGACATCACGGGGCTTTTGGCTGTTGTTGGTGAACTGGAAACAATGGGCAAGGCTCCGAAGTTTGTTCTGGAGGAGATGCGCACCAAAAATGGGGACAACCTGCTTATTCACGCGGTTAGGCATGGGGCCATAGACACTGTAAGATATCTGCTGTCAAATGGTGCCAATGTTGGTGTAAAGAACGATAAAGGGGAGACCCCGCTCAGTGTTGCAGTTGCTGAAGGTAGAGCAGACATGATCAACGCGATCAGTGAAATGCAGGTTGGCTTCAGCGAGGAACAAGGGGGATAATCGCCAGTTTGTGGCTGTGCCCGGTGGGGCAGGCGACACGGCCGAGGGGGCTTTTTGTTCATGTTGTTTATTAGTCCGTGCGCAGGGCTGTACTGGGGGGCATTATGCAGACAGATATGGAAAAGCGTAATGGTAAGGCATCATCCGTGCGCAATATCGAGAACAAGAGTTTGCTGTGTTTTAACGGATATAGCGTAATAGGCATAATGCTGATTAGCCTGGCCGGGCTTGGTATCTGCTGCCTGGCCAGCGATTTCTCACTTCTGTTTTTGGGTGCTATGGGCATATTTGCCTTAGCTGGGGCATTGTTGCCAAGCGGCTTCTTCATCAACGGGCCGAATGAGGCCAAGGTTGTGGAATTCTTTGGCGAGTACATAGGTACATCTTTTGGTGTGGGCCTGCGTTTCACTGTACCCTTCTCTACGAAACGCAGCGTTTCCCTGAAAATTGAGAGCGTGAACACCTCAGTAATGAAAGTTAATGATGCAGATGGGAACCCGATAGAGATAGCAGCTGCCATAGTGTGGAGGGTAGTCTGTCCGGCCAAGGCGTGCTTTAACATAGAAAACTATCAGAACTTCATTTCCGTACAGGGAGAAACTGCCCTAAGAGAACTTGCTGGCAGTTATCCGTATGACTCCAATTCTGCCGTATCGCTGCGCCAGAATTCTGCGGAAATTTCCCAAAAGCTTCGTGCCATACTGCAAAGCAGAATGGGTATTGTTGGCATTGAGGTGGAAGATGCAAGAATATCCCACCTGGCGTACTCTTCAGAGATAGCACAGGTTATGCTACGAAGGCAGCAAGCCAAGGCAATTTCCGAGGCTAGGGTGTATATAGTGAAAAACGCGGTCAACATGGTAGACGAGGTGCTCTCTCATCTCGAAGCTAAGCACGGGATTGACTTAACTGATGACAGAAAACTCAAGTTCGTCAGCAATCTGCTGGTTGCACTGGTATCAGAAAGTGACACACAACCCGTTATAAGCGTAGAGTAGACGCCAGGAAACGCTCCTCCAACACTACCCAATACGCAAACTCCAACTTAAGGTTGTTCTTAGTGGCTGGTGGAGGCCGCATCTAGTGTGCCTAATTATGGGAATCCTAGCGGGCACTTAAGGACTCCACAGCCTAAAGGCCGTGCACAAGCGATTTTGAACGACTAACGCTAGGGATAAAAAATTATCCTGTATACGATGAGTGCATGCTTTCTCGCCCATGCCGTACGTTTTTGCTTTCTGCATGTGGCCGAATACTCCTGCAATTATGAGCACAACTGGCAATGCGGCAGATAGGTTGTCCCGTAAAAGATTCTCGATGACCGCAGACTTGCTGCTACAGGTTTTTGTGAAACATAATGCACATCAAGCATGCGACAGTTTTTGATCAGCCTGTACGGAAATATCCAATATAATTATATCACAACAGGCATACCATAAATCCACGCCACCTGTACACAGCCATTTTTTGTCCGTCATAGGAACGGATATGCGCCAGGGTACGGCTTGATTTTTTGTTTTCCCTGGGTTTTGAATCGATCGATCTTTCTTAATCTAAGAGGGTAAAAATGGACTCTAATCTATTAAACTTCTACAACTACTGCGGGGTATACGACAACCTTGCTACTGATCCACTTCAAAGTGTGGGAGGTGAAGAAGAAACGGTCGGTGAACAAAAACGTTACAGCTCGCTTTGGGGTGCAGTTATATTACAGGCTATGATAGATATTACATCTAACTATAAGCGCACAGAAAATAATATAGAAAAGATGAAGGCCTTTAACTGGATTAACGATCTGCACAGTGATTTTATAACTGTGTGCCACTTTGCGGGCTACAATCCGGCTTATGTCAGGAACAAGATGAGAGACATAGTCTCCAAATCTCTGAGTAGTAAGAGGTAATTGCATTGCCTAATGGTTATGCAATAAACTTTTTCGCAATTCGGCGGCCTGAGTTGCGTGAACCCGCGCGAGACCACTGCGTGTTGGCTTCTCTCTTCTTGTGGCACAGTTTTTTGCGCGGTTGGGCATGTGTGGAGTAGCACACGATAGAACTTATCCTATTTTTATGGCAACCTAATGTCTAGATGTAAAGTTTTCTACCCGCTCCACCGATCGTAGTCTTCTGGATGCTGGCTGGTGGGACTGAGTTTGATGAGTGTATGCTTGCTAGATATCACAGTATGGTCAATGCACGCGAGATAGTGTTCGATGATCTCCAATTTGCTGCGCTCAAGGAGTTGACGAAATACGACCAAATTCCGCCGAAGTGGTGGGAGCTTTGGCGTAGGCCAAGCTCTACCGCAAAGAAGGGTGTGTACATATACGGAGATGTTGGAAGAGGAAAATCTCTGCTGGCAAATCTGTTTTACGAACATTCAGTGATCAAGAAGAAGAAAAAGGTACACTTCAACACCTTCATGAAAGATCTGCACGATTTGCTACACGCAATGCGTGTGGATAACTGGCAACAAGGCGGCCATTGCATACCTTTGGTTGTGAACACAATGCTGCAGGGCGCGGAACTTTTATACTTGGATGAAGTGCAGGTTAACGATGTGTTCGAGGCCGTAGTACTGCACAAAATATTTTCTGTGCTGTTTTCCAAAAATCTAGTAACGGTCATGACGTCCAACTACCCACCGCACGGGTTATACGAAGGGGGACTGCGTCGGGAACTCTTTCTTCCCGCCATATCTCTGCTCGAGCAGCGCGTACAGGTTGTAGCCATGCTCGGTAAGCGCGACTACAGAACAACACACGGACGGGGTGCGTGTAGGTATTATGTAGGCGAAGATGCAGACCAAGAATTGCACGCGCGCTTTGCGGAGCTTATCGGTTCCGGAAAAGTTGAAGAAGTCATACTGACCGTTGGAAACAGAAAAGTTAAAACGGGGAAGGCATGCAATACTGTTGCTTGGTTTGGTTTTGATGATCTGTGCGGAAACAAGCACCCCCTATGGGTTGCAGACTATAAGGAGATAGCAAAAAACTTTACTACTATATTCATCGAGGGCATTCCGGTGTTTGACTACTATTCCCAGAACGAAATGCAACGGTTTGTTGTGCTAGTGGATGAACTCTACGAGCGCAAGATGCGCATATTTTGCTCGCTTGCCGCCGACATCAGCGAATTATACGTCGGCCCCCCATCCATGGGCTTTAGGCGCGCTGCATCCCGGCTTGCTGAAATGGGGTCTGAAATGTGGTAACGTCAATGCACCGCCGCGTGAATTGCGCTCCGTGCCCTTTTCCAACATAGCCCATGTTTACCGCAACAGGAACCCATGCTAGTGTCTGGTGCGCGCGAAAGTTTGTATAGGCACTCAATGAACGATGCATCCACTCCCAAAGCGGGTACCCTGAAATATTTCTGCTCTCCAGGCATGAGTGCTTTGTATTCCATGTCAAGCTCCACTAGAGTTTCAGAGTGCTCAGAGACAAAAGAGATTGGTACCACAATTACCGGTACCCCATCATCCCTTGCTCTCAGAATTTCGAGCTTTGTACTGGGCTCTAGCCATTTGGTGGGCCCCACTTTACTCTGATAGCATATGGAGTAGTCCAGAGCTTGTATCCCCAATTGCTCCACAATCGCGCAAACGCTTTGCCGTATCTGCTCTTGATAAGGGTCTCCCCGCTCCACAACGCGTACAGGCAGACCATGTGCGGAGAACAGCACTCGCGGCCTATCATGGGCCATGAGAGCCTTATTATACTCACTCAGTATCAGGTTGCGGTGTGCCAGTATGTAGTCCTCATGTACGTGGTAGCAGCATATCACTCTGGTATCAGGCTTATAGCGTGCTCTGCGCGCGCTGTTGTACCAATCCTCGATTGCAGATAGGGTAGTGGTACTGGAATATTGGGGGTACATGGGCAGCAGCACTACATGTTCAGGCTGATAATCACGAACGGCGTGCAGTGCCTCCCTGGACCTTGGTTTCGAGTGTCGCATGCAGACGAACACCTTGTACATCTTGCCTTCTGCGGCACTATTCAAGCGTTTTTCCAGGGCCGAAGCTTGGTGCTCCGTTTCCTCCAGTATGGTAGACTTTCCTCCCATTAATGAGTAAATCTTTCTGGCAGACCTCGCTCTGAGCTTCGAAATTATCATGGCCACCAGCATCCTTAGCGGATACGGCAGTCCCAGTATGCGTCGGTCACTAAATAGACTGAACAAGAATTTTTCAACTTCACACAGGGAACCTGGTCCCCCTAAGTTCAGCAACACCACAGCTACTTTTTTATCTTGCATTTCGTTTGTGCTATCTACCAACATAACGCCCTAACGAGTGCCTTGTGGCATGGCCACAGACCCGAACCTTAAGACTATTTACTGCGAGGTTACAGTGCCAACAACACCTATGGTTATACCAACACATAACAGCATGCCTAAAAACAGTCTCGCCGCCACTGGCCGACCAACGGGGGGCCTGCCGGCAGCAAGAGGTGGCACCAAACATGACCAATAGCACCGTTGGGGGCAATTCACAAGCTGTTGCGGCAACGGCTGATCTCTCCACTTCGGCGAGGTCACCGCAACACGGTGCCAAGTAACCCATCGCTCCTCCGGATGGTACTGCTCGTGTTGACACTAACTAACCCCTGCAGCGCTGATATCAACATGAGGGGGGGACGTCATCCCCTCTACAGTCACTCCGTGCATGAGGGATGGCACCCCGGTAATGCCTAGGGTTGCAACCCATGCCAAGTCAAACAAAGCCGATTTTGTCAGGGAGTAAAATTCACGCGCAGTATCCGCCACCCTTGGGAACGTGACTGCGGATTGTGAGGTATAGCGGGGATGCCCCGAACTGCCGTGCCCAACGCACCCTTTCACAACATCATACACGTCATGAAAAAAGCGGGGAACCAAACATACCAGCGCTATTGCCATTAGCACAAGCGTGGAGACTAACGTCACAGCTCGGAAAGGTACGAACAAGACGGACAGCGCATAGGTCTTGGGGAGTGACATATTAGCAGCACCCGCAGGTGCGTCGTCCAGCGTGCTACTTATCGAAGCTTCGCTCTCATGCATGGCGATGGCGCTACCCTGTGGGGGAATCACTCTTGGAAATGGGTTTCCATGCCCATACATAGGAGACTCTACCCTGGGGCACCCCTTTATGATTTCGGTAACTCTAACAAAAAGGCACACGGCAAACATCGCACCCCAGCATATAAGCAGGCAGAGTGCAACACTAAAATTCCCGAACAAGTGCAGCAGCGCACACAGCAATGGTACCAGAATAAACATCTCAGCTGCTGGCAGGGCACTTGCTTTCATAGATGCGAGCGCGTCACGCATATTGCGCTCGTGCATCCTGCGCGCTCCAGGTTCCATAGAACTGCGGCAGGTGCTGAGGAAGATTTGCGACTGAATAGCAGAGGCTGAGGCTATGAGGAACGATGATGCGCCAGAAAAGCCGCACAGCAAAGAATCGCGCATCTGTCCGGGCAACGCCCTAAGGCGACTATACGACCCGCCACCACCTTCTTCTGTACTGTCGTTATTCCGTCCGGAATTATTACAACACCCCGGCATGTGCCCTCCGCCCGCAAAAATCAAGCCCAGTCTAGATCAAATACCCGGTGCAGTCAACAAGTGGACAGATTGTCCGCACCCTTGTTCACGAACGCAACACTCCGAATGCACAGACAACAACATAGGGGCGCCATACACCCACATGCCGTGCCCCTCTCTCAAACATGTGCGTTGGCCGTGCCATCTCTAGCAGGTTCCAGCGGTTCCCTCGACTGCTGCACTTTCTGTGTCATGCGCTTCTTCTTCCACGTGTGTGCCATTGACGTATGTTAACAACTCCCTTGTCCTTGATAGGCTGTAGCGCAGTAACCCTTCAAGAGAGCCTCTAAGGCGAACTTCCCTGCTGTGCATCGCTTTATACTCCGACAACTCCTCGGTGGCCTTACTAAGCTGCTGGGTCAGTTCTTCGACCTTATCCTCAAGCTTCAAACCAGCCAAAAGCAAAAGCAAGGTGTCAGAGGTTCTGCTTCTGCCACCGCCGGATATTGCCTCCACCAGCCTGCTCAACCTGCTCGCAAGCTCACCCAGACGCTGCTCTTCGCTTGCTCCACACGCAACCCTGTAGGTGCTGCCGCGAATCGTAACGTCAACGACGCGCGCTCCATCAGACATCTCTTCAGTCACCTATTCCTCTCTCCGGTTCAAAATGGATTTTACCGCCTCTATGGACGAGTTCAGACCGTCAACAATCTCACTACACGTCGCTTTCCAGTACGCACACTCTGCCTCCCGTTGTAGTAACGCCTCCTCGAGCAGCTGCTTTTCGGCAGTGAGTTCGCTAACTCTCCTACCAAACTCGTCAGCATCCGCACCACTGCCGGTACCCAGCCTGCGTGCTAGAGAATCCTCCAATTCATCAAACGCCCTACGCAGGTCCCCTGCGTAATCCGCATCCCCCGACTTAACAACCATAGGACGACGAACAAAGACCCAAAGACGCAAACTATTACAGATAACCAAAACATGCAAACTTTTTATTGCTGTCAACCCAAAACTGCAAAACGAGTTTGGGGAACTTCAACAAGTAAAACCCTGCAGCCACAACACCATAAGCCCATTCTACTGGTGCTGCTAACGGCCGTCGACGGCCTTAACGAGCTTCTCACTAGGACGGAAATACACCCTTTTATAGGTTGCTTTCGGGAGCCTGGAGTTCAAACCATGGTCCTTCAGCACGTAGTGTCGGGTAGAAAACGCGCCAAACCCTCGAAGCTCAACCCTGTGTCCACTACTTATGCAGCTGACTATAGAGGAAAAAAATATACCCACAATCTGCGAAACCACGGCCTCACCCAGCGAGGGATTTCTTCTTGAAACGCGCTGAATTAGGTCAGATTTAAGGGACATACAATGTTCATCCAAAAAGCAGTACGTACAAGTGTTGTATAGCAGAGGAAAACAACGCAGGCAAACTAGAATCAATCCGTTGGTAGTCCACGTCCTTGACGACGCGCACATCCACGTCCCTCTGTGTTTTTAACCACTCCAAAGCCTCCTTTTCCCCTCCTATGGCGTCTACCAGCCCAACTTGCAGCGCTTGAGCTCCGGTGTATATCCTGCCATCAGAGACCACAGAGACCTTATCGGGAGCAAGCCCACGTCTCTCGGCCACTAAGTCTGTGAAAAAGACGTGGAAATCATCCACCACTCCTTGTATTATGCTCTCACCCTCGGGTGACAGCTCCTCCAGAGGAGACATATTGGACTTCAACGGAGCAGTTTTAATAGATTTCAGCGTGATGCCCAACTTCCCCGCCACCTCCGCTACACCAATGTACTGCGAAATCACGCCTATAGACCCAGTTATTGTCCCATGGCGCGCAACCACGTGGTCTGCTGCTATGGCGGCCATATACCCACCTGAAGCAGCTATATTCCCAAGTACCGCGACCACAGGCTTTTTCAGAGCTATCTCCCTTATCTGTTGGTACAGGGCCTCGCTGTCACCAACAGTGCCGCCAGGGCTGTCTATCCTGAGGACCAACGCCTTCACAGAGTCACTCTCCGCGAGCCGGGCCATCATGGCCTCCCTAGCCCTGCTACGGCTAATCTCACCGCTAATTCTTACCCTTGCAACATAGTCGTGATTCCTCCTCAAGGTCCCTACAAGCCTCGAGTAATCCACCTGCCCCACAATCAACAGCAACAAGCACACGACAAAAAAGAAGGAAGCCCGCCACCACACAACCCTGGAATGCAACGCCTCCATCTTTAGCAAGTGATCAAGCACGCACAAACTCCTACTTCAGCGATAAGACAAGACTGTAAGACCCAACCGTCAAAACTTCAGCTTCCACCCTATCACCAGGGAAGAACTTCTTATTTTCGGGCAGGTATTCTTGCTTCACCAGTACGTTGAAGCTCTCCGACCCCTCAAACACGTCAACCAGCACGCCCATATCTTCGAGGACCTTCGAAACTGTGACAACGATCTGGTCGCCAATCCCGACCCTCTTCAGCAAATCAAGAAACGGATCCCGCTCGATCTGCTTAACTCCCAAGTCGATCTTGTTCTTATTCGTGGTGACCATCAATATCTTAGCCTGCACAAGGTCTCCAACACTGTACTGCTTCAGCGCCGCCTCTGGGGAGCTGCTCCAACTCAGCTCCGTGGAGCGAATAAGCCCCTCGATCCCCGATCCAGAGCTGTCATCCTCGAATGAGACAAACATACCCAAACCGCTGATGCTCTTCACTCTGGTCTCAACCACAGACCCAACGGGGTGCCTGTCGATAAACGCCTCCCACGGGTTTTCCTTGCATCTTTTTATGCTCAAGCTCATACGGTTCTTGGCCGCATCCAGGCTTAGGACCTTTGCTTCAACCTCCTCACCACGCATAAAGGTTTGATTTACGGGGAGATGACTCCTCACCCAACTTACCTCAGACACGTGTATCAATCCCTCCACGCCGGTTTCCAACTCCACAAAAATTCCGTAGTCTTCGATACTTGTGACTATTCCCTTGTGTATGCTGTCCACTGGATATCTCTCCTCCACGTTCGCCCAAGGGCTCTCCTCCAGTTGTTTGACCCCCAAGGAGATCTTACGGTTCTCTCTGTCAATCCTGATTATCTTCGCGCGCACCGTCTGCCCGCAAGAAAACACAGCGGAGGGGTGACTAACGCGACTCCAGGAGATATCCGTTATGTGCAATAACCCGTCTACAACCCCAACCGATGGGGACTCGTGTATACCTATGAACACGCCATACTTAGTGATGCTCTTAACTTTGCCCTCGATGATGCTGCCCTCCTCCAGCTGACTTAAGAAAGAATCCTTTGCGTCCGCTAGTGACTCCTCCAGCACTGCTTTCCGCGAAACAACGATGTTCCCCTGCTTCTTGTCCATCTTGAGAATGCGGAACTTCTGCTTCTTGCCCAGTAAGGGAGTGATATCTTTGACCTGACGCAGCCCCACATGGCTCGCGGGCAAAAAGGCCACAACTCCCCCGACGTCCACGGTGTATCCGCACCTAATGGAACCGAAGATAACCCCCTCCACGTCAGTCTTCTCCTCTGCAGCCTTTTCGAGCCTTTGCCACAACTCATCTCTTATCGCCTTCTCGCGGCTGAGGACCACACTGCCGCTCTTGCCCTCAATTTTTTCTAGACAGAGCTTCACCTTGGAGCCGACTGCAACATCTTGCCCGCCATCGCCACCAAGCTCAAACTCCCTGAGGGATACCACGCCTTCGGACTTCAACCCTGCATCGACAGTTATGTATCCTCCGTCCATACAGATCACAGTGCCCTCTATTATTTCCCCTTCCTTTGGCCCCCTATCGAGCAGCTCAGACAAGGCATCAGAAAGATCGGCGTCACCAGACTCTATCTCGTCAAAACCGTGGCTTACAAACCTGTTGGAATACATCCTGTTTATACTACCCAAGGCACCGCCCTGCAAACCCCCACCTGACGACATACACTAAGCCCGCAAACAACGAAAGAAAACAACGAGTGGCAATAATATACCGTTCGCGCAGTTTTACAAGAACGTTTTTATTTTTTCCACCAACTCCCGCAGAGTAGCCGCCCTCTTCATGTGTGAGTTGTTGAGGTAAATAGCATCCCCAGTGCGTACCAAGGGGGCGACACCCCTGTGAGTATCCCTAATGTCTCTGCGCAGCAGGTGGAATAGCACACTCTTGTACATTACCCTGCGGGTAGAGTTGCGCAACTGTTTGAAACGCCTTCGCGCCCTGACCGACACATACGCGCTGACAAAGATCTTCACATCGGCATTGGGACATACGACGGAAGCGATATCCCTTCCATCTACAACAACACCCCGCGAAGCATTGAGCACAAACTGTTGCTGTATCGGCAGCAATGCGGATCTGACCTTGCCATCTCTGGCAAGTATTGATGCCATCCTTCCAACGCGCTCGCCATGGTACTCCGGGCTATCATGGTTCAGCGCTGCCAGGATTTCTTCCTTTTCCTCTGTGCTGAGCCGAATTTCTGCGTTGCTGCTCTGGGCTTGCAAGTATTTATGCAAAAACCTGACCGCAAAAACCCTGTACAACTTTCCGGTGTTTAGGTGTTGCATACGAAAAGCGCTGGCTATCCCCTTGGCGAGCGTTCCCTTTCCGGAACAAGACGGCCCATCGATGGCTATAACTAAGCGCCTACCGCGCCGATTGTTCAAGCTATTGGTCATGAACACTCCTGTGCAGCTGCAAGTAACTCGAATATAGCACTATCGCGGCCGCATTGGACACGTTCAGACTATTTATTCGTGCTGACATCGGAATTTTGACCAGATGGTCACAGTGCTCTCGCGTCAGTCTCCTTATACCCTTTCCCTCCGATCCCAGTATTATAGCTCTACGTTCGCAAAAACTAATTTCATGCAAAGCTTTGTCCCCGTCTACATCCATACCGTAGCACCAGTATCCATTTTGCTTCAAGTACTCCATCGTCTTGACCAGATTGCCCACTCGCACTACCGGAACAAGATCTGCGGCTCCACTGGACACCCTCGTAATGATGCAGTTTTCAGAAGGGGAATGATGCTCCGGTAAGATGACCGCATCCACGTCAAAACAAGCAGCTGACCTGACTATCGCACCCACGTTGTTGATGTCCGTAACTTGGTCCAGAAGAACCACGGTGGAAGCCGTAAAAGCGGAGCCCGACACTATATCCTCCACTCTTAGTTTGTCACCGTCACGCCCGAAAAGCTTGCCAACCCTGAGCGCGATTCCTTGATGCACCGTCCTGCCGTGACCCCAAATCTTGCCGATCTCCTCTGCCGCAACCCTCCTTGGACGTATGCCCTTGTTCTGCGCCATACGCGCAACTTCTGGATGCTTCTTCAAGAACTCTCCAGTAACAAGCAGTTCTCTGCACACCCTGTTCGGGTTCTGGAGGGCAGAAATGCACACATGCCTACCGCATATCCACATGCATTCCTCGTGGTTTCTGGTGCGACCCATAACTTTGTTGTTGTAAAGCCTAAAAATTTTGCTAACGTATGCATTGACGTATTGTAGGGTTTAATTTCTCTGAATCAACTCTAGAATCGCAGTTGGTTTTTTTGTATTGCTTTTGTGAATTATGTGCTATTACAGGGGCGTCGCTTTTTTGGCTGAGTCTCAGGGGAGGGGTGGCCGAGTGGTCAAAGGCAGCAGACTGTAAATCTGCCCACTTATGTGTACGTAGGTTCAAATCCTACCTCCTCCACGGCTGTTGCGGGTATAACTCAGTGGTAGAGTAGCAGCCTTCCAAGCTGCCCGCGTGGGTTCGATTCCCATTACCCGCTCTTTGAAAGGTATCTTGTCGCTGTGATGTGTTGTTTTGTTTTGGGGTAATTTTATGACAGAAGGGAGAAAGCCGCACATAAACGTAGGTACGATAGGGCATGTTGACCACGGGAAGACCACGTTAACGGCTGCGCTTACTGCGGTATTGACAAGAAGGCTCAGTGGGGCGAACAAGGTAGTGAAGTACGACGAGATAGACAAGGCACCTGAGGAGAGAGCTCGTGGCATTACCATTTCCACAGCGCATGTAGAGTACGAGACGGAGAGCAGGCACTATGCGCATGTAGACTGTCCTGGTCATGCGGACTACATAAAGAACATGATAACTGGTGCTGCGCAGATGGACGTGGCGATACTGGTAGTTTCTGCGACTGATGGAGCGATGCCACAGACTCGTGAGCACATACTACTAGCCAAGCAGGTGGGTGTGAAGGACATAGTCACATGGATAAACAAGTGTGACGTGGTTGAAGATGAAGAAATGCTGTCGATAGTTGAGATGGAGGTCAGGGAGCTTCTGAGCAACTATGGGTATGACGGTGACAGTGTTGACGTAGTTAGGGGGTCTGCGGTCAAGGCATTGGAGGAAGGTTCTGATGGTCCGTGGAGTGAGAAGATCATGGAGCTAGTTGGGGCACTGGAGAAGATAGAGCTCCCGGTTAGAGAGAAGGACAAGCCATTTTTGATGTCTGTTGAAGACGTATTCTCAATTCCCGGTCGTGGCACAGTAGTTACGGGTAGGATTGAGAGAGGAGTAATAAAGGTAGGAGACAAAGTGGACATTGTGGGTCTGAGGGATCTGCAGAGCACGGTGTGCACTGGGGTTGAGATGTTCCATAAGGCCTTAGAGACTGGTGAAGCTGGGGACAACGCTGGCATACTGCTAAGGGGCATCAAGAAGGAAGATGTGGAGCGGGGTCAGGTATTGAGTGCACCTGGTCAGATGTGCTCATACAAAGCATTCAAAGCGGAGGTATACGTTCTGAAGAAGGAGGAAGGGGGGAGGCACACTCCATTCTTCTCGAACTACCAGCCTCAGTTTTACGTACGTACTACCGACGTTACTGGAAGCATAAAGTTACCCAGTGGGGTTGAGATGGTAATGCCTGGTGATAATCTCAGCATCGAGGTCACTCTGGACAAACCTGTTGCTCTTGATAAGGGGCTGAGGTTTGCAGTTCGGGAAGGTGGAAGAACCGTCGGCTCCGGTATCATAACTGAGATTTTGGAGTAGTGGCTCATGGTAACACAGAAGATATACATTGAGCTTAAAGCGTTCGACCATTGCTTGCTCGATAGGTCTGCTCGCAGTATTATTCTGATTGCGAGGAGGAGCGGTGCCAAGGTCAATGGTCCCGTGTTTTTCCCCCGCAGGATTGCGAGGTTCATTGTTAATCGATCGACTCATGTCGACAAGAAGTCTAGGGAGCAGTTTGAGATCAGAACGCATAAGAGGTTGATTAGTCTTCCCAAAGCCAATTCTGCCATACTCCAGGCCCTCATGAGCCTTCAGCTGCCAGCTGGTGTTGATGTTAAGGTCAAGGTCGTAGGAGGGTAACGTGGCGACTGGAAGCAGAGTTGGTCTGTTGATGAAGAAAATTGGTAATACTGCGGTATTCGGGGATTCAGGCGCTAGGGTCCCGGTGACCTTGTTGCTGTTGGAGGATACTCTTGTCGTAGAGGTGAAAAGGCGTGATGTGCATGGGTATGACGCGGTTGTGCTTGGTGTGCGTCGGCCTGGGCGTTTGAATAAGCCGCAGGTGTGCGCGCTGAGGAAGAAGGGAATAGATGTGGATTGCCACCTGTTTGAGTCCAGGGTGGATGCGGTTGATGGCATCGAGCCCGGTAGTAGGATCTCGGTGGATCATTTTTTCCAGGGTCAGTTTGTGGATGTTGCCGGACGCTCCATAGGTAGGGGTTTTGCTGGCGTTATGAAAAGGCATAACTTTAGGGGGTTACGGGCGTCTCACGGTGTTTCCATATCTCATAGGTCGCAAGGGTCTACTGGGCAGTGCCAAGATCCGGGTAGAGTGTTCAAGGGTAAGAAGATGGCCGGGCACATGGGTTGTAGTATGTCGGTTGTGCAGAATCTAAGGGTAGTTCTAGTGGATTCCGAAAGGTCGTTGCTTGTTGTTGAAGGCACCAACGTCCCTGGTTCTTGCGGGTCATATGTGTTGGTGAGGGATGCTGTGAAAAAACCTGTACCGGGAGGTGGCAATGTGGTAGCTGCTCAGCCTTCTGTAGGCGCTGCTGGTTAAGGAGGTAAGGGGCGTTTATGGAAGTTAATGTGGTAAACATCAAGAATGAAGTGGTTGGCCAGTTGGAGCTCAATGCTTCGGTGTTTGGTGTGCAACCCAGGCGTGATGTGCTGAGAGATGTGGTGGATTGGCAGCTTGCCAAGAGACGTGCTGGCACGCACAAAACCAGGTGTATATCTGATGTGCGCGGTACCACGGCTAAGCCTTACAGACAGAAGCATACCGGTAGGGCCAGGCAGGGTAGCTTGCGTAGCCCGCAATTTCGAGGAGGTGCGGTGGTGTTTGGCCCTGTGAACAGGAGTCATGCGTACTCTCTGAACAAAAAGGTGCGTAGGTTGGGGCTGAAGGTTGCGCTGTCTATGAAAGTGTCCGATAGTAAACTTGTGGTGTTGGACGACTCAGGCTTGGTTTTGGAAAAAACCGCTGATGCGCGCGCGGCTTTCGGTAATTTCGGTGCATACGGGTCCTATTTGGTAGTTGCCGAGGGGTACGAGGACAAAGTTGCATGCGCATGTAGGAATCTTCCTAATGTTGACCTGTTGAAATATGCTGGCATAAACGTCCTAGATATACTGCGACACGATTGCGTAATCCTGACTGTTGGTGCGGTTAAGTGTCTTGAGAGTAGGTTGTGTAATGGATAGTTTGTCGGTAGTTTCCTCTCCCGTGGTTACGGAGAAGTCGGTTTCGCTGAGTGAGGGGTGTAATAGATATGCGGTCTACGTTGCTGTTGGTGCTACTAAGCCTCAGATTAGGCGCGCTATAGAGCTGCTGTGTGGGGAGGCTCCCGTGGATGTGTGCTCACTCAGAGTCAAGGGTAAGAGGAAGCGTTGTAAGGGTGTTCCCGGACGGAGAAAGGATAGGAAGAAGGTTTACTTTTCTCTGCCCAAAGATAAGGAATTCAAGATTGTGGGGGCGAAATGAGTCTCAAGGTTCTGAATCCCATTACTCCTTCCCTTAGAGGGACCGTTGTGGTCAGCAGGCTTGCGCTATGGAGGGGTAAACCTGAGAAGTCACTGGTTGTTGGCAAAGTCTCCAGTGGAGGCAGGAACGCGCGTGGTGTGGTCACCGTGCGCCATCGTGGAGGGGGTCACAAGCGGCTGTACAGGGTGGTGGACCTTAAAAGGAGCAAGGATGGAGTGCCGGCCGTTGTGCAGCGGTTGGAGTACGATCCGAATCGTACTGCTTTTTTGGCCTTAGTCCGCTATGAGGATGGGGAGTTGTCATACATCTTGGCTCCCGACGGATTGAAGGTTGATGATATGGTTGTTTCAGGTGCAGGGGCGGATGTGCTTCCTGGGAACTGTCTGCAACTCAACTCGATACCGGCTGGAACTTTTGTGCACAATGTAGAGCTTAGGCCGGGTAGTGGTGGCGTCATAGCCAGGGCGGCTGGTAGCTACGCCCAGGTTATGGGTAGAGATGGTGCGTATGTCCTGCTGAGGCTTGGTTCCGGAGAGGTGAGGAAGGTTTTGTCCATATGTAGGGCCACCGTAGGTGTTGTCTCGAATTTGAACAATCAGAATATAAAACTCGGAAAGGCGGGTAGGAGTAGGTGGCTTGGTTTTAGGCCTGCTGTTCGTGGTGTTGCTATGAACCCTGTAGACCACCCGCACGGTGGTGGGGAAGGTAAGACCTCTGGTGGTAGGAACTCTGTTACCCCGTGGGGTGTGCCGACCAAGGGTAAGAAAACCCGAAAACGTGGCAAGCACAGCGATAAGTATATAAAGATTTCATCTGTCAGGAGGAGGTAATTGCATGTCTCGGTCGGTTAAAAAACCTCCTTTCTGCGCTCCGCATGTACTGCGCCTTGCGAATAGGGCGATTGCATCCAACAGGAACGTAATAATAAACATACACTCAAGATCCTCGGTTATCCTGCATAAGTTTATAGGGTTGACCTTTGGGGTTCATAACGGAAAGACCTATGTGCCAGTGAAGGTTACTGACAACATAGTGGGGCGGAAGTTTGGGGAGTTTTCTCCTACCAGGCGGTTTCTGGGGCATGCGGGTGATAAGAAAGTGTCCAGAAAGGGTTAGTTATGACTACTGTTATCAGTGCTAGGGTGTCGGGTCTCAGGTCCACGCCGTCTAAGTTGAATCTGGTTGCGGACTTGATAAGGGGTCAGGATGTGTCTACGGCGGTCATGTACCTGAGGTTTTGCAGGAAGAAAGCCGCGTTTCTCGTTGGAAAGGTGCTCAAGTCTGCCATGGCCAACGCCCAAGCTAACTACGATGTTGACTTGGACAGTTTGTATGTGAAGGAGGTTTTGGTTGGTAAATCCTTCACTTTGCGTAGGGTTCGACCCAGAGCGCGGGGCAAGGCGTGCAGGGTCAGGAAACGGTATGGGAGCATTGTCATTAGATTGTTGGAAAGGTAACTTATGGGGCAGAAGTCTAATCCTATTGGGTTAAGGTTGAGGATAGTTGGGACTTGGGATTCGCTTTGGTATGCTAATGGGGGGTATGCGTCTAAGCTGCACGAAGACCTTCTCCTGCGTAGTTTTGTCAAAAAGACCTTCCACCATGCCGCGGTCAGTAGGGTTGTGATTGCAAGAAAGGTTGACGCTGTGATAGTGAATATACACTCCGCGCGTCCCGGGGTCATAATTGGCAAAAAGGGCACCGACATAGATAGGGTTAAGCAGAGAATCGCCAAGATGGTCAATCATGATGTCGAACTCCATATAGTGGAGGTGAAGAAGCCTGATCTGAAGGCTGCCCTAATAGCCGAGAATATAGCGCAGCAGCTGGAGAAGAGGGTATCGTTCAGGAGGGCTATGAAGCGGGGTGTTCAGAACTGCTTGAAACTTGGCGCCAGAGGGGTTAAGGTCAGTTGCTCCGGGCGGCTGGGTGGAGCGGAGATTGCGAGAACTGAATGGTATAAGGAAGGCAGCGTGCCCCTGCACACTTTTAGGGCTAATATAGACTATAGCTGCGCTGAGGCCAAGACCATATACGGGATTGTTGGCGTAAAGGTCTGGGTGCATGTTGGCGATTCTAGGACTGGTGTTGAGTGAGATACTGCTATGTTGTTTGTGCCGAAAAAAACTAAGTATTCTAAGAGCTTCAAGGGGCGTATAAAAGGGCACACCAAGGGCGGTAGCGAGCTGGCCTTTGGTTCATGTGGGCTTAAGGCATTGGAGCCGTGTAGGCTAACTTCCAAGCAAATTGAGTCGGCCAGGCGTAGTATATCAAGAAGCCTTAAGCGTGTGGGTAAGGTGTGGATAAGGGTGTTCTGTCACCTCCCCGTGAGCAAGAAACCCGTTGATGTGCGTATGGGTAAGGGTAAGGGTAGCATAGATATGTGGGTGTGCAGGGTGCAGCCCGGTAGAGTGCTGTTCGAGATAGGCGGGGTTTCATCTGTTTTGGCTAGGGAGGCCCTGAGGAAGGCGAGTGCGAAGCTGCCTATGAGATGTAGTTATATTGAAGATGGGTTGAGGTAGGTATGGGTTCTTCCGTGAATGCAGAGGAGAAGTCTTCCAAAGAGCTGCGCGAGCAGCTGGTGTCCCTACGCAGGAGTTTAGTCGCTCAGGCGTTTGAAGGCAAAGGGGGCTCGTCTGCTGGTGGTATGAAGCGGAGCGCAATTAAGAAGGAGATAGCCAGAGTGCTTACCGCGCTGAGTTGGAAAAGGGTAAGAGGTGGCGATGTCTAAGAGGGTTCTGGTGGGTGTTGTCACGGATGCCAGGCGTGACAAGACAGTGAAAGTCTCGGTCTACCGTATGGTGCATCATAAGGTATACAGAAAGATCGTCAAGAAGTGCAGGGTCTACTCTGTGCACGACGAACACAATAGGTGTAAGCGTGGTGATGTGGTCAAGATTAGGGAACACATTCCTGTGTCTGCCACTAAAAGGTGGATTGTGGTAGATGGTTGAGGTAGTTTCTGTATGATACAAAAAAATGCGATCTTGGATGTGGCGGACAACTCCGGCGCTCGTAAGGTGCTGTGTATAGGGTTTCTGGGCGGCAAGAAGCGCGCCTTGGTAGGGGATGTGGTAGTTGTGTCTGCAAGGGTGGTTGCTCCCAGAGGGAAAGTGAGCAAGGGTAGGGTCTACAGAGCCGTTGTTGTGAGGACCAAGGGCCCGATCCGTCGCTTGGATGGCAGTATTATCAGGTTTTCTAGCAACGCTGTTGTGCTGGTGAACGACCAGGGTGACCCCCTGGGTACAAGGGTCTTCGGCCCTGTTAGGAAGCTGCCTGTTGGTGAGTTTACCAAGGTTATGTCCTTGGCTGTGGAGGTTTTGTAATGGCTAGGATTGTTAGCGGAGATGATGTAATCGTCATAGCCGGGGGCGATAAGGGTAAGATTGGTAAGGTTGTTAAGGTTCTGAGAAAGGGGGGGCGTGTGTTGGCCAAAGTTGCCGGGGTCGCTCTCTGTCGGAAGAGTGTGAAGCCTACCAAGGATAGAGAAGGTGGTATTTTCAGTGTGGAAAGGTTCGTAGACATTTCCAATGTTGCTTTGTTTGATAGTGAGGCCGGTGTGCGCGCCAAAGTGGGCTACAAGTTTGTGGATGGAAAGAAGGTGCGGTATCTTAAGGGCTCTGGCCGAGTGTTAGATTAGGTTTGTATGCTAGGAAGTTTGTGTAAGGAAGCTGTGGCGCGATCTCTTATGAGCAAGCTAGGCCGCAGTAGCGTCATGCAGGTGCCTAAGGTGGTGAAGGTTTGCCTCAACATGGGTATAGGCATTGGGGCGATGGACAGCAAAGTCATGGATGCGTGTAGCAGGGATTTGGCCTTGATATCGGCGCAGAAGCCTGTGGTAACTCGTGCGAGGCGCTCTATTGCTGGTTTCAAGATACGTAAGGGTTTTCCTATAGGCTGCATGGTTACCCTGAGGGGTAGGAAGATGTACGAGTTTTTGGATAGGCTCATTAACATCGCGCTTCCCCGCGAGCGGGATTTCAAGGGGTTGTCTATGTCGCAGTTTGATGGGCATGGGAACATATCCTTCGGGGTGAGAGAGCACATATCTTTCCTTGAGGTGGACTACGACAAGATAGACAAGGTACGCGGCTTTGATATTAGTGTGGTTACTACCGCGAAGAATGATGATGATGCCAAGGCTTTGCTTGTCGAGCTTGGGTTTCCTTTTGTGAATTAGTTGGGGGTGTAGTGTCTAGAAAGTCTGTTGTGCAGAGGAATCTGAAGCGTATTGCCGTCTCTGCGCGGTTGTCGGAGAAGAGGCGCGCTCTGGTGCGTATCATAAAGGATGAGAGTTTGCCTATGCCAGAAAGGTTTGCCGCTCAGGTGAAGCTGTCTAAAATGCCGAGAGATTCTTCGTACATTAGGATTAGAAATAGATGCCTGGTCACTGGCAGGCCTCGTGGTTACTACAGGAAGTTCATGGTGTCTCGTATAGTGCTGCGTCAGCTCGGTTCGGTAGGGCAGATACCCGGCTTGACGAAGTCGAGTTGGTAAATAGAGGGAGGTTGGCTGTGTCGTTATCCGATCCGATTGCTGATTTTTTAACCCGCCTGCGTAATGGGCAAGCGGGTATGAACAAAGTGGTGTCTGTGCCCCATTCCAAGGTGGTTAAGGCCATATTGAGCATCCTGCTTGCAGAGGGCTACATAGAAGGCTTTACTGAGGAATCCAAGAGTTCTGGGATAAGATACTTCAAGGTGTGCCTCAAGTACTACAACTGTGCTCCGGTTATCAAAAAGATAGTACGTGTTTCTCGTCCAGGTAAGAGGGTGTATTCTTCTGCTGATAGGCTGCCGAAATTTTACAACGGCCTGGGTGTGTACATAGTGTCAACGTCGCAGGGGGTGATGCTGGATTATAGGGCACGTAAGCTCGGCATTGGTGGCGAGATTTTGTGCGGTGTTTTTTAGGGGAGTGTGCTGTGTCTAGAGTTGGGGCGATGCCCATAGATGTTCCTGAGGGTGTGAAGGTGGATGTGCGTGATGGTAGTGCCGTGACCGTAGTCGGCAAGGACGGGAGGTCCTCTTCTTTCTCCCTCTGCCATGGTGTGCGGGCTGTGCTTGATGGAAACACCCTGCTGCTTGTGAATGAGCGCCAATCCTCTCCTAGGGCGAAGGTGATGTGGGGCTCGTACAGAAGCAACATCAGTAACGCTATTGAGGGGTTATCCAAGGGGTTTTCTGTGGAGCTTGAAGTTAATGGTGTTGGGTACAGAGTTGTGTGTGACGGCAAGTATTTATCAATGTTTGTTGGATTCAGCCATGGAGTGAGGTATGTGATTCCGGACGGGATAGAGATCAAGTGTCCCAAGCCCACTCAACTCGTAATCAGGGGTTCTGACAAAATCAAGGTACACATGGTGGCAGCTGATATATGCTCGATAAGGCAGTATGATCCCTACAAGGGCAAGGGCATATTCGTCAAAGGGGAGTACATGTACCGAAAGGAAGTTAGTAAGAAGAAGTAGGGGCTAGCTATGTCGTTATGTGATTTGAGGAGGGCTACGAGGCGTAAGAGGCGGGTAAGGATGAAGCTGAGGTCGTTGTCAAGTGTGCGGCTTTCCGTGTTTAAATCTAACAGGCACTTTTACGCCCAGCTTATAGACGATGAAAAGGGCGCCACTGTGGCTGCTGCCTCTACCCTTGAGCCCGATGTCTTGGCTGTGGCCAAAAGGCGGGTAAACTCGGAGGCTGCAAAGGTGGTTGCAAGATTATTTGCTGGTCGTCTGGATGGCTTAGATGCCGGCTACCGCAAGTTCGTGCTTGATCGCGGTTCATGCAGGTACATAGGTGTGGTGGCTGCATTTGCTGATGAGTTGAGAAGTCTTGGTTTTGAGTTTTAGGTTGTTCTGATGAGTGTTGATAAAAAGCCGCGCACCGCGCACGATTCCCATGATCTGTCAGAGTTGTTGGTGTCTGTACGTAGGGTTTCCAAGGTCGTGAAGGGAGGTAGGAGGTTTTCCTTCTCTGTACTTGTTGTGGTAGGTGATGAGAAGGGTAGAGTGGGCTGCGGCATGGGCAAGCATGCGGAAGTTTCTGAAGCCAAAATCAAGGCAGTAAACGCCGCGAAGAAGAGCATGATAAGGGTGTATCTTCGCGAGTCAAGGACGCTGCATCACGATGTGGAAGCGAAATTCTGCGCAAGTAGGGTTGTTCTCAGGTCGGCCAGGGTTGGTACCGGGATCATTGCCGGTGGCTCTGTCAGGGCGGTATTTGAGGTGTTGGGTGTGCAGGATGTTGTTGCGAAAATCATCGGATCCTCCAACCCTCACAGCGTGATTTACGCAGTGTTTTCTGCCTTCAAAAATATGCTGTCTCCCAAGCAGGTTGCGGGCAAGAGGAGCCGTAAGGTTGGTGAGGTAATAGAGAATAGGTGACAGGTCTTTACTATGAAACTAAATGAATTGTTTGCCGGTTTGCCCAAGCGCAAGGGGCCTAAGGTTTTAGGTAGGGGCCTGGGATGCGGTAAGGGTAAAACCTCTGGCAGGGGGCACAAAGGCCAGAAAGCTAGGTCTGGGTGTGCTGTGAATGGGTTCGAAGGGGGGCAACAGCCCATATTTACCCGTCTTCCCAAAAGGGGGTTCAGGTCCGTGTCTCGGGTTGAGTACGAGATAGTGAATCTTGGTGCTGTGCAGAAGTTGATTGACGGAAAAAAGATTGTTGATGTCTCCAATATCAGCAAAGAGCTGATGGCAAAACTAGGCATGATATCCTCGCCGGCGAGCAAGGTGAAGGTTTTGGGCAAGGGTGCGCTCAAAGCAGCGAAGGTAGGGATAAGTTACGATGCGGTGTCAAAGGCTGCTGGGAAGAAGGTCTACTTGCCAGAGGGTTGAGTGATTCTTAAGGAAGGTTTGTTGTGAAGGTGGGTTCGCGAGGCAATATTGGGCTGCTCTGGAGGTTTGGGTTCACGCTGCTCGCCTTGATAGTATATCGCTTGGGCACCTATGTACCCATCCCCGGGGTTAATCCCAGTGTCGTGGAAGACATAGTCTCTAGCCACGCGACAGGCGTTCTGGGCATCTTCAATGTGTTCTCTGGAGGCGCTCTAGGCAGGATGACTGTTTTCGCGCTCAACGTCATGCCGTACATAGTTTCATCCATAATAGTGCAGCTCCTCTCCGTGGCTATACCTGCCCTGAATGAGATGAGGCAAGATGGCGAGCTTGGTAGGATGAAGATGGGCACCTATACAAGGTATCTATCCGTGGTTTTTTGTGTCATACAGGGGTTGGTTATACTCTTGGGGTTGGAGCGCATGAACTCTGATGAGGTTATGGTAGTCATAAACCCGGGGGCAATGTTCCGGGTTGTTGGGATCAGTAGCCTACTTGCCGGAACCATGTTTCTGCTCTGGCTTGGAGAAAGGATCAATGCGAAAGGCATAGGCAATGGTATTTCCCTCATAATTTTTGTGGGAATAATTTCCGAGCTACCTAGTTCGATATCCTCCGTGTTTTTACTGGGAAAAAACGGGGAGGTTTCGGGGCTAGTGGTTCTGTCGATACTGGCAGCGTTTTTTGCCCTATTCTTATTGATAATTTTTTTTGAGAGGTCGTACAGGAAAGTCTTCGTTCAGTACCCGAAACGGCAGACTGGTGGCCGTTTTTACAACAGCGGTTCTAGTTACATTCCGCTAAAGATAAATACCGCGGGTGTTATACCTCCAATTTTTGCTAACGCCCTGCTGCTATCCTTCATCTCACTTGTGAGGTTTCATTCTGGGTCTGAGTGGGCCGATTTGCTACTAGGGTACTTTTCCTCTGAGGGTGTTCTGTACGTCTCCGTATATATAGCGCTGATAATGTTTTTTACCTTCTTCTACACTTCGCTTGTGTTTGATACGAAGGAGACTTCAGAGATGCTGAAGAAAAATGGAGGGTTTATTCCCGGGAAGCGCCCTGGCAAGGCGACCCAGGAGTATTTTGACCAGGTTATAGGTAGGATCACGGTCCTAGGGGCGGTGTACTTGTCTGTTGTGTGCGTTGTGCCGGAAATTATCCGGCACTACTGTGCCGTTTCGTTTACTCTGGGGGGTACCAGCTTCTTGATTATCGTGAATGTCATAAATGACACGTTCTCTCAGGTTCAGACTCAGGTGTACTCTGGCAGATATAGCGCGTTGATGAAGAAATCTGAGTTATGGAAAAAGGCAAAGTAAACCTGCTCATTTTGGGGGCTCCTGGCTCTGGCAAGGGAACGCAGGCGCGCATGTTGGCTGAGTACTCGGATGGTCGCCTGCAAGTGGTGTCCATGGGTGATCTGCTGCGCAGCGAGTCTCGTAAACGCACTGAAGTGGGTAAGGAGATAGAAAGCGTAATGCGTGCAGGCCTCCTTGTCGATGATGCACTTGTGTGCGAGATTCTGTTCAGCAAGCTTAGAAAAGTAGGTCGGGGATTTTTATTGGATGGGTTTCCAAGAAATCTGCTCCAGGCCAAGTTTTTAGCGGTTGTCCTACAGTTAATGGGCTGCAAGATCGATGTCGTGATAAAGTTGGAGGTGGATGCGGAAGTTGTGGAACGCAGGCTGAATGGGCGTCTGATATGCAGAGATTGCGGTAAGGTGTCAAATGCGAGTTTCGGCACAGTTGTATGCGATGAGTGCGGTTGTCGTGATTATATTAGCAGGAACGATGATACAGCGGAAACAGTAAAGCGCAGGATCGCGGAGTATGAGTTTGTGATTGGGGAGCTGGAAGAATATTACGGAGAGCTGGTGACGAGGGTGGACAGCAATAGATCCGTGGGCGAAGTATTTCAGACTATAAGGGATATAGTAGATGTCCTAAATAACTAGTTGACGGTGGGTGGTACATTTGCTATACAGAAGTTTCGCTGGTGTTTTATAGGGGTTCTTAGTGGCGCGTATAGGTGGGGTTAATGTCCCCGTGAATAAGCGTGTTGTGGTCGCCTTAACGTACATATATGGTATCGGTCCGTCTTTGGCCAGCAAGATCTGCAAAGGTTGCGGTATAAGCGAGGATGCACTCGTGTCCTCCCTTGGTGACGAGGATGTAGTTAAGATCAGGAACTTCATAAGGTCTGGTTGTGTTGTTGAGGCTGACCTGAGGAAAGAGGTGGCTATGAACATCAAGTTTCTGATGGACATAGGTTGCTACAGGGGTTTGCGCCATAGGAAAAAGCTTCCCGTGCGGGGTCAGAGAACGCACACGAATGCCAGGACCCGCAAGGGCGGCACCAGACTGGCTGTTGCTGTCAAGAAGGGGTAGTGGAGTTGTATGGCGGTAGTTAAGAAAAGGAGAAACGTCGTTGTCGGTAGGGTGCATATTTATGCCACCTATAACAACGTGATCGTGACGATTGCTGATCAGCAGGGGCACGTTCTCATTACCACGTCGGCCGGAGCTTGCAGCTTCAAGGGCTCCAAGAAGGCAACCCCTTATGCTGCTCAGGAGACTGTTGCAAGAGCGGTGAAGGCT
Source organism: Anaplasma centrale str. Israel (assembly GCF_000024505.1). NCBI lineage: Bacteria > Pseudomonadati > Pseudomonadota > Alphaproteobacteria > Rickettsiales > Anaplasmataceae > Anaplasma > Anaplasma centrale. The sequence continues at coordinate 416,248 of NC_013532.1, forward strand.
GTTGTTGAGCGGAATGGTATGAGGACCGTGTCGGTGTGCATATCTGGCCCCGGTGCCGGTAGGGAGGCTGCCATAAGGGCGGTTCAGACCTGTAACCTCAACGTGACGTCCATAAGGGATACTACTAAGCTCCCTCACAATGGATGTAAACTGCCGAAGAGGCGCAGGGTATAGTTTTTGTTTGCGGGAGATTTATGGCGATTTCTGATAGTGGGGGAGGCTCCGTTGGTTTGTGCTATGGCGGCGAGTTCTCGATCTCTGATCACTGGGATAGGTTGACCAGGCCCTCTTCCATAAAGGTTGTGGGTGATGGCGATGTGTCGCGCTCCGCTGAGTTGATTGTGGAGCCCCTGGAGAGCGGGTTCGCTCTCACTTTGGGTAATGCGCTCAGGCGTGTTATGATGTCTTCCCTGAGGGGCTTTGCTGTGTACGGAATAGAGGTTGAGGGTGTGTCGCACGAGCTCACGTCCCTGTCTGGAGTCCGGGAGGACGTTGCGGATTTGGTGCTCAACCTCAGCATGCTAAGGGTTAAGCTTTTGACCTCTGAGTCCAGGGTTTTGCGCCTTGTTGCTAAGGGTCCTGGAGAGGTCACTGCGGCTGCCATAGGTGATTCCGAGGGTTGTGTTATTTTGAACAAGGACCTGCATATCTGCACTTTGGGTAAAGATGCCAACTTCAGTATGAAGATATACGTGAACAGCGGGAAGGGCTATGTCCCCGCTTCTGAGTACAGAGCGGCTTCCAGGTCTGGCGCCACTAGCGAGGCAGGCCCTGGTTTTATTGCTACTAATGCGCTCTACAGTCCCGTGAAGAAGGTTGCGTTCAGGATCGAGAGCAGTAGAATAGGCCAGTTCACCGATTATGACAAACTTGTTATTTCGGTTGAGACGGATGGCTCTATATCCCCAGACGAGGCCGTGGCTGTCTCTGCCAGGGTGTTGCAGGACCAGCTTCAAGCGTTTATAGGCTCTGAGGAAGTAGAGGGAGAATCGCCCGTCAGGAAGAAAGTTGATAAGGAAGAAGGGGCGCTGCCCTATGATCATAATCTGCTTCGCAAGGTTGATGAGCTGGAGCTTTCTGTAAGGTCCCACAATTGTCTGAAAAATGATAACATAACGTACATAGGTGACCTTGTTCAGAAGACGGAGTCCGACATGTTACGTACTCCCAACTTCGGTAGGAAGTCCCTGAATGAGATAAACGAGGTTCTAGCGAGCATGAACCTTCATCTGGGTATGAAAGTTCCTAATTGGCCGCCTGAGTCTATTGAGAATCTTAGTAAGCAGTATAGTGAGGATTAGTCGTGGATTCTGCGCATGTGGTAGTAGGTGAGGGTTTGTAATGAGGCACGGTGTAAGTTGTAGAAAGTTCTCCCGCCCTACTGCGCATAGGGTGTCCATGTTGGCTAATATGGCGGTGTCGCTGGTTCGCCACGAGCGTATTGTCACCACGGTTGCGAAAGCCAAGGACCTGAGGCCGTTTGTGGAGAGGTTGGTTACCATTGCGCGTAGGCTTGCGGAGAAGGATCCAGTCCGTGGCCGCAGGCTTCTGCTCTCCCGGCTGGGCGGGAATTTAGAGGCGGTTAACAAGATGTTAGGTGTTCTGGCCAAGCGCTACGCGCGACGTCCTGGCGGGTACACCAGGATTTTGAAAGACGGGTTCCGCTCGGGCGATTGCGCGCCAGTTGCCATTATGGAATTTGTAGACAGGAAAGAAGAGGAGCCTAAGAAGGCCGTTGAGGGCTAACCCGTGAGGTTCGCATATTCCTGGCTTCTAGATCATTTGGATACCGAGTGGTCGGCTGGTGCGGTTGCGGATGAGCTGTCTCGCTTGGGTATCGAGGCAGAGTTGTTTCGTGAAGATCGGAGTCCGGCCCCGTTTGTGGTTGCACGGGTCGACGCGGTTAAGCCACACCCTTCAGCCGATAAACTGAGGGTTTGCGAAGTCTTTGATGGCGCGGGTCACGTGCAGGTAGTGTGTGGCGCTTCCAACGTTAGGGAGGGTATGCTGGCTGTGCTGGCGCGCTGTGGTGCTGTTGTTCCCAATGGTGGCCTTACGATTGCTGAGGTGGTGCTTAGGGGAGTGACGAGCCGTGGCATGCTCTGTTCTGCCGACGAGCTCGGCGTTCATCAGGGGTCAAAGCTGCAGGATTCCGGTATACTGGACCTCCCGAGTTCTGACTACGCAGTAGGGGATAGCTTCTTTCTGCCTGGGGCCGTGATCGAGGTTGGTGTGACACCGAACCGGGGGGATTGTCTGGGCCTGCGCGGCATCGCAAGGGAGTTGGTAGCTGCCGGGGTTGGCACTTTGAAGCCGCTGTCTGCTGTCGACCTGAAGACTTTTGGGAGTTCCCCAATAGAGGCCGAAATGCGCTCTACGGGTGTGCTTATGGGTAGATATATCCGGTCTGTCAAAAATACTGAGAACTCACCCAGATGGATAAAAGATCGATTGGTATCTGCCGGCATCAGAACTATCTCGTGCATTATTGACATAGTGAATTATGTCATGTTGGTGCTAAACAGGCCCATGCATGTATACGACGCCGACAAGATACAAGGAGGTAAGCTTATTGTTGGTGCATCGCCTTTGAACGCGGATTTTTGCGCGCTTGACGGGAAGAAATACACCTTGAGTAACGACAATTTGGTGGTGACCGATGGTGCTGGGGCCGTACATTGCATTGCTGGTGTTATGGGGTCAGCGTTGAGCGAGTGTACGCTAGAGTCCGGGAACGTGTTTCTCGAATCCGCATGGTACGATCCGATTGACATTGCGAGATCGGCCAGGAGTCTTAAGCTATCCACGGATTCCAGCTTTAGGTTTGAGAGATTTACTGATCCCGGGTGCATTAGGCTCGGTCTGGATCTTGCGGCACACATGATTGTAAAGTACTGTGGCGGCGTTGCATCCGATGTTGTGATGTGCGGCGAGGCACCGTTGCCTGAGGGCAGGGTGATAAGTTTCCATCCAGATTCTGTAAGTATTGTGGGCAGTGTTGACATTGAACACGGGGAGATTCTCGGTATATTGACAGCCTTGGGTTTCGGGGTTGATGCCGATAAAGGGTGTCCGTGGGAGGTGACCGTTCCGTCTTGGAGGTTGGCTGATGTACGGTCCTCCCGCGATATTGTAGAGGAAGTGTTGCGAATGCACGGGTATGACAAGGTTCAAGAGCAGCCCGTTACTCCCGATGCTGCAAACCTACGATGGTGTGGTTCGCGCAATGATGGCGACAAATTGTGCCTGGTCATGCTGTCCGCGGGGCTTACAGAGGTTGTAACGTGGTCCTTCATGAGCAGTGCTGTAGCGGAAAAATTCGGGTATATCATTGAGGATTTGCATATAGAGAACCCAGTAAGCAACAAGTTCGACGTTATGCGTCCGACTCTTTTGCCCAACTTGCTACAGACGGTTGCGAGCAATCAAGCATGCGGGTGCGAGAGTGTAGCAATTTTCGAACTTGGGGAAGTGTATTGTGGATTGCTTGACAGCAACGAGCGCTCGGTGTGTGGCGTGCGTTCTGGTGATTGTGCTCCACGCAATCCCCATGTCTCTACCAGGAAGTTTGATTTTTTTGATGTGAAGTGCGATGTTTTGCAGGTGCTCACCCAGCTGGGTGCCGATAGTAGGTCGGTTGAGTTCAGAGAATGCAGTAGAAATTACATGCATCCAGCGCGGTCTGCCGATATATACTTTCGCGATGTACTGTGCGGATATGTTGGTGAGCTGCACCCCGACCTTGCTGACTTTTTTGAATTGCGGTTTGCCGCTGTGTGCTTTGAGGTATTTGTGTCCCGCGTTCCAACCATTAGTGCATGCTCCGCAGAGGACGAGTTTTCGGTGCACAAGTACCAGACAGTCAAGAGAGATTTTGCGTTCGTGTTGGACAAAGGAATACGGGCTAAAGCCTTGGTTGATGTAGTAAGCAGCGTTCCCAATGTGGAGGAGGTCTCGGTTTTCGATGTTTACTGCGGCAACAACGTTCCCGAAGACAAGGTATCTATTGCTGTTGCTGTGGTGATGATGTCAAAGATGGGTACTATGACCGAACTGGAGATCAAGGACGTTTCGGAGCGCATTATATCCCTAGTGGCGCAAAAACTAGGTGGCGAGCTGAGGGCTGATTAACCAGCGTGCGGTAGATTACTTAATTAAGGCCACTGTCGGCTTGATTGTGCTACGCGTAGTAGACCGTCATACAGATTGTGTTGTGAATTGCTACAATAGGCCGAAACGAAAGCGAGTGCGACTCCACATGTAGTTGATTGTTTGGCAGCATTACAAGAGGGTGGATGATTAGGATGGGCACGGGATTGTCAATAATATGGGTGAGCCATGGCGCTCCTAATGGGGAGCAGGGCTGTAATGCAGTAATTTACGCGTGACTCAAAAATTGGTCCCGTGTTGTGGCGCTTGAATTCTTAAGATTTTAATCCAATAATAGCTTTTGGCTCACCATTAACGCGATGCAGCCCGCAGTAGGACCGTTTCACGCAAGGCGGCTCTGGCAATTGACTGTCAGTGCGCTTGCATTGCAAACCTGCAATTTTGTGGTATGGATTCCAGCATTGCAAGCGGCGGGCATCCTACTATATTTTTCCCTGAAGCACGAGCCAGGTTTCGTACTTGCAGCACTTGTAGCTTGTGCGGCATTGATACTTTTTTTGCTCACGCTGGTTGAGAGGAGGCTTCTGCCGATAATTTTAGCGTTTGGGGCATTAGGGTTTGTAAGTGCATATTGTAGAACTTCATTGTTGTTCTCCAAAAGGCCGCCCACTGCCACGTTTCGCCGGACATACGTCAGTAATGCTACCGGAGTGCTGAAAGAAATTAATCATAAGCCCAGGTACATTCAACTCCTGGTGTGTAATGTAACCAGTGACAGGATTCAGGGCATATGTGCCAGACTTGCTGTAAGGACTGCAATCGATCCTACAATAAGGCCGGGGGACATACTGACGTTTTCTGGAGTTATGCACCCACCGCTTATTTCCGCATCTAAGCATGGCTACGATTTTGCGCGAGTTGCGTACTTCAGGGGTATCGATGCAGTTGGTTTTACGACCTCCCAGGTTAAGTTGCATGAGCGCCGAAGTGGGGTGGGGCTCAAAGAGCGGGTTGAGAGAGTAAGAGACCGGATATACGCAAGGCTTGTTTCGGGTCTTCAGCGGGATTGTGCAGAGATAATGGCGGCGCTACTGGTTGGTAAAAGGCTGGGCATCAGAGACGAGATTCTAGCAGATATACGAAACTCGGGGCTTTCACATCTATTTGCGATTTCTGGGCTTCACCTATCTTTTGTTGCTGGTATCTTCTTCATGCTTACCAGGAATATTTTCGTCCTGTCTGAGACCATAACCCTCAAATATAATATAAAGAAGTTTGCCGCGGTTGCAGCGGTTATCGCAAGTTTTCTCTACTTGCTTGTTTCCGGTATGCCAGTTTCGGCTTGTAGGGCGTTTATTATGGTGACCCTGACTTTTGTTGGGATAATGATTGATAAGCCCAACAACGGATTGCGCTCCATATCTCTTGCTGCGTTTATCATACTGCTGTTCACTCCTGAGGCAATCTTACTACCCAGTTTTCAGATGTCGTTTGCTGCCGTTATAGCGCTGGCTGCAAGTTGTGACGTAAGTAAGGTGATTTCTGCGTGCAGTGTTGTGAGGTATATTACCGCTGCAGCTGCTGGCTCTCTGATTGCCAGTATCGCGACTGCTCCATACGTTGTATACCACTTCAATTACTTCTCCGTGGTTGGAGTGATATCGAATATTGTCGCAATCCCGCTCACAGCATTTGTAGTAATACCGCTAGGCCTTGTATACGTGGTGATGGACTACCTGTCTATTGGCTCATTAGTGTCCCGCGTGTTGGAGATGTCTGTAGGCCTGATTTTGTGTGTTGCTCGTTATGGCGCGAAAGTTGAATGGTTAGCGCCAACTGTGCGCAGTATTCCTCCCAGTGCTGTGCTACTTATGACGCTTGGATTGCTGGCGTTCAGCTGGGGGCGAGGGACTCTCAGAATCGTGTCAGGTTTACTTTTTACCTTGTCTGGACTTCTACTTGCGATTACCTACAAAACTCCGGACATCCTCTTTGGAATTAACGGTGTGGCGGTGAAGGAGGGTGATGGGAAGCTGCATTTTGCAATGAGGAAGGGGAATAGCGCGAGAGGATTTGCATACTCCGCATGGGCTCGGGAAAATGGGCAGACCCGCATTGTCAACGAGGAGTATTTTGGTCGGGGTAAGAAGCTAATATGTGTGGCAGGCGGTTGTACATATGGAAGCAGGGTGCTGATTTCTTGCGATACCGAATTCATTGTGCAGCACTGTTCGGAAGCAGATTTGGTAATACACACCCAGCTCGGTGTGCACTACCCGTCACTATGCAGCCATGTACCCCATATTAGTTATGATGACGTCAAAGAGCGCGGAGCACATTATGTATCGTTTAGTGGATCTTCGATCAAAGTAGAAAGTGCACGTACCGGTAGGCCCTGGCACATCAATGCAGCTGGTTTTGTGCAGGAGAAAAAATGTACCAAGTGTATTGCCGGTGGCAAGAATGTACGTCGGGCAACTTCTTTTTGCGATAGTACAGCGACCGAGCCACAATCTACTCGCTGACAGATTGCGTAACTTGCGGTGCAACTCCCGGATAGTGCTGCGGCACTCCCCAACAAGCCGCCCACTACTGAGCCAGAGGCCTCAAATATTTTTCCACGGATGCTGGGCCATCAGCCCAAAGATGCATAAAACTCCGGGGTACGGCTACTTTAGATGCGCAATCTTGAACATATCTCGATACTGTGATGCTAGTACAAGCATTCCAATCGTGTTCACCATTATGGCTAGCGAAATCGAAAGGTCTGCAATATCCCACACGAGTCTAACCGCACACACAGACCCTATGGGGGCTATGGCTATAAAAAGCGTAGTCCAGGCCTTCCCGTAAAAGTCTCTCCGCAAAACATACAGCAGCGCCTCCTTTGAGCACATAAGCCACGTCAGTATCGTGGTGAACGAGAAACAGAACATCAGTGCCAACAGCGCGTACTCTACATAGCCCGCTCCCAAAACGCTCGTGAAGGCAGCAAAGCACATGTTCGTGCTCTCCAGCTCAGTATCAGGCCACACTCCGGTCGTGAGCAACACCATGGTTGTGACGAAGGCTACGATTGCAACAATGAACGGTGAAATCAGGGATACTAGGCTCTGCTGCGCCACAAACCTCCTGTCGTCACCCTCGTTTGTCACCAGCGAATGTACCGTCCCCTCAAGCCCCAGACCTATGTCGGTCGCAAATATACCACGCAGCGCCCCAACCTGCACAACTGCCAGGATTTCTGCCACGAATGCCAAAGTCGCCCCGTTTTTCAGGCTATCTAGATTCAGGAAGCTGGTGAGAATTAGCGTTAGAGAAGGCAAAATATTGTCGTAGCACTTCCCCAGAACGATGAAACACAGCGCCACGTACAATATCACCATTGCTGGGACAATGCCAGAGACAGTTTTGGCTATGAAACCCATACCCAAGGCGCTGACGAAGAAGAGAGCAAACGCCATCAGCACGCCGGCAGCCAGTGGAGGCAGATCCATCAGGTTCATGGGGATAGCCAGAGAATTTACCTGGACCAAATTTCCAACAGTCACGGCGCATACTGCAGTCACGAATGCAACGACGGATGGGGCCCACCTCGCCCCCAGGGCGCGCTCAATGTACACTACAGGCCCCCCGAACGTCTTGCCATTTGCTGGTACCCTAGTGGAGATGCTTATATAACAGTTGGCATATTTTATAATTGAGGTGACTATTATTATCAGCACCATCCAAACTATGAAGCCGGGCCCTCCCGAACTCAACGCCACCGCGGTCCCAGAGATATTGCCAACGCCTAAGTTCCCACCAACAATTGTGCATAAAGCGGCTACGGAGGAGAATTTTCTCCCTCTGCCCGCGAACAGCGAGGAAATAGCAAGGGGGAGACCCCGTATTTGCAGCCAGCTAGATGCAATAGATAGGCGCACTCCGGCAAACAGCAACAGACCAACAGCAGGGATGCACAGGAGAGAGTTCAGCAAACTCATAATTCCCCCACAACTAGTCGCTAGCCGGTGTATACAACTTCAGCCTCTTCAGGCACGATACCAGGCTAGACCGCAAATCTGACACTTTAGCGTACGACAGCCTGCTGCTGCTCACAAAAACGTAACAGAATCCCCTGGCCGCACTTGCGGAGATTACATCTTGAGCGACAACCCTCAACCGCCTGCGTATCCTGTTGCGGACAACAGAGTTGCCAGACTTCTTACTTACAGTAAAACCAACCCGGACCAACCCGGCACTCCCCGACGGGCCAGCAGGGTCCTCCACAGCTTGCAACAACAGACCGCCGCTACTAGCAGAGCGCCCACTGAACCTAGCATGTGAGAACTCCCTTCTCTTTTTTAGAGTGACAACCCCCCTCAGGCGCACAGAAGACCCCTCCCCTTGGCACGTCTCCTATTGAGGATCTTCCTTCCCCACCTCGTGGACATCCGCGCGCGGAAACCGTGCCTGCGCTTTCTCACAATCCTACTTGGCTGAAATGTCCTTTTCATTATACCGCACCAGGGCCAACAACGCTACAGGCTATAATTAATCTTTGCTGTTGTCAAGTGGTTACAACCTTTGACATTGCATTGTGAGACTTGACACCACAGAGATGTTGGTGTATGCATGAACCTTGTCTAACTTGACTGGTTTGTATTGTGAGTGATTGTGTTGTGCCTTCGTCAGGGTCGTGCGAAGACCCCAGGGGGGAGCTCAGGAATGAGCTTAGAGCCATAGACGCTAAGTGGAAGCCTAGGATTGAGAGTGAAGCTAAGGTACGTGAGGCTCGTGAAGTTCTTGTTGCTTGCTTGGAGAGGTTTCTGCGAGCAGCAAGTGAGTGCAGTGCTTTAGGTATTCTAGAAGGAACATGTTTGTCCAGCACTGACAACGCAGAGTTGATTGAAAAACTCAGGCGTGCGCTTAGAACCATAGATGCTCGTATAGCGCTCAGGAAGGAACTTGACGCCATAGACGCTGAGTGGAGGCTTGAGATTGAGCGTGAAGCTAGGGCGCGTAGGGCTAAGCAAGCACGTGAAGAGCTCAGGAAGGAACTTGACGCCATAGACGCTGAGTGGAAGCCTAGGATTGAGCTCTGGAATACGCTTAGAGCCATAGACGCTGAGTGTAAGTCTGAGATTGAGTGTGAAGCTAGGGCGCGTAGGGCTAAGCAAGCACGTGAAGAGCTCAGGAATAGGCTTAGAGCCATAGATGGTCGTTTTGAGCTCAGGAATGAGCTTAGAGCCATAGACGCTGAGTGGAAGCCTAGGATTGAGCTCAGGAATGAGCTTAGAGCCATAGATGGTCGTTTTGAGCTCTGGAATAAGCTTAGAGCCATAGACGCTGAGTGGAAGCCTAGGATTGAGCTCTGGAATAAGCTTAGAGCCATAGATGGTCGTTTTGAGCTCAGGAATAGGCTTAGAGCCATAGACGCTGAGTGGAAGCCTAGGATTGAGAGTGAAGCTAAGGTACGTGAGGCTCGTGAAGAGCTCAGGAATGAGCTTAGAGCCATAGACGCTGAGTGGAAGCCTAGGATTGAGCTCAGGAATGAGCTTAGAGCCATAGATGGTCGTTTTGAGCTCTGGAATAAGCTTAGAGCCATAGACGCTGAGTGGAAGCCTAGGATTGAGCTCAGGAATGAGCTTAGAGCCATAGACGATGAGTGGAAGCCTAGGATTAAGGCTCAGCAAGAACTGATCGGTGCCGCGAAGGCGCTGCTAGGAGCAACAAGTACGTGCGAGGGGTTGGGTATTCTAAACGCAGGTGGGATCAGCACCAACACTGCGGAGTTGATTGAGGTGGTAGCAGACGTGTGCACGGTGTTGTCAACAGCAGAACCTGCTATGCCCAGCACCGAATTGGTGGCAAGTGTCGTCACTACTGCAAACCTTGCTGTTCCTGGCGCTGCATTGCATAGCTAAAAGAACGAGGGACCCCATCCCTTTACCAAATCTTGCTTAGATTAATAGCAATTGATGCTACACGCTGCTCTGTACAGGTTTCTGTAGTGTTTGGTGAAGGTCCTAGCCGGTAGGTTTGCCTTGAGCGAACAGCGGTTTTGTGGTAGACCGTGAAGCTAGTATGTGTGTTGGGGTGGCTTATGTTAGTGGGTTCGGATTGTCCTGTTAGCAGGCCAAGCGGCTTCTCGGGCGAGCAGAGGCTGATTAGTGCTGCCCGTTCGTCCCTTTTGCGCTTGGGTAGGGTCAAGGTATCGTGTGACGCCCGTGAAGAGCTCAGGAATGAGCTTAGAGCCATAGACGCTGAGTGGAAGCCTAGGATTGAGCTCAGGAATGAGCTTAGAGCCATAGATGGTCGTTTTGAGCTCTGGAATAAGCTTAGAGCCATAGACGCTGAGTGGAAGCCTAGGATTGAGCTCAGGAATGAGCTTAGAGCCATAGACGATGAGTGGAAGCCTAGGATTAAGGCTCAGCAAGAACTGATCGGTGCCGCGAAGGCGCTGCTAGGAGCAACAAGTACGTGCGAGGGGTTGGGTATTCTAAACGCAGGTGGGATCAGCACCAACACTGCGGAGTTGATTGAGGTGGTAGCAGACGTGTGCACGGTGTTGTCAACAGCAGAACCTGCTATGCCCAGCACCGAATTGGTGGCAAGTGTCGTCACTACTGCAAACCTTGCTGTTCCTGGCGCTGCATTGCATAGCTAAAAGAACGAGGGACCCCATCCCTTTACCAAAGTCTTGCTTAGATTAATAGCAATTGATGCTACACGCTGCTCTGTACAGGTTTCTGTAGTGTTTGGTGAAGGTCCTAGCCGGTAGGTTTGCCTTGAGCGAACAGCGGTTTTGTGGTAGACCGTGAAGCTAGTATGTGTGTTGGGGTGGCCTATGTTGCTGGGTAGAGTCAAGAACCTCATCAAATGCCACCTCCCGCTCCCGTATTTTACGCTGTGCAGGCTGCAAAGTGTGGAAATAACCCTACTTGCTGCCTTTCCCGCGCTTGCCAGTATCTCCATTGCGTCAAACAGCATCGCGAAAACCCTGTGGCTTTTTGTGCTCAGCGCGGTCGGTGCGGCCATTGTGAGGACTGCTGGGTGTGTGATCAATGATATATTTGACAGAAAGATAGATGCAAAGGTCCGGAGGACCAAAAACAGGCCTCTTGCCTCTGGTGCCCTTACTGTTCCTCAGGCATTAAAAGTGCTGCTGTTGCTGGTTGGGATCGCCCTAGGTATTTTGCTATTGACCAACGCGATGACTTTCTACCTAAGCACCTTTTTTGCAGTTGGTATTGTGCTATATCCCTTGATGAAAAGATATTTCTCCTACCCGCAGTTTTTTCTCGGTTTTGTATTCAATTGCGGGGTGTTGATAGGCTCTGCAATGGCGGCAAATAAGCTTGTGCTTGGGTCCATACTCCTGTACATAGGATGCATATTTTGGACCACCGCCTATGATACCATATACGCCTGTCAAGATAAGGAGGATGACGCGATTTTGGGCCTGGGAAGCACCGCAGTCAAGTTCGGTGCTAATACAAAGCGATACATAGGGAGGCTGTATATACTTACCACTACCATGTGGGTGAGTACGGGCGTAATATCCTCGTTGGGTGCTGCTTATTATGTGTGCATGTTGGGGATTGCCGGCATATTCTACTACCAATACGCAAAGTCAGACTTTGACAGCCCCAGCAGATGCATGTATATGTTCAGGATCAACATGTACGTGGGGCTGTTGCTTTTTCTGGGCGCGTTTCTCGGTAAGATAGGTATCAGGTTTCTGTAATTCCCGGTTCGAATGCAACTCGGCGATGTTTCTTCGGAACTATTTAGGTCTTGTATGGGGAGGTTTGCCACCGGTGTTACTGTGGTAACTACGATGGACAACTGTGGTGTTATGCATGGAGTTACGGTTAGCTCGTTCAACTCTGTGTCTCTGGATCCGCCGCTGGTATTGTTTTCTATTGAGAAAACTTCTTCGAGGTTTGGTGTGTTTAGCATGTGCACCCAGTTCGTTGTGAATATTTTGGGTGAGCACCAGGCCGACGTTTCCAGAAATTTTGCAGAGAGGAATAGGAAGTTTTGGGAGAGCTATAATTTTACAGTAGTGGATGGTATGCCCGTGATAAACGGATCCATAGCCTATTTTTATTGTACGATGCATCATCTGTACGATGGGGGAGATCACAAAATTGTGGTTGGTAGGGTGCTGGACTGTAAAATTCTTGATGATGCCAATCCCCTGCTTTACTACCGTGGTGGGTACTGTAGGTTGAATTGCTAATGCGTCGCAATTGCGTACTGTATGCCGATCTGGCAGCTGTCATAAAAAGAAACGTTGCGCGTGCCCCGTATCTGTGGGACGCTATCATACACCGCCGCCGGCAGCTGCATGTTTGTGTTGCCGTGTGTTACGTAGAGTAGTGGTACAAAAGGCGTCTGCACGTGGTTTAAGGTCCCTTGCAATGAAGATTGGCATAGTTGGTTGTTTGGGTAGAATGGGCCGCATAATTGTACAGGAGGTTGTAGGGACTGGTGGTGTTGAGCTTAGTGGAGGTGTTGTAAGGCGGGGGAATGGCCTTGTAGGCGAGGATATGGGGGCAGTGCTCGGCTGTGGCCATGGTGCCAAGATTACGGATTCCAAGGAATTTCTTTTTGATTGCTCTGATGTTGTTATTGATTTTAGTAGTCCTGAGTGTATGCTCGAGTGTGTAGGCATTGCCTCCGAGAAACGTGTTCCACTTGTTAGCGGCACTACCGGAGTCGATGAGAGGGATTTTCGCACGCATGCGGAGAAGGTTCCGCTTTTATGGTCGTGCAACATGAGTTTGGGTGTTACATTGTTACTAGAGCTAGTTAAAATGGCTGCAGCTGGATTTCGGGGCTATGATGTAGAGATTCGAGAATTGCATCATAGAGCGAAAAAAGATGCGCCCTCTGGAACATCGCTAATGCTGGGTAAGGCTGTGGCACAGGGTATGGGGGTTGAGCTTGAATCGCAGCAGCACACCTTCGGTTCCGGTTGTAGGCGGAGTGGCGCCGTGGGGTTTTCCGTTGCCAGAGGAGGAGGGGTGATAGGCGATCATGCGGTTATGTTCCTCGGGGATGATGAGATTGTAGAATTGCAGCACCGGGCGATTGATCGAAGGGTTTTTGCGCGGGGTGCTATCAAGGCCGCGTGCTGGCTGGTAGGAAAGCCGGCAGGGCTGTATACCATGTCAGATGTATTAAGGGCTTAATTTCAGTGTCAGAAGTTCATGCTGCAGTAGAGGGTCTGAATCTGTGGTATGGCAAGAAGCAGATTTTGTTCGATGTTAACCTAGATGTGTACAAAAGGGAGGTTACTGCCCTTATAGGGCCGTCTGGGTGCGGCAAGTCCACGTTCTTGCGATGTTTTAACCGCATGAATGACTTTGTTCCAGATTGCAAGGTGGAAGGCAAGATTGACATTGAAGGGATGGACGTGCACTCGCCCGACACTAATGTTGTGCTGCTGCGGGCGAAGGTTGGTATGGTGTTTCAGAAACCGAACCCGTTTCCCGACTCGATATACAAAAACATAGCTTATGGGCCTAAGCTGCATGGGTTAGCCAGAAACAAGAGGCGGCTTGATGACATCGTTGAGGAAAGTTTGCGACGTGTAGGGTTGTGGGATGAACTGGGCGGACGGCTGAAGGATAGTGCGTGTAAGCTTTCTGGTGGGCAGCAACAGCGTCTATGCATAGCCCGAGCGATTGCGGTTAGGCCTACTATGCTGTTGATGGACGAGCCGTGCTCTGCGCTTGATCCTGTGGCTACAGGTGTTGTGGAGAATTTAATCAAGGAGCTAAAGAAGAATTTCACGATAGTGCTGGTCACTCACTCTGTTAAGCAGGTACGAGAAGTTTCGGACAGGGTCGCGTTTTTTCAAGAGGGCAGAATAGTTGAGCACAATACGACCAAAGAGGTGTTCAAGGCCCCGAAATCAGAGGAAGTTAAGGGATATCTAGCTGACCACTTATAGCGGTTCATAGCGCAGCGCTCCTACCGGAACCCCCCTGTATGTGGGGGAGAGGCCAATGCCCTTTATAGCTCTCGTACAGCCTGCCTATATAGTCTGAAGTGTTTTCTGCAGCATAACCAGGAATTGATAGTGCGGGTGCGCTCTTTCTATCCCCTAGATGCCACCAACATGAAACATAGCGTAGCTTTTGTTGGTTACCTAGGTGCGGTTGGGGTTTTCCCGCTTGGGGGGGGCTGCGGCGATGCCGAGTCCGGTGCTGCCCCGCGTCCTCCGAGCCAGTACTCATATTCTTGCTCTAAGGTTTCTCCCGCTATCGCCCTTCTTACGCGCTGCATTAAGCTGTTCATGAAGTATACATTGTGTATCGTAATAAGGGTGTATGCCAGTAGCTCCTTGGCTTTTAGTAGATGGTGGAGGTAACCCCTTGAGTGGTGATTACAGGTATAGCAGCCGCAATCTTGCTCGATGGGAGCCAAAGAACGCGCAAATTCGGAGTTGTATAAATTAACATACTCCCTGTCCGGCGAGATTCTGTTTTCGGGCCTTACCAGCGCTGCCCCGTGTCTTGCTATCCTGGTGGGATATACACAGTCAAACGTGTCTACGCCGTTCATTACTCCGTGCAAAATGTCGCACACATTGCCGATACCAAGCAAATGCACGGGCCTGCTCTTGTCAAGCAAACTGGTGGTCAAAGAGACGGTATCATACATCTGCTGTTTATGTGACCCAAGCGAGCCACCAATTGCGTTGCCAAAGAACGGAGAGCTGTTAGCAAACTCGCAACTGACGCGTCTAAGATCACTATGCACTCCACCCTGTATGACGCAATACAAAGCTTGCGTTCCGTCTGCGGTTTTTTGAAATTCCTCTAGTGACCTCAATGCCCAGCGGTTGCTCATGTGCATAGACTGTGCTGTATACTCGTAACTAGTGTGGAAAGGGGTGCACTCGTCCAATACTACGACAAGATCTGCCCCTAACATGCGTTGGATATGCATGGATTTTTCGGGAGTCAGATGATGCAGCTGCCCGTTGATGTATGACCTAAAAATTGCGCCGCTCTCATCTATCTTGATGAGAGAGGAATTAGCCCGCTTTCTTTTGCCTTTCAATTCCTCCGATACTGAGCCGTATCCAAGGCTGAAAATTTGATACCCTCCAGAGTCGGTCAACATTGGCCCTTTCCAGCCAAGCATGTTATGCAGCCCTCCCAGCGCGGCCACCGTTTCTGCCCCTGGTTGCAGCATAAGATGATATGTATTAGAGAGCACGATCTGCGTGCCGCATTCTTTGACAGTTTTCATGTCTAACGATTTTATAGCGGCCTTTGTTGCGCAGAAAATGAACGCTGGGGTATACAACACCCCATGGGGGGTGGAGATTACACCGACGCGCGCCCTATTGTGCTGTAGCAGGACGTGAAAATTGAAGTTTTGATACAATCTGGCGTACATACAAATCAGCAGTAGCCATGGTAGGCCATTTACCGGTATGCCGCATCAAAAAATTTTTTGCGTTCTTAACATGTGTGCCTGCCAGATTTATGGGTGGGTTGAGAGGTAGTTGATGGCTGTTTGGCTTGTAGAGTGGGTTCTTTTTGAAAAATGCTATTGCCAACCTCGATTTTCTGGGCCATAATCCGGATATTGTGGGCGAAGGTTAGGCTGTGGCTGTACCCAAGAGGAAAAAATCGAAATCGCGTCGCAACATGCATCGTTCGCATTTGGGGCTGTCTGCTGCTAACGTTGTTATTGACCCAACTACTGGAGAATATAAGCTACCCCACCACGTGTGTTTAGGGGGCTACTACAACGGGAAGCGAGTTACGGAGTCTAAGGTTTAGTTGTGTATGGTGCATGATGGCGGCGCAAGCGTATCGGTGGCACTCGACGCTATGGGGGGTGATTGTGGCCCCGAAGTTGCCATCAAGGGGGCGGATCTAGTCCTCTCCGGTGTTGTTCCGTGCGAGTGTAAGGTGCATCTTAGTATATACGGCAAAGAGAGCGCGGTGCTGCCGGTGCTCAGTAGGCACAGGTTGGTAGAGAAGAACAGCGTATTCATCGATACTCCAGATGCCGTGTTACCTGACGACAGGCCGTCTTTTGCGCTCAGGCATCGTAGAAAGTCGAGTATGTGGTGTGCCATAGAGGGCGTCAAAAAAGGCATGGTTGCTTCTGCAGTTTCTGCGGGGAACACGGGTGCTCTTATGGCGATATCTAGATATCTCTTGGGAACGCTACAAGGTATAGATCGTCCGGCGATTGCCACTGTACTGCCTTCTAGGGAGGGTAATTTTGTTGTACTAGATTTAGGTGCTAATGCTGAATGTGTTCCGGACTCGCTATTTCAATTTGCGATTATGGGCAGGGCGTTTTCGAAAACTGTGCTTGGCGTTAAAAATCCCAAGGTGGGGCTATTGAACATCGGTGCAGAGGAGACAAAAGGTACATGTGGCATTAAAGAGGCATTTGCACTAATGCGTGACGCAAAGCAGGGCATTAATTTTTATGGATATATTGAGGCGAAAGAGGCATTTGACGGAGTGGTAGACGTTGTTGTTACTGATGGCTTTTCCGGGAATGTTATGTTGAAGACCTGCGAGGCAGTGGCTGGTCTTACGCTTCATATACTAAAAAAGGAGATTTGCTCTTCCTTGTTTGGCAGGGCCCTGATGCGTGTTGCACGCCCTTTCTATTTCAGGAAACGAGCTAGCGGCAGTGCTCTGGATGTGAGGTCATACAATGGTGCCGTGTTACTAGGTCTCAATGGTGTTGTGGTAAAAAGCCACGGCTCGGCTGATGCCGTGGCGTTTGCTCACGCGATTAAGGAGGCCGTATGTGCGATCAGCCAAGGAGCCATGGTGAAAGAAATGATCTCGGAAGTAAGTAACATTTGATGCGAAGGTCTGTTTTCTGTGGTGTAGGGGCGTTTCTACCTGCAAAAGTCATTACTAATGATGATCTATCGCTCATGGTCGATACCACGGATGAGTGGGTATTTCGAAGAACTGGCATAAAGCGCAGACACGTTGTGGAAGAGGATGATACCGTGTCCGGTATGGCGACCGAGGCTGCTAAGATTGCACTAGAGGATGCTGGGATATCGGCAGCTGAAGTCGATCTTGTAGTCGTCGCAACCTCAACTCCGGATCAAACAATGCCGAGTTGTGCAACGATGGTGCAAGGAAATCTGGGTTGCAAGAACGCAGCTGCGTTCGATGTAAACGCCGCCTGTTCGGGTTTTTTGTACGCTCTGTCGATTGTAGATAGCATGATAAAGGCTGGCCAGGCCAACATCGCTCTGATCATAGGGTCCGAGGCAATGTCTAAAGTGGTAGATTGGACGGATAGGTCCACATGTGTGCTGTTTGGTGATGGTGCTGGGGCGTTTGTACTCAAAGGGCAGGACGAGACATTCGAGTCCGACACCGGAATCATGTCCACTCTATTGTGTTCTGATGGCTCACTTGGTGATGTGCTATACACAAGTGGTGGGGTTTGCTCCACTGGTAAGGCAGGGTGTATACGCATGAAGGGTACAGTGCTGTTCGAGCATGCTGTGGTCAAATTATCTTCTACTATTGCGGCACTACTTGCGCGCAACGCACTGGATATTAGTTCGGTTGACTGGTTTGTTCCTCATCAAGCCAATGTGCGAATTATTGACCTCGTGATTGACAGGCTAAAGCTTTCCAGGGATAAGGTCATCTTGAGCATAGATGAGCACGCTAATACTTCGTCTGCGTCCATACCGCTTGCAATGTACGAAGCTAAGCGTGCAGGTAAGATCAAAAAGGGCAACCTAATACTGTTCGCCGCTATAGGGGCCGGTCTTACATGGGGTGTGAGCTTGATCAGATTGTAGTGCATGTTGCTAGCATGCACGTGGCCTGCAGTGGGGTCGATTCTTAGCATGGAATGAGGTGGTCTTGTTCATGCTACGGTTGGCACCGATGCTTGCGTAGCTTTTGGAAAAAATTTTTCAGTATTTCTGCGTTTTCCCTCTCAAGGAAACCGCCGTACACTTCAGGGATATGGTTACAGAACCTAAACACCCGGGCACCGTGTTCTACCCCCCCGCATTTTACGTTGTAGGCGCCAAAGTACAGCCTGCGGATTCTCGACAGAGATATCGCATAGGCACACATAGCACACGGCTCGAGCGTTACATACATATCACAATTATTCAGCACGTGGGTTGAGAAGTGAAGGCAGGCCTCTCTGATGGCGAGCATCTCCGCGTGCGCTGTTGGGTCTGAGTTACGAAGTGTGAGGTTGTGTCTACTTGATATCACAACCCCGCGCTCATCGACGACTATGGCGCCCACTGGGACTTCAGCTGGCGAACTGACTGCCTCCAGCATTGCCAATCTCATGTAGGGGGATTCTGGTAACATATTCATGTGCTTGCAAACACCAGGCCTCAAGCATAGAACAAGAGTAACCGCGCGTAAAGGTGCTGCGGTGTCACAGTATGTTACTTCTGACTTAACAATAGCCAGCTCTATGCAACATACGCTTTATAGATCCGCCGTAGTATGCTAGAATCAGTGCGGGTGCTTCTGAGTTTGTGGTGTGGTTAGGAAATTGCTAGGACTGATACCAGGTGCTGGGATTGCAGGGTCCGCATTGAAAATAGGCGCAGGAGCTGTGGGGTTGGTTGCATCCCTGCTGCTGTTCATTAAGCCGCTTAGAAAGCGCGTGTTCAGGTGTATTGCGAATATTCTGCTCTGGCCGTTTAGAGCATTGCTGAACGTGTTGTGCTATGTTTGGCAGGTCCTGAAGAAGTTTTTGTGCAAGCTGTGCACGATTTTAAAGAATGCAATTGACGCGCTACTATCTGCTGTGCTGCGCCTGGTTGCGAAGATTTCTAACCTGTTTGGGCATGAGGCTCCCGATGTGTCCAGTGAGAAGTCCGCAGAGGAACACGACGTGGATGAGGCGCTGACGGATCAGGAGAAGTACGACATTGAAAAAGAGGATAAACTACTCAAAAGGGATGTTTCGTCCACACAAAAGCGTGAGGTTGCAGACGGTGATGCAAAATATGAGAGCTCCGCGCAAATTGTTGGGGTGGCGGAGCCCATCGGTAAGTGGACCAAGCTTGTGATGTCGGAAAGGCAGGAGCGTTTGGCTCGCTTGTTCAGTTCGGGTGCCAGAGTTGGCGGCGATAGCGGCGAGCTTCCCAATGGATTTTGGCAAATGTTCGTTCGTTTGCCCAGTCGGTTTCAGGGTAAATACATGGCAAGATCTAGGTAGCTGTCTGTTGCTGGTTTGCAGCATGATTCTCCGATGGTATAATTCCCAAGTGTTTGTTGGGGTTTTTAGTGCAGGACTTAAAAGAGGGCAGCGCGCTGAGCGCTATAGGCGGTTTGCCCAGCAACATTGAAGCTGAGCAAATGCTCATAGGTGCGATGTTGAGGGACAACAGAATCTGTGATGCTCTGGAGGATGTGATAAGTACTGATGTGTTTTTTGATCCTCTACACGGGCGGATTTTCGATCAAGTAATCAAAATTAACCGGCGTGGGCTTGCTGCTAACGAGGTTAGCCTGAAGATGTTTTTTGACAACGATGAAGCGCTAATTGAATGCGGCGGCGCCGAGTATCTGGCCAAAATTGCGGCAAAGGCCAGTGTGGTTTTTGACATAAGAAGTGTAGCTCAGGCCGTGTTTGACGCGCATCTTCGACGCTGTTTGATTGCTTTTGGAAATGATGTGGTTAGCAATGCGTACGACTACGACTCTGATAATCCAGCAGAGCAGCAGATAGAGGATGCTGCACAGCGGCTGTTCGTACTCGGTAGTAGGGGAAAAGCTGACAGAAATTATCACAAATTCTCGGTGTTGGTGGAGGACGTAAGAAAGAAGATTGAAACTGCCAGAGAAGGTGCAAATGCCCTGCAAGGGGTGTCTGTGGGGCTAAAGGATCTAGACCAACTGTTGAACGGGTTGCAAAATTCTGACTTAATAGTTGTGGCTGCGCGTCCTTCCATGGGAAAAACGGCCCTTGCTCTGAACATGGCCCTAAGTGCATGTAAATCACTCAGAAGTGCAGGGAAGAGTGTTGGGTTTTTCTCACTTGAAATGTCTGCGGAGCACATTGCTTCCAGGATCATATCGATTGAATCTGAGATCAGTTCCTATAAGGCTTTGTCGGGTAAGATCAGCAGCGCGGATTTGAATCAGGTCTTGAAGGCTAGTGAGAAGATATGTGATTTGCCGTTGATAGTGGATGATTCGTCCGTTCTATCAATAAGTGGTCTCAGGACCAGGATAAGGAGAATGCACCAGATGCACAACATCGGGGTTGTTTTTGTAGACTATCTGCAGTTGATTAAGGGAACCACAAAACGCAGTGGAGAAAATAGGGTACAGGAGGTTTCTGAGGTTACTCAAGGTTTGAAGGCCATAGCAAAGGAGCTAAATGTCCCGCTAGTGGCGCTGTCCCAGCTTTCCCGGTTGGTTGAGCAACGTGACGATAAAAAACCCCAACTATCTGACCTGCGTGATTCTGGAAGCATAGAGCAGGACGCGGATGTGGTTATGTTTTTGTATCGAGAAGAGTACTACGAGTTGAGAAAACAGCCTGCCGAGGGAACTGCTAAGCATGCAGAGTGGCAAATGAAGATGAATTCGATTAGCAATGTTGCTGATGTGCTTGTTTCGAAGCAAAGGAATGGGCCTATAGGCAACGTAAGACTTTTTTTCGAGCCCGAGAAAGGGAAGTTTAGGGATTACACTGCGCGTTATGATGTGTACGGTGGCAGCGAGTTGCACTCCGAGCAGTGATTGGCTTGTGCTGACCAAGCTTAGGTGCTACCCGTTGCGGCAGAGGCAGTGTTGACTGTCTTACTGTGGGCCTGCGTGCACTGTGCTTTGCTTTAAACACGATCGCCGTGTTTCTTCTTGGGTGTGGTGTTAGGCCTTGGTTTAGGAATGGCAACATGGTGAAAACTGCGGGAATAGCAGGGGCTGGATTGATCGGCAGACTGCTGGCTTTGGCGCTATTGCAGGATGGTTGGCGGGTGTCGATTTTTGATCGGGATAGCGTACTAGGCAAACAAAGCTGTGGGTTTGTTGCGGGTGGCATGCTTTCCCTGTACTCCGAAGCGGAAACAATCGGGGACTTGGTTGTAGAACTAGGCCACAGATCGGTGGAATTATGGCCCAAAATTCTTTGTTCCGTTGGCGCAAGCGAATACCTTAAAATGCTGGGAAGTGTAATTGTGGCCCATACGGGTGATTTGCACGAATTAGAGAGAATATGCACCATAATCAGGCGAAGATTTCCTAGTCTTTTTGGTGATCTTTGCATTTCCGATGAAGTGCACACACTGGAGGAAGGGCTGTCTGTCCGTCACGGTGTATACATTCAGGGGGAGGGGTGCGTAGACAGTATGCGACTTTTCTCGCGTTTGGAGGCCACCTTGACGTGTTTGGGCGCGAAGTGGCTTTGTAATACGCACGTGGATGAAGTAACATCTGGAACGATAGTAACGGGCGGCCATCGGCACGTTTTTGACGTGGTTTTTGATTGCAGAGGCGTTGGAGCAAAGAGTGCAATTTCTGGCCTAAGAGGGGTTAGAGGGGAAAGCATGCTACTCCACGCTCCGGAAGTTGTAATCAGCCGCCCAGTGCGTATGGTGCATCCAAGATATAGCATATATGTGGTACCCAGATCTGAGAGTAGGGTGATAGTTGGTGCTACAGAAATAGAAAGCTGTGATTTCTCTGAAGTATCGGTTAAGTCTGTGCTCGAGCTGTTATCAGCAGCATACTCGGTTCATAGGGGCTTTGCGGAGGCCAGAGTACTTAACATGATGTCCGCCTGCAGGCCCGCATTTGCTGACAACCTTCCGAGAGTTATAGTTGAGAACAATGCCGTAAGAATAAATGGCCTATACAGACACGGGTACCTTAGCGCTCCCGCGATAGTGGAAGAGGTAATAAACCTACTGAAATGTGGCAACACACGCTATCCAGGACTCCATACCAAGTGTGAGGGCAGCCCCGCTGCTACGTGAGCAACACGTACAGCGCTGGGTCCAGTATGGTGCGGTGGATGCCGGTATAGCATTCATGACCCACATGATCCGAAACCGCCTACTTCCCATCCTGAGTGGGAGCCGCCTTGTGCCTAACCTGCACGTCAATAATCTTGACACTGTGCTTATCCACGCCCCGATCAAAACCAGACAAAAGTTCCGGTGGCACTATTATGGACCTGCGGCTGTCCGACCTGAGACCAATTATTCCCAATTCTAGTACAATCGGGACACTTCTGGCGCCTATCACGAAATCGACAACCCGATCCTCAATTAGCACCTCCCCACGCACATCCTTCACGGTATACGTAACAGAGACCTCATCGCCGCATCGCGCCTCGGTTATAGCCCCCTTGCTACCAGTATCCCGCTTGTCAAAGGACATAAGATTCCTTATATCTTTTGCCTCCGGTACTGTGTCATCCACAGACGTGAGCTGCACATAATAGCTGTCAGATTTCCCTTCTCCATCACGGGTTATTGTGACAATTCTGCTGCCACCCCGCCTCATACCGGCCAAGGCGTAATTTAGCTCCTTGACCTCGTGTGACCCAAGTCTAAAACTCACGGGCTGCGTGCTACCACTGATCTTGCGTGCGGCCTGTAGCGGATCAGTGCTCTCCTGGCCGTCCATGGGGAAATGCAGAATCATAGCAGAGACTTTCTGCCCACACAACACTTCACGCCCCTCGCCTTCTTCCATGTCTACCAAGCGGAAATTCTCCTTCAGAGGGGTAGCAGACGCCATATTGTGTAGGTACTCCGCTAGCCCCTGCTCGCTTATATACCGGTCGATTCTGGCTTCTATTATCGGCCGCAATATCAAGGCTCCTATCTTGTATGCAGGGCTGTCATTGTCGGCAATGGAGACCCTGTAAGGTTTCTCCGTGCGCTCAGCCACGTCAGAAACAATACCCGTGGATACTGCCCTTAACAACAGCCCAAGAACGGCGAAAACTGCAACTACGCACAGCACGCGATATGCCAGAACCTTCATACGCTTAAGTTTTCCACAAAT
Organism: Anaplasma centrale str. Israel; assembly: GCF_000024505.1. NCBI lineage: Bacteria > Pseudomonadati > Pseudomonadota > Alphaproteobacteria > Rickettsiales > Anaplasmataceae > Anaplasma > Anaplasma centrale. The sequence continues at coordinate 439,374 of NC_013532.1, forward strand.
ACAACAAGACCCCCGAGTGTACCAACGTCACCGGGCAACTTTTTCAAGTGTTTCTCACACTTGCGCAGTAGGCCATCAACGTAGCCCCGCGTTCCCTCAACTCCGAGAATATATGCCATGCTTCCATAGCAACGCTCGCTGTCCTCTCCGGCGTCATTGAGATCATCCTTTGCTTGAAACGCGCAACCCAACGCAGACCCATACTCTGCTAGCGCTGCCCTTTCTTTGGTGGACGCCCCACCCAGAACTGCTCCAGCTTCACAAGCGGCAGAGAACAACCTAGCGGTTTTCAATTCGTGTATCCTCCTAACCCCCTCAAACGATGTTGAAGAGTGTGCCTCAATGTCCAACGCTTGCCCAGCCACCATACCGCAACGGCCACACGCTTTGGACAGCAACTCTATGATTTTACACCTTACAGCACAACCTTCATCCATGGTCGACAATAACTCAAAGGTGAGTGTAAGTAAAGCATCGCCAGTTAAAACTGCAACTGCCTCCCCGAATTTTGTGTGGCAGCTTTCCCTCCCGCGCCTAGTGGGGGAGTTATCCATGGAAGGTAGGTCATCATGTACTAGGGAGTACGCATGAACAGCCTCAATAGCGGCGCCCAGCCGTAATGTTCTTTCTGCACTGACGCCAAAAACCCGCGCCGACGTGCTTGCCAGAAAGGAACGTATGCACTTTCCCGGATTTGATATGGTGTAGCTCAGAGCCTCGTACAGGACTGTTGACGGACACTCCGCCTTTGTGGACGCAATCTGCACGAGTTCCTTCCGCACCAGACAGGAAAAATCCTCTACCTTCTGCCGTATGTCACTGTAACTATGGCGCATAAACGGTGTCACCAGACTTCCTTACTAAATATACAGGAGTTTGCCTGCATGTCCCAGGTTTTTGCTTGTGTGAGCACTGCGAGGAACCCCGAATTTTACGTTTTCGTTTTGATGCAACTTGTGGTATTTTGACGGCGTTCGGTGTGCACCTGGCCGGTGTGCTTGGTTGGTAGCTTGTTGGCGTGGGGTTTTGTGCCCTGAAGGTCCGTTCGGGGGCGTGGGCTGGGCACTTCCGCGGGTTTTTGGTGAAGCCAGTGGGTTGTGTCGCCGTAGGAATTTTGTTTGACTGTAACGGTGCTGGTGATTATATATGGGTCTGCTGTGACTCCTTCGTCTAGTGGTCTAGGACCCCACCCTTTCACGGTGGTAACGCGGGTTCGACTCCCGTGGGAGTCACTTACCGGCCAGGTGCGGTGTAGGTGTTTCTAGAATTGGGATTGGTCCCGTCGGAGTTTCTTTAACCATTAGTTACCGGCGATGGGCCCTTTTGTCCCTTGTGTTACGTGAGTGCTGTATATAGTACTGAATTGCCGATATAGGTACTGTATGTGTTCAAAGGCGGGATTAAATACCGCTTTTCGGGTTTGGATGTTAGTGAATGTAGGAGGTATGACAAGGTGTCACCGATTATTGTCGACCGTACCAGGGACAACAACCTTACTAGCTTTGGCAAGGCGGTGCTGTCTGATAGGTATTTGCTGGATGATGAAGACTATCAGCAGCTTTTTGTGCGTGTTTCTCAGTATTATTCAGATAATGACGAGCACGCCCAGCGGCTTTACGACTACATGAGCAAGTTGTGGTTTATGCCTGCTACTCCGATACTGAGCAATGGGGGGACCGGCAGGGGCCTGCCGATTTCGTGTTTCTTAAACGAGACCGAAGACAGTTTGGTTGGTATATTAAACCTGTGGAATGAGAACGTGTGGCTTGCATCCCGTGGTGGGGGCATAGGGAGCTATTGGGGAAATCTCCGCTCCATTGGAGAAAAAGTTAGAAGTAGTGGTAAAACTTCGGGAATAATTCCGTTTATAGTCGTGCAAAATGCGCTAACCTTAGCCATAAGCCAGGGCTCTTTGCGTAGGGGCAGCTCCGCTGTGTACCTACCAGTTGGGCATCCGGAGATTGAGGAATTTCTAGACATCAGAAAACCCACAGGTGGTGATCCCAATAGAAAAGCGTTGAATATCCACCACGGGGTCTTACTTACTGACGAGTTTATGAGGGCTGTTGAGCAAGACAAACCCTGGGATCTGGTGAGCCCTAAGGACAGGTGTGTTATCTCCACTGTCAGAGCCAGGGATCTGTGGATCAAGATTTTAACCACCAGGGTTGAAACAGGGGAGCCATACGTTGTATTTGTGGACACCGTTAACAAACACAAGCCGGACATATACAAGGAGCTCGGACTGGAAGTGAAGATGTCCAACCTGTGTACCGAGATTACCCTTGCTACAGGAGAAGACCATCTGGGAAGGTCCAGAACCGCGATCTGCTGTCTTGCATCCCTGAACCTGGAGTACTATGACATGTGGAGTGGGGAGCCCCTCTTTGTAGAGGATGTGATGCGATTCCTAGACAACGTGCTCACCGATTTTATCAACAAGGCTCCTCCAGAGATCGAGCGTGCAAGGTATGCTGCGATGAGAGAACGCAGCATCGGAGTGGGAGTTATGGGATTTCACTCGTTTTTGCAGAGCAAGATGGTACCTTTTGAGTCCTTCGCCGCTTCGGTGTGGAACAAGAAGATTTTTGAGCATATAAAGCGCCAGGCAGATGAGGTTTCTCGTAAGCTTGCTATGGAGAAGGGGCCATGCCCTGATGCGGTGGACGCTAACAAAATGGAGCGCTTCGTGCATAAACTCTCCATTGCCCCCACAGCTTCCATATCCATAATTTCTGGTAATACCTCACCGGGAATAGAGCCGTATGCAGCAAACGTGTTTACTCACAAGACTCTTACCGGCTCCTTTGTGGTGCGTAACAAGTTTTTGCAGAAATTGCTGGCATCCAAGGGATTGGACAACGATCAGGTTTGGTCATCCATTTCCACCAACGAGGGTTCCGTGCAGCATTTGGATTTTCTTACCGAACAGGAAAAGCTTGTTTTTAGAACCGCTTATGAGATGGATCAACGCTGGATAGTTGAGCATAGTAGCGACAGGGCTCCGTACGTATGCCAGGCGCAGTCGGTCAACATTTTTCTTCCTGCAGGTGTGCATAAGCGGTACCTACATAAGATACACTTTCTTGCTTGGAAGAAAGGGGTAAAAAGTCTTTACTACCTAAGATCCAAATCGGTACAGAAGGCAGACAAGGTGTCTCACGTTCATGGCGGACAGGCGGTTTCTCCGCAACGGCAGATCACCAATTTCGACTATGATGAGTGCCTGGCGTGCCAGTGATCACGTAGCCGGTGCTTTGCTGCCGGCCCCGCTGTCGTTTACTGTGTCGTGAGGCAGGGTTTGTGATGTTGTGCGAGAGCATCGAGGGCTTTTTCGAGAAGCTAGGGGCCAACAAGAAGATTCTAGGGTTGGATTTTGGCGAGAGGAAGCTTGGCCTTGCCATAAGCGACAGCACGGGGACTATTGCGATGCCCCACAGTGTGTATCTTAGGAGGAATATAAGGCAAGATCTTGGAGAACTGAACGCCATTTTGAAAAGGGAAGGAATTATTGCGGCGGTCGTGGGTCTACCACTGCAACTTGATGGCCTTGAGGGGGAGATGTGTGCCGTGGTGCGCGCTTTTGTGAGGAAGCTGATAAAAAAATCTGGCATCTATGTGTACCTACACGATGAAAGATACACGACCGCAATGGCTAGTAGGGCGACCGAAAGTCTTGGGTTGCGCAGAAAGGAATCTCAAAAGGTAGATGATAAAATATCTGCTGTGCTGATCTTGCAACAGGTGCTAGATATGGCAAAAGGGCGAGGGATAGCCTGAATCTACATCAGAGGAGGGAAAGGAGGCGATGGGTGTGTAAGTTTCAGGCGGGAGAAGTTCGTAGAGTGTGGTGGTCCTGACGGTGGTAATGGAGGAAATGGCGGGTCAGTGATATTCATCGCCAGTAATGCCGTCAATACGCTATTATACTTCAGATATAACCAACACATAAGGGCAGAAAATGGTAAACCAGGGTCCGGCAAGGGGAAGTTTGGTGCAGCAGGCCGTGACCGTGTGGTAGAAGTACCGGTAGGCACCCAGTTGTATGATGAACATGGGGATGATCTTATAGCAGATTTGAATAGCGTAGGGCAAAGGCATATAGCAGCAGCAGGTGGAAGGGGTGGTGTTGGCAATGCTCAGTACAAGAGCTCTACTAACCGTGCACCAACGTATTTTACCTACGGAACTCCTGGGGAAGAGCATTGTGTGCTGCTGAAGCTTAAGATAGTCTCTGACGTAGGAATAATAGGCATGCCTAATGCTGGGAAGTCTAGCTTATTGTCGCGCTGTACTGCATCAAAGACGAAGGTTCAGCTAGGTATTCATTGCCACTATATGGCCCCTCTCCGGCCCGGTTGATACCAAGCTTATTGGTATCCCAACAAGTTCCTCTAGTCTGCTAATGTACGACATAGCATTTTCTGGAAGATCACCCTTGGAGATGGTCCCTAATGTACTGGTGCACCATCCCGGTAAAGTTTCGTACACAGGTTCAAGTCTATTCTGTATATGTGATGCGGCAGGGAGATGGTCATATGATGCCTCGCCACATCTGTACCCAGTGCATATCTTGATCTCGCCGATTGTGTCCAGTACATCTAGTTTGGTCAGCACCATCTCAGATGCACCGGAAGAGAGAACGGCTTGCCGCACGGATACCGCATCAAACCAACCGCACCTTCTCACACGATTAGTCACAGTACCCACTTCCTTGCCTCGCTCGAACATAGTATCACCAACTGTTCCAACTTGCTCCGTGGTAAAGGGCCCATTACCAACCCTGGTCGTGTAGGCCTTTGCAAGCCCAAGAACTCGTGTATTCCCTAGGACACCTACTCCGCACCCCACCTGCACGTAACCTGCCACCGTATTACTGGATGTCACGTAGGGGTATGTGCCGTGATCAACATCAAGCAATGCACCCTGCGCACCTTCGAATAGTATGGTCTTGCCTTGCTTGATTAGGTTACTGATGATCTTTGGTACGGGCTTCATAAATGGCAGAACCTGCGGGGCAATACGTACCAATTCATCCGTAATCTCACCCGGAGAAACTTCCCGTCGGTTCGTGGCTCTCCTTAGTAAATTATGGTAAGACAGCAGACACTGTACCTTGTCGCGGAGCGAGGGTTCATCCAACAAGTCACACAGCCTGATTGCTCTCCTACCGACTTTGTCTTCGTAGCAAGGACCGATTCCCATGTGCGTTGTGCCTATGGACTCGTCTCCGCGCATTTCCTCCATTATCGAGTCCGCGTCCCTGTGCACACTGAGAACCAGCGGGCACGACTCGGACAAATACAGGTTTTCTGGGCCAAGGAATATGTTACTATCCCTCAGGCTTTCTACCTCCCGAACGAACGCATAGGGATCCAGCGCTACCCCACTACCTATCATTGACAGCTTATTCTGCCGCAACACGGATGTCGGCAAAAGACTCAGCTTGTACACCCTGCCATCTGCAACTACTGTATGCCCGGCGTTGTTGCCCCCCTGGAACCTTACTACCGCATCGGCACCCACAGATAGCCAATCTACAATCTTGCCCTTACCCTCATCTCCCCACTGTAGTCCCACTACCACTATGTTTGCCATCTGGTGCTCATGAAAAATTCCTGGCCAAGCTAGCAAAACAAAGAAATATTGTCAACACCGTTGGGTACACAATACCCTACAAACTCAAACCCTGAAGCTCTGCGCACAGAAGCAGCTACACGACAACCGACCGGCTCACGAGCAGACGAACGCTCCGTTGGCCACACAACTGGTGACAAGCGAGGAAAGGCCAACGGCAGCTACCTAATACCACCCTGCCCAACTCCTGAGTGTGGGGGAGGGGCCCCCCGCCGCCCTTGGTGACACTTACTCACCAGCCTCCTGTGTCTCTTCCGGTTCCACTACTTCTGCTGGAGCATCTTCGCCGGGGCTACCAGCAGCAACGGTGCCGCCGCCATTGTCCTGCTGCGTTGCGCTACTCCGACCGAAACTGAATGGCCATCTGGAAACCCTGGCCTTTTTAGGAGATGCAGCATGCTGACACTCCATAATGAGTACAACTCTACGGTTTTGTGCGTGCGCCTTTTCGGCCTCCTTAAAGTCACTAGAGTACACCAGAATTTCCGGCTCCGCCTTGCCCCTAGATTGGGTGGATATTCTGGGGGACAGCGACCTATCGCATCCCAGTATGAACTCCTTAACAGCATTCGCCCTCCTCTCGCCCAGAGCCAGATTGTACTCCTCCGTGCCTCTAGAGTCCGTATGCCCGACGATCAGCAGGGTAGACATCTTGTCCGCCTTCATTCGCTCCACTAAGCCCAGCAACACCTTCTTGCCGGAACCCTTGATCTCATATTTGTTAAAGTCAAAATAAACCTTCTCCACCCTTCCAGCGCTCAAAGGCACGCCACCGATGTCTATATTAACCTTTTCCTTATTGAAAAGCTCACAACCTGTCACGGCAAGCGATGCCAACAAGCACAGAGCCAACCAACGATGCAGCATAACAAAAACCCCCCTACACTAAAGATTCAGCTGCGATAACCACTGAAGAACCCCACTGCGCAAAATCATTGCTTAAAACCTAGTCAAGTCAAGAAAAATAATTTGTCCCACTTTGCTGATTTGTTATAGCTTTCGCTGCGATGTATGGTAAATTTAGCGCATGTCTACCTAACTGATAGTGGTCCCCTGGGTTGCTTTAGTGATGTGTTTTAGTGGGTGGTCTCAGTCCGGGTGCCGTGTACGCGAGTGGCGGCTGGGTGGTGGGTTTCGGTTGTTGTGCATATGAAACATTACAGGTTTTTGGAACAGGTGTTCGCTAGGGTGTGCCACATTGCTGGTGCTGTTAGAGTCCTCCATTCAGATGACTCAGACTTCGATTGCAAAGTTGGCAGGATATGCACCCTAAGGGAAGTGGTGCAAGAGATTGTGGATAGTGAGGTAGTCGCGGAGGCGGTAGATTCTGCGCTTGCAAACAAGGGGCAGCTCGGAGATTGGGAAGTTGCGAACCTCCATTGCATGAGCAGGATGTACAGACGCCTCAGAGGGTTGCCTGTGGATCTTGTCAGTTCCTTGATAAGGGCCAAGGTTGCTTGTAGGGCGCGGTGGGTGCTGTTTTGCCAAGGAGACGAGTCCGTACATAGCGTGCTGGAAGACCTTGCCGATGTTGTGAAGCTGTCTTCAGAGGTTGCTGCCATAAAGGCTGAGGATTTGGGAGCTGCGAGCAAATATGATGTCATGCTCGGCGCTTACGATGGGGATCTTACCACCAAGAAGATGGATGAGGTCTTTACCGACATGGGGGCATTTTTCCGGCAGTTTGCGGGAGAAGTTATGAGTAGGCAGGGCAACAGTGAGGGTCATCCCGCGAAGATTGTTGCTAGTGACAAGCAGGCTGCCTTGCACAGACACATCGCCGAAGCCATTGGAGGAGGGATGCTTGAGGCTGTGTGCGCGCACAGAAAGATGGGTCTATTGAGCGAGGAAGGGGTTGCTGGCAGCGTCAGGAGCACTAATGGTTGTGGCGAAGAATGTGATTACAGACTCGCCTTGAGGGATGCGTTGGAAAATACGGGGAAGTTTTTGTATTGCTCAAACCTGCCTCAGAAGTGGAAACACCAGCCAGTGGGTGGCTGCCCTGGAGGCATAATGTATGAGGCCCAGGGGTTGTTGATGTCTTGTCACCTACTGAGGGATAGGGGGTTTATCTCATTTATCCTTCCCGCTATGAGGAAATTTTTCTCCATTAGGGGAAAGGCAGCTGATGTTGACAGCATATACTCCCACCTCACCGAGGTTCAGCCTAATATGCTGCTTGGGAAGTCGGATGAAGTCAGTTCCCTTGCGCATATCATGCTGCGATATGCACTAGAAAAAGAAATAATAAACGACGATTTGAAAGTAAGTGATTTACCAGATGCCTGGGCTCAAGGCATGAGATACTATTTCGATTCTGTGCCTTCCGATGACAGGGAAGGGTTCATGCAGGATGACTACTGGGTCAGTGGGATTTTTGGCTATGTGCCTTGTAGAGTGGTTGCATCGGTTGCAGCGTCGCAAATTTTTTCTGCAATTAAAAACAACAGGGTGGACGTTTGTGGCGGGATAGAAAGCGGTGACTTTTCTGGGATTATCGGCTGGCTCAGCAAGCATGTGTATTCTCATGGAGGAAGGTACAGCAGTACCACGCTGCTGAAGAAGATTACTGGAAAAAGAGTCGATGTGGATTCATACAAAGATTACCTCATCGGCAGGTACCTCAGTATGTAGGCTACCCGGGATCACTAATGGGATACGACTCATACCAGGTGATGGCGAATGCGGTTAGGCTTCTATCTGTGGATGCCATACAAAATGCTGCTTCAGGGCATCCCGGAATGCCGCTGGGTATGGCTGACGTTGCCACTGTGCTGTTTTCGAAGTTTCTGCGGTTCAGCGCAAGCTGCCCGTCCTGGTTTGATAGAGATAGGCTGGTCCTCTCCAATGGGCACGGTTCCATGCTTATGTACTCAATAATGCACTTGGTTGGGTACATTGGGATTGATGACATAAAACGTTTTAGGCAGTTGCATTCAGTAACTCCCGGTCACCCGGAGTATGGTTGCACTGCGGGTGTCGAGGTAACCACAGGCCCACTTGGTCAGGGCCTTGGATGCGCTGTGGGTTTTGCCATTGCTGAGCGCATGTTTTCCCAGAGGTTCGGCGCTGATCTTATTAATCATCACACATATGCCGTAGTTGGGGATGGCTGTTTAATGGAGGGAATCAGTCACGAGGCTGCTTCCCTGGCCGGACACCTTGGTCTGGGTAACCTGATTGTCCTGTTTGACGACAATGGCATCTCAATAGATGGGAGCACCAGCTTGGCGACTTCTGATGATGTGCGTGCCAGGTTTGCTGCATACGGATGGGATGTGTGGGAAGTTAATGGGCACGATTTTGGCGAGATTGAGCGTGCAATTAGGGCGGCTAGGGGGTCAGGCAGCAGACCATCTATAATTTGCTGCAAGACGGTCATAGGTAAATTTATGTCTCCTAAGGCGGGGACCGCTGCGGCGCACAGCTGGCCGTTTTCTCCGGAGGATGCCCAAGAGTTTCGGGATGCTATAGGGTGGAAGGGCGAGAGATTTGAGATTCCTGAAGAGGCTAGGACCCTGTGGGATGCAGTCAGGGCGAGAGCCGAGCTGGAATGTGAGTTGTGGATGAAAAAGTTTGCTGGTTGTGAGGGATACAGGGCACTTAACGAAATGCTTTCAGATGGCGTGCCAAGCGGCGTTATAGACGAGCTTGATTCCCTAAAAAACACATTTTGCGAGACGTGTTCCGCTGAAGCGACCAGAAAATCCTTCGGTAGGGTCTTGGAATTCCTGGCAACGAGAACGCACAAGCTTGTCGGGGGATCGTCCGATCTTACTTCCTCCAACAGCACCAAAGCATCTTCCATGCGGGTGGTAAATTCCGAAAATTTTGACGCGTCCTATGTGCATTACGGAGTAAGAGAACACGCAATGGCTGCGTGTATGAATGGTATGGCGCTTCACGGAGGTATAATACCCTATGGAGGGACATTTCTGGTTTTTTCTGATTATTGCAGACCTGCTATAAGGTTGTCTGCGCTGATGGGAGTGCAAGTTATATATGTAATGACCCACGACTCCATAGGCGTAGGGGAAGATGGCCCCACCCATCAGCCTGTGGAACATCTTGCCTCCCTGCGTGCTATACCCAATCTGTACGTTTTTAGACCTGCGGACGCGGTTGAGGTTTTAGAATGCTGGGAGATAGCACTAAAACTCACCAAATCACCGTCGCTATTTGCATTATCGAGGCAGAATGTGGGCTTCAATCGCGCACGCTACTCCCGAGACAACCTTGCAAGTAGAGGTGCGTACGTAATGCGCGAGTACGAGGGGGATTTCAAGGTTACCATCTTTGCTACGGGTTCTGAGGTGGATGTGGCACTGGGTGCAAGGGAAATTCTTCAAGACCATGGAATTGGCACCAGGGTGGTCTCCATGCCTTGCTGGCGCATATTCGACGAACAAAATGCAGAATATATTGCGGATTTGTTGGGAAATGGTAGCTTAAAAGTGGCTGTGGAAGCCGCATGTTCTCTGGGGTGGCATAAGTACCTGGGTGAGGGTGGTGTGTTTATAGGGCTTGACAGGTTTGGTGCATCGGGTAAGTGTGGGGATTTGTACAGGCATTTTGGGATAACAAAGGAAAACGTGGCTGATACAATCTTGGCTAGGTTGCGTTGAGGTGCATAATTACTTTGGGGTTGGCTGTGCTTATTTTCTCGATTTTTGTATTGATTGCGTGTATGTTTGCGATGCTGTACAAAGTCATCACATCGGGGTTCATAGGCGATAGGATGCTCGCAGCTAGCGCGTTTAATACCTATGGTGTGGTGTTAATTGCAGCTTTGGGTGTTCTTGCGGACGCCCAGGAGTTCTTTGTTGATGTGTCTTTGGTGTATGCATGTATCGGGCTTGTGTCCGCCGTCGGGTTTGCCAAGTTTTTTGCGTCTAATCGGGGGTGAGAGGCTGATGGTGCCATTGCTGGGTATGATGACGCTAGGTGCCGGGGTGTTCTTTATGGTTATAGCTGCTATCGGGGTCCTGAGACTTCCAGATTTTCGTTCTCGGGTCCACGCTGTAGGGGTTGCAGATTCTGTGGGTGTGGCGCTTGCGTTGTGTGGGTTGGCAATTCAGTGCGGATTGTCCGTGTTTACAATCAAAATGCTCGTACTGATTGTACTATTGTGGATTACCTCCACAACTGCATGCAACGCCATTGTGGGCTCTACCATACTACAGTGCAAAAGTGATGATGAAGATGGTGGTTAGATGCACTTGGACGTGAGTGCGGCCGTAAACTGGGCGCTCCTACCTCTGTTGGTGGTGTCAGCAGCTGCGGTTGCGTTGTGCGAGGGCGTGCTGGCAGACGCCGTAATCATGTGCACTTTTAGTCTTACGATGGCGGCCGCTCATCTGGTAATGGCTGCGCCTGATGTTGCTATAACCGAAGCAGCAGTGGGTGCTGGGCTCAGTACTGCGCTAACCCTTGTTGTGCTTTCTCGTCTTGGATATGTGGGAAGCGACAGGGTTGAATACGTGTGGAACAACTGTAGCGTGGTTAAAATCTTGTCAGCTGCGTTTGTCGCGCTGGTGATGTTTGTGGCATTGGTGTACGCGGTTTTGGATTTGCCCGAGTTTGGGGATGCAATCTCTCCGGCAAATATTCACATAACTACTTATTTTGAGGATACGAACCGTTATGTGAGGATTCCTAACGTGGTTACCGCAATTCTGGCGAGTTTTCGTGGTTACGACACTATGTGTGAAACGTTGGTTGTATTCACGGCTGCTATGTGTGTATCGTTGCTTCTAGATGGGGTAGGTAAGGAAAGTATTCAAGGCGATGGTAGGAAGAAATATGTTAGGTGATAATCCCGCGTTGCGCTATGCAACGACCCTAATGCTTCCGGTGATGGTACTGTATGGTCTGTATGTACAGGTGCATGGTGATTACAGCCCAGGAGGCGGGTTTCAGGGAGGAGTTATAGTAGCTTCTGCGCTGGTTTTATCTCAGATGGTGTTTGGGGAAATTCCTATTTCCGGGGTTGTGCTTACTTCTTTTCTCCGGGGGATGGGTGCCACTGGATTGCTGTTGTATTTAGCCACGGGTGCCGCATCCATGTTTGTCGGAAAAAGCTTTCTTTCCTATTTTTTTTCGATATTTGATGCTGTTTCCGAACAGAAGCTTGGTATCTTTGTTGTTGAGCTGGGTGTTGGTTTAGTGGTGTGTGGCTCCATGGTGAGCATTTATTTTGACTTTGCATCACGAGAAAAATAGATATACACTGGCATCACGACCCTGCGGACTTGTATGTCCTGCGGTGTGGTCGTGTTGGGTGTGTACAGCACAAGGGGGGCTTGGTGTTCTTCTTTTTACTGCATGTGAATCATGTGGTGGCGGCCCTGTTGATGGCGGTTGGCCTGTTTACCGTGGTGGTGACTGGCAATCGCGTGAAGAAGCTAATGGGTTTGGGTATTTTTCAGTCTTCCGTGTTGCTGTTCTACATTTCTTTGGGATATGTAAGAGGTGCTAGGGTGCCCATACTTGCTGTGCAGGGGGGGGAGACGTTATACAGCAATCCACTGCCCAGTGTTTTGATGCTTACTGCCATAGTGGTGGGTGTAGCCACCATGGCGGTTGGGCTTGCTATGGTCATGAGGATAGAAGCGAAGTCTACCGCGTCTTGAAATTTGTGTTCGCAGCGCTGAGGTGTTGCATGTGTCGATTTTTTGCAGTGCTCTGAGTGGCCTTTGGAGTGTTATGAGTTGGTGTGAGGTTCTGTGTCTAATGATAGCAGTGGGAAGAGAATATTGGTTGATGCCGCATATGTTGATGAGATAAGAGTTGCGGTACTTGATGGCGGTAAAGTAGTTGAGTTTGATCAGGAGTTAAAAGACAGGAAGCAACTGCGTGGCAACATATACTACGCGGTCGTAAAGCGTGTCGAGCCGTCCTTGCAGGCCGTGTTCATAGAATACGGAATAAGCAAGCACGGGTTTTTGCCTTTTTCTGAAATTTCGGTCGAGCACTACCAACTGCCTGCAGAGGAGAAAGAGGCTCTTCTACAGGACGTGTACGGTGATGACCAGGAGCATGAGGAGTTAGCTGGGGATGATGGGGTCGCTACGCCGCTGCCAGACGAGTGTGGAGTTGACGCTTGCAAACCCTCGTTGGATGATCGTTCGGGTAAGCGAGATCCGGCTTCCAAGGCTGGTAGGTCTAGGGCTTCGCTGCACAAACTATACAAAATTCAGGATGTGATCAAGGTGGACCAAAAGCTCATGGTTCAGATCATAAAAGAAGAGCGGGGGAGCAAGTGCGCGACTTTTTCTACCCACGTTGCGCTAGCGGGTCGGTATTGTATCTTTATGCCGAACGCAGGCAGCAAGAGTAGTGGGATATCACGGCGTATCGAGGATTGTGATGATCGGAGAAATCTGAAGGAAGTACTGAATTCCATTAAGCTACCAAAGGAATCTGGCATCATCATCAGAACCGCTGGTAGCAACAAAAGCCAAAAGGAGATAGAACAAGACTTGTCTTACTTGCAGTCCACATGGCAGGAGATACGCGATAACTGTGAGAACATGGAGCCTCCCGCGCTTCTATACGTGGAGGCTAATATAGTTAAGAGGGCACTCAGGGATTTTTGTGACGAGACAACCCATGAGGTGGTTGTTGCGGGTAGTAGGGCGTTCAGCCTCGTGAAAGAGTACGCGAAGTCAATGTTTAGGAACAAACTGCGTGTCCGGATGTATAAGGGCAGTGTACCAATTTTTACCCATTACAGGGTTGACTCGCAAATACTTGAGTTGTATAGCGACAAAATTTTTCTCCCATCTGGTGGGTATCTTGTTATTACTCCAACTGAAGCGTTGGTTTCCATAGATGTAAACTCGGGCAAAATGACCGGTGAAGACAGCATAGAAGAGACTGCGTACAAAACCAATATGGAAGCTGTTAAAGAAATTGCGCGGCAAGTGAATCTCCGTGGGCTGTCCGGCCTCATAGTTATTGACTTCATAGACATGCTAAGGTACAGGTACTGCAGGGCTGTTGAGTCTGAGGTTAGGGAGGCGTTTAAGAACGACAAGGCGAAGGTACAGTTTGGATACATAAGTGCCTTTGGTCTGATGGAAATCTCCAGACAGAGGGTAAAGCAGAGTATACTCGATACCAACACAATTCAGTGTGCCCATTGTAGGGGGGTTGGTAGGGTGAGATCGCTTGAATCCGTTGCTGCGGACATACTCAGAAGCGTGCGGTACTTTGCCCATAAAAATCGTGAGAAGATAATTTCGGTTTCGGCCGATCATGAAGTTTTGACCTACCTGTTTAATAACAAGCGTAAGCATATTTGGGCAATAGAGGGCGAGTTTAAGGTTATCATAAGGTTTGGTGTAAGCGGGAATCCAGGTGCCGCTGGTTTTAACATTCATGCCGAGAAGGGGTATAGCACGGCTCTAAGTGAGGAACTTATGGGGCCACCCGAGGCTTCTCCGGAAGTTGCGGAAAATAAGGCCGAAAGTACCGAAATTACAGGTGTGCAACCAAACACCCAAGCGGTGCCTGCTGAGGTTGAAAAACCCGGTGGAATGTGGGTTAGGAAATGGCTAGCTCGTGTATTTGCAAGTATACACTAGATGTTGCCGTCTTGTGTCTAACCGCGCTACGTGCCGCAAACGGAGGCTACTCCGGTTAGGTTGCGTCGTACGTGGCCAAACCACACACTTTTTGATTGGTCTCTCGTATATTTTTTGTCTTGCTGCAGGGGAAGGGGTTGTAATTTAAAGCTTTGGTGACTATATCTACCGTATCTGATTTTGAGTGTTGTTTTATTATGTGGGGGTAATCATGGCGGCTGAGCGCATCATAGGCATAGATCTGGGTACTACGAATTCTTGCGTTGCTGTTATGGAGGCGGGCACCGCGAAAGTTATCGAAAACAGTGAGGGCTCAAGGACTACTCCGTCGGTGGTTGCCTTTACCGAGAATGAGCAACTTGTGGGTGAGCTTGCTAAGCGTCAGGCGAACATTAATGCTCAAAATACCATATACGCCAGCAAGAGGATAATAGGCCGCAGGTATGATGATATGCGGGATGTTAAGTGTCCTTACGAAGTGTTTCCGGCGAAAAACGGAGATGCATGGATAAGGGCCAGGGGTGCGGAATACTCGCCGGTACAAATTGGCGCGTTTGTTTTGGAGAAGATTAAGGAAACTGCAGAAAGGTATTTCGGAGCTCCGGTAAAGAAGGCCGTGATCACCGTTCCTGCATATTTTAACGATGCGCAACGTCAAGCGACTAAGGACGCAGGGGCAATTGCTGGACTAGACGTTGTGAGGATCATCAATGAGCCTACTGCTGCCGCGTTAGCCTACGGCTTGGACAAGGGTGACAAGCAGCGCACGATTGTTGTATACGACCTTGGTGGTGGGACTTTTGACGTTTCCGTTCTGGAAATAGCTGAAGGTGTGTTTGAGGTAAAAGCTACAAATGGTGATACAAAGCTCGGTGGTGAGGACTTTGACAATGCCGTTATGGAGCACATGATGGAGAGCTTCAAACAGGAGACTGGAATAGACCTACATAATGACCCTATGGCTGTGCAGAGGATCAAAGAAGCCGCGGAGAAGGCCAAGATTGAGCTTTCCAGTAGGTTGGAGACGGATATAACTTTGCCCTTCATATCCAGCGATAGCACTGGTGCAAAACACCTCAGTCTGAAGCTTACCAGAGCCAAGTTTGAAAGTCTTGTGAGCGAGTTGATTGAGCGTACCATAGAGCCGTGCAAGAAGGCTTTGGATGATGCAGGAATTAAAGACACCAGCAAGATCGATGAGGTGGTGCTAGTTGGTGGGATGACAAGGGTGCCAAAGGTGGTCCAGAGGGTGAAAGACTTCTTTGGAGGAAAAGAGCCATGTAAGGGGGTGAACCCTGATGAGGTGGTGGCAATTGGTGCTGCGATACAAGGTGGTATACTCACAGGCGATGTCAGAGACGTCTTGTTGTTAGATGTTGCGCCACTGTCGCTGGGTATAGAGACTTTGGGCGGGGTTTTCACGCCTCTCATTGAGCGCAACACCACAATCCCCACTAAAAAGTCTCAAGTGTTTTCTACAGCGGAGGACGGGCAGACTGCGGTGACCATCAAGGTTTATCAAGGTGAGAGGAAAATGGCTATAGATAACAAGCTTCTTGGCCAATTTAGCCTTGAGGGGATTCCTTCAGCGCCTCGGGGTGTTCCGCAGATTGAGGTCACGTTCGACATAGATGCCAATGGTATAGTGCATGTCTCTGCAAAAGACAAAGCGTCTGGGAAGGAGCAGACCATAAAGATACAGTCTTCTGGTGGGCTGAGCGAGGAGGAAATCAAGAAGATGGTCAAAGATGCTCAAGACAGAGCTGAAGAAGATGAGAAGCGCAAAAAGCATGTGGAGCTTAAAAACAGCTCTGAAACCCTGATACATTCCACTGAGAAGTCGCTCAAGGACTATGGGGATAAAATTTCTAGTTCTGATAGGTCGAGTATTGAGACTGCGATAAAGGAGCTCAGGGAGTGTTTGAATAACGATAGTGGCGATAGTGGCGTTGTTCAGCAAAAATACGACGCTCTAATGCAGCTTTCAATGAAGTTGGGTGAGGCTGCGTATTCTGCTCAGAAAGACCCTGGGTCTTCCGCTAATGGTGCTACGAATGAAACTTCCGGGAATCCGGAGGAAAGGGTAGTAGATTCGGAATATCAGGAAATTAATAAGGATGACGATAAGAAATAGGCATTTAGATGTTGATATGTCTTCCTTGTTTTGTATAATCTGCGGGGGTTCTGCGTTGTACGTGTAGGTTGGAAGTTCCTCGAGCCCGTTTTGTTCTTGAAGGGGGCCGTCACTGTCAACCCGGAGGCGGTTGTTATATGGCACCCACCTTGGCTTTAGTCTCAGGACACTAATAAAGCATTGCGGCAAAGGCGGATCCCCCGTCTTTCGTGAGTTGTGCCTGGTATTTGTGGCCTGTGTGGGGTAATCGGTTCGTTGGGGAGGAGGTTCTGGCGTTTTCGGCAGAGAAGCTGTTCTCCATCGTGTTGGATGTAGAGCGATATCCGGAGTTCCTTCCGTGGTGTAAGGATGTGAGGGTGCTAAGTCGTGGCGACTCCTCCCTGGTTGCGGAAGTGGTTGCAAGCTTTCTATCACTCAGGGGCGAATACACTTCGCACGTTTCGTTTTGCCCTCCTAGAGATAACCAGCCAGGCTGGGTTAAAGTGCGGTCCACCGACGGCGTATTCAGGCTTTTACAAAGTGAGTGGCGTTTTTTACCAATGGGGAGCGAAAAAACGCTGGTCAAGTTTTGTATAAAGTTTTCTTTCAGGCAAAAAATACTTCAGATTACCTTTGATGTCGCGGCAGACGTTGCCAAACACCGGATTATGCGCGCATTTCGTGCAAGAGCCTACGAGTTGTTTGGGAATAAGGACTTAGGACGTTAAATCTCATTCACCAATACCAAGCTTGTTTGTGTGAGCCTGTGTATGTATATAGGTAGAGCTGGTTGGGGGTTGTCATGTACGGAGTTCTATCGGCTGCCGGGGTGTACGGATTTTTTGCAGGCGGAGCCAATGCTGCGTTGCCGGTTTTGTGGCGAGATGGGCTCGAGCTGTCACGCGTTTTGCACTCTGCAATGCCCCTTTTTCTGTCGTTTTCCCTGGCTTTGCTGGCTATATTGCTGCAGTCATGTGGAAATATGCGTGCGCGGGAGGTGTTATGCTGCCTACTGTATTACGCAAGTAGCACATTTGTACTTTCGCTGTCTGACCCCACCTTCATTGCCGTTGGGTTTGAGTTTATGGCGCTTTTTGCGCTTCTCCTCATTGCGTACGGGTGCCCTGCCGGCAATATTGGAGCATTTCTTCATTACGCGTCTGTGCACTTTATTTCAGGAGTGCTCCTCCTCGTAGGTGCATGCAAATTTGCTCAGGTAGGCCAATTCACTGGGCTGTCTAAGACATTGTATATGGCCGGTCTTCTGATAAACGCTGCATCATTTCCCGCGTCATCCTGGGTTTCACATACGTATCCTATGTCCTCCAGGTTTGGGATTATGGTGTTATCTGCATTTACGACTAAAGTTGCCGCCTGCATTCTGCTGAGAATGTTTTCTGGTGATCCAATACTGCTATATGCGGGTATGATGACCGCTATATACGGTGCAATTTTTGCCTGGCTGGAACGAAATATAAGGAAGGCCATGTCCTATAACGTTGTCGGGCAGGTGGGGCTGATGCTGATTGCTATAGGGTTTAGCGGCGTTTCCTATGGGGTGTTGATTGCGTATATGGCGCTTTCCGTGCTTTACCAGACACTGTTGTTTATGGTAGCGGATGTGGTTACAGTAGGCAGTGCGGAGCACAGAAGGGGCGGCCTGTATGCCGTTTATTTGTCGATGTTTGCCTGTATAGTTGCTGTATTGAACATGGGAGCCTTTCCTGGGAGTGCCGGGTTTGTAGTGAAATCATTAGTGCTGCATAGCACGGGAACCGCTGGGCTTATTGACGTGATATCAAAACAGGTCTTTCTGATTTGCAGTCTCCTATTATTTGCTGGCGTAGGGTTAAGGTTGGTGTGGCTTTCAAGTGTGCAGCTGCGCGCTAGCCATAATGAATCCTCATCGGTTGGCAGGTATCTTCTTGAGGCCCCCATGGCTTTCTTGGTGCTGTTGTTGGTAGTTTTGGGCATGTTTCACAAACAAGTTCTCTCCTTTACGGGGGAGCGGTTTGTATACACGCCGAAAGACGTGGCCGTTCAGATTGCGGCCATTTCTGTTACGGCGTTATGTTTTGTTATATCGTTGCGCAACAAACTGCTAGGCAGATGCGAGTTCAGCATAGATATTGACTGGATTTATAGGCGCTTTCTTCCCAAGGTGATTTCTGGGTTTTGGAATTTTGTGTTATACCTATGCAACGTACTTTCCGAAAAAGTGTGTATCCCCGAATACGATGATGAGGATCATGCTTGGGTGTCGGCGTTGCGCCAAAGGATGGAGGCGGCCGACGTTGCTTTGCTTTTGTGTATGCTGGTTATCGGAGTTGTGTTGGTGTTAACTTATGTTTGATTCTTTAGCCAAGGGCATTGCCTCTGCGGTACAAAAACTAGGCGGTAGGCGCGAAATATCTGACAAAGACTTTGATCTTGTCTTGGAAGATGTAACTCAGGCCCTACTGGATGCTGACGTGAACCTCATGGTTGTAGAGCAGTTTATAGGGGATGTAAAAAGCAAGATAGTTGGGGGTGAGGTCGTCAAAGGAGTCCTGCCTGAGCAGATGATTATCAAGCTTATGGAGGAATGCCTAATAGAGGTTTTAGGTAATGAGAAAAGCGGGCTTGACTTAAGCGGGAAAGCGCCAGTTGCCATCATGATGGTTGGGTTGCAGGGTGTTGGTAAGACCACAAACACGGTGAAAGTCGCCTTCAAACTGAAGAAGAGTGAGAAAAAAGTCTTGGTTGCGTCCCTAGACGTATACAGACCGGCGGCCCAGGAGCAGCTTGGAGTTTTAGCGCAAGGGGTAGGTGTAGACAGCCTTCCCATTGTTGAGGGTGAATTACCGCTGGACATAGCCAAAAGAGCTATGAAAGAGGCAAAACGCGGGGGGTATGATGTTGTCATAGTTGATACTGCGGGTAGATTGCACATAGACCAAGAAATGATAGGGGAGCTTCAGCTCGTCAAAAAGGAGGTCTCGCCCAACGAGACTATACTGGTTGTGGACTGCATGATGGGGCAGGATGCAGTTGAGGTTGTTCGTGGGTTTCATGATAAACTCAACCTTACCGGCACAATCTTTACCAGGGCTGATGGGGATTCGCGCGGAGGTGCAATACTCTCCATGAAGATGGTGTCCGGGTGCCCAATAAAGTTTATGTCTACGGGGGAGAAGCCCGAAGATTTGGACGACTTTTACCCAGACAGGGTTGCACGCCGGATTTTAAACATGGGTGACGTTGCCTCCCTTGTTGAAAAAGCGGTTGAAGCTGTAGGTAGAGAAACCATACGTGACCTTCAAGACAAGGCCAGCAAGGGGAAATTTGACCTTGATGACTTAGTAGTGCAGCTGAAGGCTCTAAGCAGAATGGGTGGAATTGCCAGCATTATGAAGTTTATTCCCGCATTTGGGAATGATGTAAAACGCAAGGTTGCAGGGATTGTTGACGACAGCAAAGTAGACAAGTACATTGCCATAATAAACTCTATGACTAAGCTAGAGAGGGCTAACCCCAAGATATTAAACGGTGCGCGCAAAGCCAGAATAGCGAAGGGCGCTGGAGTTAAGGTTGACGTAGTTGATGCACTGCTAAAGCAATACAACCAGATGAACTCCATGATAGGCAAGTTTAGCCAGATGAAGGCAAGCAAGCTTAAGGATGCGGATATTATGTCCTTCCTACAGCGCAAGGGGATGTAATGGATTCATGCATTGCTGCGCCTTTTTGTTGTCATTCTCTGCTGTATTGGTGAGGCGGTGCGTGGCCGAGATAGAGTGTGGTACCTAGGTTTTTATGATGGGGCGCGATTCGGAGAAATGTTCTTTGGTTGCCGTTGTGGGTGCAACCAATGCTGGTAAGTCCACGCTTATCAATGAGTTGGTGGGGTTTAAGGCTTCAATAGTAACTCCGAAAGTCCACACAACGCGGGTACGCATGAATGCAGTGCGTAACGATGGGAATGTCCAGCTGGTGTTTACAGATACCCCAGGTGTTTTTGCGCCGAAAACAGTTCTGGAAAAGTTTTTGGTGAAAAACGCATGGATGTCTATCAGAGGTGCGGACATTGTGGTTTTGGTACTCGAGGCCAGGAACTATCTGTGTAGCCAAGTTGCCAGGGTGGTTGCCAAAGTTAAGCACTCGCATATTCCCGCTGTGGCCGTGCTTAATAAGACCGATCTGCTTCAGGAGTGTCGTATTCGCGAAATTTTAGCACACGTACAGTCCATGCACGAATTTACCGGGATTTTTGCGGTTTCGGCACTTCACGGTTTGGGTACTGAGGCTCTGTTAACGCACCTGCGCGAGTCTGCGGATTACTGTCCATGGCTGTATCCCGGCACTCAGCGTACTGACGCCACTGTAGAATTTTTTGTAGCCGAAATTACTCGCGAAAAGCTGTTTCTTGCTCTCCGCCAGGAACTGCCATACTCACTGTCTGTGGTTACGGAAAAGTTTGAAGATAGGGGCCGTAGCGTCATAATCAAACAGGTTGTGTATGTAATCAAAGAGAGTCAAAAAACAATCGTTGTGGGGAAAAATGCTGCGCTCATAAAGGGTGTCAGCACGGCGGCGAGAGAGGAAATAGAGCGCATTCTGGGTAAAAAAGCACACCTTTTTTTGTTTGTTAAGGTGCGCAAATTCTGGCAGGATCACCTGGATGAATGCGTAGGATACACACAATGCTGAGCTCGTTATTGGTTTTTGACATTGAAACTATACCAGATACTGACAGCTGCGACAGTCTTGTGGGAAGAGCTGTTGGTGGTGATGTTGCGGCCAAGCGCGAGGCTATGGCTGACTACCATCTTGAAGTGACTAATGGGCAAAATCCATTCCTGCGCCAGCCGTTTCACAAGATAGTGACAATAAGCTTTCTCAGAGCGGATATACGGCGCGATCTGGGGTGTGAGCACTTTACACTGCGCGAAATACGTTCTGGGGGAACTGTGGCCTCCACAGAGAGGGAGCTGGTGCGTGGGTTTTTGGGCTACCTTTCCGCAATCAAGCCCCGCATTGTGACGTTCAATGGGCGCACTTTTGACCTGCCTGTGATAAAATACCGGGCCATGGTGCATGGAGTTCAAGCTGGGTATTTGTATAATTCTGGCGACAAGTGGAACAACTATTTTCAGCGATATAGCACAGATTGGCACTGCGATTTGCTCGATTATCTTTCAGATTTTGGCACGTCCGCCAGGGTAAAAATGCATGAAGTGTGTTCTGTGCTGAATTTTCCAGGCAAAATAGGTATAGACGGTTCGGAAGTTGCGCGCATGTATGACTGCGGGCAGTTGTCTGAAATTCGTGACTATTGCGAGTCTGACGTAATCAACACCTACCTTGTGTACCTTAGGCTGATGCACCATCAAGGCAGGGTGACATCGGACAGTTATAACGAATGCATCAAAGATTTGCTGGAGTATCTGCAAACCAGTGGCAACAAACACATGCTTGAATTTGTTGCGGAGTGGGAAAAGGTTTGCGATGGCCAGTTTTTTATGTTGGGGGAAGAAGTTTCTTGAACGGAGCGCGGCCTCCATTGGGTTATTGCACGCGTGTTTAATAAGTTTTATCGTAGTTGGGTTACCATAGTGCACACGCACCTGCCAGCGCCTGTGAGTAGACGTGATGTCTAGCGTGCCTGTGCAGAGCTGTAATATGAAGTCAGTAGGCTTTTATACGTCTCCCTAGTGGACATCAACTCAGTTTTGAGTCAGAATCATGCTTTGTGGCCAGAGCCGCGGCGCCTTTTCCAGGTTGCTGCTTGTTGAGTGGCGGCATGCATGACTCCGGATGTGGCGGGTACGTGCGCCGTTTTCATACAATATCTGTGCCATTCCTGGGGCTCAATTGCAGGTTTTTCTACTGTGTGCCGCTGTCGAGACCGATATGTCTACTTGTAGTTTGCAATGATAAGGGATATTTTTGCCATGAGATTCGCGAAGTATATAGCTTTTTGGGTTGGGCTTATATCGGTAATTGCCTTCCTATACGATGGAGTGCATAAACCACCATTTGGCAGTTTTGGCAACACTGCAGCCGCGATAAGCGACGTACCCATTATAAAAGATGGAGGGGTTGCATTTCGCAAATCCAAGGACGGCCACTTTTATATACTTGCGGCTATCAATGGGGAGAATATAACATTCCTAGTGGATACAGGCGCGACGGATGTTGTGCTGTCTGAAAGGGATGCGCAGAAGATAGGTGCGCATATGAGGCCGGTGCAGCAATCTAAAACCTACCATACAGCAAATGGGGCCATAAAGGCCACCTATTTTCAGATACCAGAAATCAGAATAGGGACGTTGGTTGCGAGAAATGTGGGTGCTAGCATTAGCACATCTGAGCTGCGAACGTCTCTGTTGGGAATGAGTTTTCTGAAGCATTTTCACTTTACGATGCGGAATGACGAGCTACTGCTTTCTCCAAGCTGAAATCTGGACGCGCCGAAGTAAACTTTGCACGCATGCCACGCGGGGTAGGGCTGCTTGCACATGATTACGCTAGTGAAGACGCCGAGGTTTTGCTATAAACTTAGGGTGCTCTTTGCAGGTACGGTGTGGACGCAAAACTCCGGAAGTTATTGCCTATCATGGATGAACAAGGCCTTGATGCGCTTCTGTTACACCACACTGATGAATATCAGTCTGGGTGGGTGCATGAGAGTAGGCAAAGAGTAAAATGGTTGTGTGGCTTCAGTGGGTCAAACGCTTTCCTGATAATTTGCAAAAAAGGCAAAAGTCAGTTTTTTACCGACAGTAGATACATAGTGCAATCCGCGTTGGAGGTGGATAAAGATAGTTATGATGTTCATGACTTCCGTGATTTAACCCCTTTTGCATGGCTTGAAGAACACATAGACGAATATCCCGTTGTGGGCTATGAAGGGGAGCTGTTCACGCTCAGCCAGGTAGGGAGGTATGCAAAATTTCTGCCCAAGATGGTGCAGCATATTATGTTAGACAAGATTTGGCAGCGGCCCATGCAGATTCACCAGCGCATACAGGAGCATCCAATAAAGTTTGCTGGGCTTTCAAGCCGTGAGAAGCGCGCGGCCGTTGCTCATACTCTGCCCACCAGTGGCGTCATGTTGATGACCGATGTAGACGCGATATCATGGCTCTTGAATATACGGAACATGGCATTTACGCATACTCCTTCTGTTTTGTCGCGTGCAATACTCCATAGTAACGGGGGCGTTGAGCTTTTTGTGGATGCAGCGGCTGATCAGGTGCACATAAGTGATGAGGACGTGCGCGTTTTTTCAATAGATAAGTTGCACGGTGCCCTAATGAGCGCTCACAGCATTGTGGTGGATGCATCCACGATTCCAATGTCAATATTTGACGCAGTGCGAAGTAAAGTGGTGACGATCAGGGATGATGATCCCTGCACCTTCCCCAGGGCAACAAAAAACGAAACCGAAATACGGGGGATGATCCAGGCTCACGTCAGAGATGGGGTAGCCATGACCAATTTTCTGTATTGGTTGCACACGGAACTTGCAAATTGCAGGGAGGTGACGGAGCTAGGAGCCGCGTTGAAAGTCCGTGAGTTCAGAGAAGCCCAAGAGCTATTTGCCGGAGAAAGCTTCGATGCAATTTCTGGTTTCGGAGGGAATGGTGCAATCGTCCACTATAGGGTAAACGAAAAAACAAGCCAGGTACTGCGCGAAGGGGGGCTGTATCTGCTAGATTCCGGTGGGCAATATTTGGATGGCACGACAGATATTACCAGAACTGTGGCGGTTGGCACTCCAAGTAGAGAACATATTGAGCGTTTTACTGACGTGCTAAAAGGGCATATTGCCCTGGCAAGAGCGGTTTTTCCCACTGGCACCTCGGGGGGAGACCTGGATGTTCTAGCTCGCCAGTGTTTGTGGCAGAAAGGGCTCGATTACGGGCACGGTACTGGGCACGGCGTTGGTAGCTTCCTATCTGTGCACGAGGGCCCACAAGCAATCTCACGCAGCAACCGGGTGGCACTACTTCCCGGTATGGTACTTTCCAATGAGCCGGGCTACTATAAGGTTGGCGAGTATGGCATTAGAATCGAAAACCTGATGTATGTTGAAGCGTGTGGCGAGGGATTTTGCAGATTTCAACAACTTACCCGCGTTCCGCTAGACAAAAACCTGATAGACACCAAAATGCTCAGTTCCGAAGAGATAAAGTATGTGAATGATTATCACAGCTTCGTATACAACGAAGTAGCACCCCACGTTGCTGCAGCGGTCAAAGCTTGGCTACAAACAGCCTGCTCACCACTGTGACGCATGCTGGGCGTGCTCTTTGCGGGGTGGAATGACATCAGGGTTGTCCCGTGCACAATTTTTGTGTATGTTCGCTGTTGTTTTCCGCTTGGTTTCGGTGCGGAGTGTTGCGTGCAGTTTAAGTAGAGAGATGGGGGGGGGGGGGAGCGTTGGTCGCCGAGGTTCTGTTTTTTGTTCCTGCCATGGAAGATTGCCTATGGGCATGCTGGTGTTGACCCGTGCCAGTGCAGACTCAGCAAAGTCCAAAGGGGCTCTGGAGGAATTGGGGTTCGACGTTTTTGTTGAGCCCATGTTTGAAGTTGTGCATCTGCGTACTGAGGCCCTAAAGTTGCAGTCATATGACGTCACTGTTGTTACGAGCAGGAATGGTGTTGATGTTATTGCCAAGCTTACCGATGAACGTGATATCTGCATATTAACTGTGGGTGACAGCACCATGAAGCGTGCGACTGCTCTTGGGTTTACTAATGTGGTATCTGCGGGTGGCACCGTGCGCGATGTAGTATCTTGCCTGAATGCGTACCAACGCGGAACCAAGGTGCTATACGCGAGAGGGGAGGAAGTTTCATACGATTTGCGCGGTGCTGCAGAGAAAATGGGTTTTGAGGTAGAAGAGGCTGTGCTCTACAAGGTTGTAGCTAGAGCGAATCTGAGCCCCCAGTGCTGTGATCTGCTCATGAATGGTGAGATATTGGGTGTGGTTTTTTACTCAACTAGGACGGCCAAGATTTTTACCGAGTTATCCAGACAATACAGCAGGCTTCTGCGTAATGTTTGTGCGTATTCTATGAGCAGCGGGGTTTTTCGCGCACTGGATGTGGGTGCGTGGAAGCGGATACTTGTTTCTCGACGCCCCACTGAGGAGTCATTGTTTAAGTTATTGTTAGGCATTGAAAGATCATAAATGGTGTGTTATGAAACGTGAAATCTGAGAAATGGTTTGGAATAGCCATAAGTTTTGTTTATAGGTTTTGGCAATATAATGCCGGATTTGGTTGGTCTCATGTGTGTAGCGGGTGGGTTTGAAATATGAAATGTTTGAGTGGATACGTCCGCACGGCGTTATGTTGTTTCCTGTTAAGTTGGGCATGCACTTTTGAGTGTGTGCACGCTCTTACGGCGAGCACGGTAGGTATATTGTCTACTAAAAGTTCGACATATCCTAATGAATATGATACTGCCACGGGGATCACCGAGTTACTCGTCACCTTAGGTGCGAAAAATGTGACAATTGTGGATTATAACAAGATAATCGAAAATGCCGGCGGCGCCGGTGCGGACATGGCAGCGATAAAAGACAGCCTAAGTGGGTTTCTGCGAGAGAACAATATAGACAGAATTCTGATTCCAGGTAACTACTACAACATAGTTTCTCCCCCGCTGCCTCCGGTTCCTAACAGACAACTGGTTACAGATGCCGTGGTAGGCCTGATGAATAGCGGGGCTGACTTGCATATTTTGGGTATTTGTGGAGGATTGCAAGGTGTGTTGCGCTCACAGAATGTAAGGCTGAGCAGAGTGCAGGATATTTTGGGCTCCAGTGCAATGGCTGAGTCTCACAATATTGCTGATCCAAACCCAAGGCTTCCTGGGGTTCCTCTAATGAGAGCAAGGGCCTTGCCGGGCACCAAACTTGAAGTCATCGTCAGGAAAGTAAATGCGGGGGACGATCCGGTGTTTTACCTACCCGATGCGCACAAAGAAGCAGTAGACAATTCTCCGGAAAATATGGAAAAGCTGAAGGCGCTCGGCTACAAGGTTGCTGCAGTATCTGATGATGGCATCATAGAGGCGCTTGAGGACAGCAAGGGCAACATGTTGATACAAATGCACCCAGAGTACCTACTAATGAATGCTGACAAAAAAACGGGCAAGCACCGCGCGGTTGACCTTGGTATCAAAGTGGCTCTTGCCATCATCACAGATTTTCTCGGGGACGGTTCCGCCGGGTAGCGCGTGATACGTGGTTTTGCTCCGCGCGCAGGTTGGGGTTTCTGCATCATGCTGATGGGGGCGCTATCGTACCGGTAGTTTGGCCGCATATAACCCGAAAAGAGCCATGTACCTGCAGGGTGCTGCGCTTTTTCGAGAGCGGCCGTGCGCATTTATCACGGTCATTGGAAAATTGTGGCATAATGTGCGGCTTAGTGTGCTAGGTAATGCGAAACTGTGACGGGGCGAATTATAGCGGAGGTTGCGCTACCTGTACCTGTGGATCAATGTTTCTACTACTCCGTACGAGAAGGTATGGAACTTTCTGTAGGCGACTACGTGCGGGTTCCCTTTGGAAACAGGGTGGCAATAGGCATCATCACCACCATGAGGAGTGGGCCTGCCCCTGATATGGAGCTGAAAGACATTGGCGACAAAATTCCCCTTCCGCCGGTACAGCGGCCGCTCATGGAGTTTCTGAAGTGGGTCAGTAGTTACAACATCATGCCAATAGGTATGGTGCTAAAAATGGTGCTCGGCAGCGTTATTGTTGCAAAGTCTCGCATGTTTGGTACACAGGAGTACAAATGTTGTGTGCCAACTGATAATAGCCCCGCGCTGAGCACATCTGCTGCGCTGTCAGGGGAGCAGCTGAAGGCCCGTGACCAAATAGTGGGGAGGCTTTCTGGGTTTTCAGTAACTGTACTGGACGGAAAAACTGGTTCCGGTAAAACCGAGGTTTATTGCGCGGCAATAGCCAAGTTGCTGCACGACTGCTTGGATGCTCAGGTTCTGATCTTGCTGCCGGAAATAGTTTTGGCCACGCAGCTCATGAAGCGGGTGCACAGCTATTTTGCAGGGTGCAACCCCGTAGAGTGGCACTCCGGCCTTACGGCGAAACAGCGTAGGGAAAATTGGCTGGCGATCACTTATGGAGCCTCATCAATAGTGGTGGGAGCCAGATCTGCCCTGTTTTTGCCGTTCAAAAATTTGAAAATGATAGTCGTTGATGAAGAGCACGAATCCTCCTTCAAGCAAGATTCTGGGATTATTTACAATGCACGTGACATGTCTATCGTGCTCGCGAAACGATTGGGTGTGCCTGTGGTTCTGTGTTCTGCAACTCCGGCCCTGGAGACAATGCATAACGTCAACCAGGGTAAGTACCATCACGTTGTATTAAAGCAGAGATTCGGCGAGGCAGTAATGCCCGATATCACAGTGGTCGATATGCGCAAAGATCAGCTGCTCAGAGAATGGCTCTCATCGGCGCTGCACGACAAAATAACTTCCACCCTCGCCAAGGGTAACCAGGCGATGTTGTTTTTAAATCGTCGCGGATATGCGAGATTGGTCTTGTGCAAAAAGTGCGGGTACAAAATAAGCTGCCCAAATTGCTGCACATGGCTAACCGAACACAAAAGGTTAGATGGCCTGCTGTGCCACTATTGCGCATACAGCTGCGCAGTGCCCCAACAGTGTCCAGACTGCACCAAACACAATACCATGATGCCGTATGGGGTGGGGGTTGAGAGGGTTGCTGAAGGCATAAAGGAGCTCATTCCGGAGGCAAACGTTGCAATCATTAGCAGTGACGTAAATACCAAGCGAATTACCCGCACAATAGAGCAAATCATGGAAGGTGAAGTGAACATTATTGTGGGCACCCAGATCATAGCCAAGGGGCATAACTTTCCCAAGCTGACTCTTGTTGGAGTCATAGATGCGGATTTAGGCATGGGAAACAGCGATTTAAGGGCGACTGAGAAAACCTACCAACTGTTGCACCAGGTCTCTGGTCGCTCAGGTAGATTTGAAGAAAAAGGGGAGGTGGTGTTGCAAACACACGGTCCGGAGAGCCCCGTTATTCAGTCTTTGATGTCTTGTGAGCGCGAGGATTTTTACAATGCGGAGCTGCACTCGCGCAAGATTACTGATATGCCCCCATACACGAGGCTTGTTGCCATAATAGTATCAGGCAAAGAGGAGTTTAGGGTTGTGGATACGTCTAAAGATATTGTGGCATACCTTTCAAGGCATATAACGGTTTGGGGGCCGGCGCCCGCCCCTATGAGCTTAGTAAATGGTGTATACCGGTACAGGATGCTGATGAAAATTAGCAATATCATGGCTGTGAGGAAGATCTTAACGGAGTGTCGGGATCGGTACACAAAACTTGGGAGAGTAAGAGTTGTGATAGACGTCGACCCGGTTAACTTCGCGTGAGCGCTGCCCAGTTAACTTCGCGTGAACACTGCTTGCAAGCGGCTATTCGCGTTGGTTTGTATTTATAAGTGCGGTCAAACCGCGGCATTTTGATGCTGTTGGGTGTCCGAGCGCCCATTTTTTGGTGCTCCTCTCGTCTATAAACCCGAAGCGGCAGTCATCTGCAATTCGAAACGTGGCAGATATTTCCTGTGTGATGTACTTAGGGTCAGGGTTATGGCGCTCCGTAGCCCTGTTTCGGCCGCAGTTCATCCCATAGCCCGGTTGTGGTAATCCTGCCATATTTCTGGCCACAATTTACTTGTTCCCACGGCCAACGATCTTACTTAAGTGCAATAATCGTGCCTCATTCCTGGGTCGGTTCCGGCCTTTATAGCTTCCATGCTTATACATTTCAAAGGCACGCAGCGCGATGCATGTATTTGTGTTTGGTTGCACGGCTGCGTACTGACAATCTCCTGGTGACGGAGCCCCAGCGCGGCGAATACTCGACAATCAATGTCTGTTGCCACGAATGTTGGTATATATCATGCTGTGGTTGACTATCGCTCACATCATGGTACAATTGCGCAGGTTTGTTGTGTTTTCGGGGGTTCCTGTGAGTAGGGTTTGTGACGTTACTGGGCTTGCCAAGTCCTTCGGTAACAGGGTGTCGCACTCCAACCGTAAGACGAAGCGGTCTTATCTGGTGAATTTGCACAACGTGACTTTAGTTAGTGAGGTGCTTGGTAGGAAGTTTAAGATGAAAGTCGCTGCCCGTACCTTGCGGACTATAAACTACAAGGGCGGCTTTGACCTTTATCTGTTGAATACCGCTTCCAGGAAGCTCAGCGACGAGGCGCAGAAGATAAAGCGCAAGATAAGGGCCGCTATCGCATCTGGTAAATCCTTGCAGTGTGGTGTACTTTAAAATTACCCCCGGTTTCTTGCTTGTGGGTTGCCGGCTGGCTCTAGCGCAGATATGAGTTGCTGCATATCATCGGCCGGTTTTGATGTAAACTCGATGTACTTTCCGGTAGATGGATGACGGAAGCCGAGTAGGGACGCGTGCAGGGCTTGTCTACGGAAGTTTTTGACATCCGGCGGCACCCCGCTCCTCATGCATTTCTTGCAGTTCTTACCATACTTCTGATCCCCCACTATGGAGTGCCCTATATGGCTCATGTGCACCCTTATTTGGTGCGTCCTTCCGGTGTGGAGCGTGCATCTAATCAAGCTTGCGACTTCCCCCAATTCCTGTTCAACCTCATATTCTGTTTTTGCCGGCTTTCCGCCGGAATTTGCAGCTTCCATCATGGTTATGTCAGACCTTTTTACGCGGATGTTTGTATGTATCACGCCCCGCTTGGGACAAGGTATACCCCAGGCCACCGCTAGGTATTCTTTCTTGAATCCTTGGTTGGCAAGTTCTTCGGAAAGCCTATAATAGGCGTTTTCGGTCTTCGCGGCTACCATTAGCCCGCTGGTGTCCTTGTCCAGTCTATGTACGATGCCCGGCCTTGAGCTACTACCGACAGACTGCAAACCGGCCCCGAATCGGGCAAGCAGCGCATTTGTTATCGTGTGATGCTCAATTCCATTTCCTGGGTGGACGGCTATGTAGGGGTCTTTATCTATTACTATAACATCATGGTCTTCGTACACTACTTTGAGGTCGATATCGTAGTTGGGTGATAGAGTGCTGGGTTTCTGTACGGCCGTCACTATTGTGTACACGTCACCTGTTTTTGTCAGGTAGCTGTTGTCGTTGATTACTCTTCCAGAGATTGTAACTTGCCCACCCGCGATCAGACCCTGCGCCCTGTTGCGTGATATTTCCAACGCGCACGAGATTAATTTATCAATTCTTTGTTGGTCGCCCTCTTTGGTGACGCATATTTCATGCACGCTTTTCATCTGGTTACCAGTATTCTTGGTTAAATGGTAGCTCTGTGGCTTGCTGAATGCAATACGTGAGTCACTCTGGTATTTTGTGGGGTATGATATCCTCGGGCCCGCCCGTGCTATTGTTTAGAGACTTGCTAGACTCCAGATTCCAGTTTAGGTAATGCAGCAGTCGTCTAGAGGTAGTGCAGCAAAGACTAGACCCGTCTGCAAACAGTGTGTCACATCAACCAGGACATTCTCCAGTGCAGATAACTTAGGGTGTTTCGCGGGTATGCCAAGGTGCTAGTGTGTTATGTGAAAATATTGTTTTGCAGTAAGGTGGCTCGAATGTAGAATCTGTGCCACGTTGGGCTGTTTGGCGGGAGTTTGCGGCCCTCTGAGTTTGCTAGTTTTCTGTGGGCCGCATGATACGAAAGATTCTAATTGCAAATAGGGGAGAAATAGCGTGTAGAATAGCGCGTACTGCGCGCAAAATGGGTATAAAATGCGTGTGCGTGTACTCGGATGCAGACCGTGGTGCGCTGCACACCCTACACGCCGATGAAGCCGTGTATATAGGCCCGGGTCCGGCCAGCCAGAGCTACTTGGACATAGGGAAGATCTGTACCGTGGCTGAGGAGACCGGAGTGGATGCGGTTCACCCTGGCTATGGGTTTCTTTCTGAGAATGCAGAATTTCCAGACAGACTGTCTGAGTGCGGTATAGGGTTTATAGGTCCGGCTCCGTCTTCCATGCGCATGATGTCTGATAAGGTGGTATCGAAAAGAGTTGCGCAAGATGCCGGTGTTGCCGTAGTTCCCGGATACATGGGTGTTGTGGAATCTCCTGCCGATGCAAAAAAAATTGCGGAGTCCATAGGATTCCCAGTCATGATTAAGGCCGCAGCCGGTGGTGGGGGCAAAGGCATGCGAGTTGTGAAGTCCGCCAAGGAAATGGAACAGGCTTTTGTGTCTGCTACTAACGAGGCATCCAAAAGTTTTAGTGACGGAAGAATTTTTATCGAAAAATACATAGAATTTCCCAGGCACATAGAAGTCCAGATAGTGGCCGATAAGCACGGCAATGTTGTATGTCTGGGAGAGAGAGAGTGCTCCATACAGCGCAACAACCAAAAGGTGATAGAAGAAACTCCTAGTCCATTCCTTGACAAAAAAACTCGGCAAAGCATGTATGCGCAGTGCGTGAACCTCGTAAAAAGGGTGAACTATTTTTCGGTCGGCACAGTGGAGTTTGTAGTCGATGCTGAAAAAAATTTTTATTTCTTGGAAATGAACACCAGGCTGCAGGTGGAACATCCGGTTACAGAGCTTGTAACTCGCATCGATCTCGTTGAAGAGATGATCAAGATTGCTGATGGTGAGCGGCTAAGCTTCTCCCAAAGCGATGTACGATTTTCTGGATCAGCAATAGAGGCCAGGATATATGCTGAGGATCCCAAAAAAGGCTTCTTGCCCTCCAGCGGGCGTATAACATATTATTCTGAGCCCACAGTTAGCGCAAACCTGCGGATAGATAGCGGTGTTACTGAAGGAGCAACCGTCAGTATGTTCTATGATCCTATGATTGCCAAGGTTATATCTCATGGGGGGACCAGGCTAAGGGCAATTGAAGTCATGCGGGAGGCCCTGAACAGGTTTTACATTGAAGGCGTGGCGAACAACATTGATTTTCTACTTTCGGTGTTTTGCAATTCAAATTTTATCTCTGGCAACATAAACACTGGGTTTGTCTCGCAGTTTTATAGATCCGGGTTTAAGGGTGACCAGCTGACTCCCGAGATCGCGGAAATTTTTGCACTTGCTGTGCTGTATATATACTTGGAAGATGAATCCAGGAATTACGGTAGGGCGCTGGAGAGCGAGGAGCTGTCAGCACATGTTGGCGAGTTTAGATACGACCTGCATGTGCGATGCTCGGAGGGCAAAATTTTTGTGGCACTGGACGATAAGAAAGGAAGAATTGTGCTGTCTGGTGCGTGGCATGGGAATTACAAAATGCTAGAAATATGTGTAGATAATAGCTCCTACCGTATCAAGGTCCGTGCGCATTCAAGCAGATACGCGCTAAAGTACATGGCGGTTGAAGCTTTGTGCTCTGTACACAAAACAAGTACGAACGATCTGCTGCAGTTTATGCCCGAAATTGCGAGTGAGGTGGCATCCTCTGACGTTGTAGTTTCCCCAATAGCAGGAATGGTTGCGAGCATTTATGTAAAGCCAGGAGATGAGGTAAGTGTGGGGCAGCCGTTGCTCGTGATTGAGGCCATGAAGATGGAAAATTTGATATGTTCGGAAGTGCAGGCAAGGGTCGCCGAAGTTTTGTGCAATAGCGGTGGAAATGTTGTCGCAGGGGATGTTATTATCAAGTTTGTAGCCAAAAAATAGCTTCCTGGTGGTCAGGTATTGCGAGAGCAAAGTGTGTGGGCTATTGCGTGTTCATATGTGTTATGGTCGGCCTTGCTTTGCTCATCATTTTGGATAGTTATTAGTGTTAATAGGAAATCCGAATAGAAGAAGTACCATAGGGTTTCTATCCAGGGCTGTCACCAGGGTTGCTATCAGTCCTCCAGTGCGTGATGGCGCATTTCACTTTAAGGTGGACTGCAGACCCAGTGACAGACTTTGTGCCCTTCTTGCCACCCTACCGGGGGAAGTTTACACGAGAGTGCCAGAAGAGTGCTCAGTGAGGGTTAGGAGCTCGGACGTTATCAGATTTAAAGAGGCCATACGCAATCCAATTAGAGCGGCAGCACGTGGTGACGAGTATCGTATCAGGCTGGTAGCATACCTGTTGCTGGAAGTGACTGAGAGATTTCAGGAGTACGGAGAGGATTTATATTCGCACATACATGACGGCTACGTACACGACATGCGTGCTGGCGGAGGCAAGTTCCGGCAGTGCATAAACTATATTAGAGGTGAGTATCCGGGTAGACTGCCGAACGAGCCATCTATGGGTTTGTATACCCAGCTTTGCTTCCCAAGCCCCACACTATTGCGCGAACATTTCTACTTTTCTGATGAGGAATGGTGTTATGTACTGAAACTTAAAAAATGCGCTCCGGAGGCAAGCCTACTGTTTGAGGCTGCGTCCATGAGGTTGCGGCGACTAGATTGTGGCGCGGCTACACCGAATAACGGCTACGCTACGGAATGTCTCAGAAGATTTTTGGCATCGGTGACCCATGGAATTAAGAATCCGGCAGAGAATGGTGGGGAAATCAAGATTCCCTGCGAAGACTTTTTCATCATTGTACAGGAAATAACCGGCGATAGCCCGGTTAAATCCTACATTGAGCACCAGCTGTATCTGCGTCAGGAAAAGTGCATTGCCCATGGGTTGCAGGAAAGTTTCAATCATGCATGGTCACGCCACGCACGCGACAAGGACGTAGGTGTGCGCGGTAATGCTGTAGCGGAAATGCGAGAGGCAATTCTAGGCCTGAAGCAGGTGCAATTTTTGCTTGGGGACCCCTCCTTCTTTCAAAGGTTGAACCCCATGGGAGTACTGCAGGCCCAACAATATTTCAGAGGCATGAATGCAATTGTTGGTGCGATGATAGCCTGTATGCAGGCCAATGAAGGGCTCTGGACCGAAGAGGCTTTGCTGTTTTTCCTAAAAGAGACCTGCGGGAACATTACTGGTGATATTGGCCGGCTTCTAGCCATCCACGACTTTTTCTCCGTGGGGCACACTATTTACAGAGACGCGGTTGTAAAGTTTACCCGTGAGGAAGTTTCGGAGATATCAGAACACATAAATTGCTGGGTATCGCTATTTCGCGAAATGGGTCGCACGTTTGTTGATGGCAGGTATGGTACGTTGGAAAATATGGTTCGCAACTACGGATCTGTTACAAGTGATTTCCACAGTGGTGGTAATGCGTCCGATATGGGACCGTCGCTTAGCCCCGATACTTTGTCGCAGCTCTTTTCAAGCTTTCGTAGTGGCTTGCTGGAGGTGAACACTGACTTCAGAAACGAATTACTTCTCCGACACCTAAAGTCTCACAGGTTGTGTGATTTTTTATGTGAGTTTGAGTATACAAACATTCACGGGAAATGCGACGAGCTTCTTGAAGAAATTTTTGACAATGGATGCACCAACGATAGGGCACTAGCGCTTCTACGACAAATTGTTAAGAGCTGTGGGTGTGAGCGGATTAAGAACATTGGCTACAGCAGAAGCCTGAGTTTTGCGCAATGTGCGTATAAGATATCGTACTGGCTGCCCTTCCGCTCGTTTTGGCTGCCATGGGTGAATCCAGCGAACTACAGAACTTCTTCAGGTTATGTGGGCAGGGGCACCACACACAGATTTTATGCCAAAAATATGATGATCCCGTTCACAGAGTTTTCCCAGGCCATATGCCGCGGCTTACACTTGGAGGATCTTGAACATAGATTTGTGGAAAGTGACTATGAAGCCGAGATGTTAGGTCGGTCATTCAGGATCGAGCACAACATTCCAGGATTTTTAGAGCGGATCACATTTCCCATAAGGAAGCACAGATGGGTATGGTATCTGGTGCTGAGTTTGTTGATGGTTCTGTGCTCAGTAGTAGCGGTGGTTGGGCAAGTACTTGACCATTTTGGTATTATTCCCGGAGTGTTGGTCAAGGGGGCCCTAGATGTGTTTCGGTCAATATTTGATGTTACTGTGGCCATAGTGGGGCTAGACACCATAGTTGAGCGTTTCATGCTTCTTGTGGTCAGCATTGCAGGGCTGACCGTCAGGGTGCTAGACTTCATTTTGCTGTGTGGACTTCTATCCGCCGTGACCAGGTTCATTTTTGGAAAGTTTCATAACGCGTGTAATTTCCTATTTGAGGCGCTTATTAGTGCTTGTGAACACGCGAGGCTATACGGGCTAAAGGACGCTTTCTGGCTGTTGATAGAAAAACTGCTACATCGGGAACAAGATGTAAACGTTCCTGATGTGCCCACTAACAATTCGCTGAGACAAGCGTGCTGCTGTGATGGTACCGGAGCCATACAGGTTACTGGCCTACAGGCGCCGTCTGAGATACCACCTACTGAACGCTGGGATATACCAAACGCATTGAGGTCGCTGTCGGGTGCTGTTGGGGAAGAGTTGTACGGACGCAAACCTGACGTTAGGCTTGTGCTCCATAAATTTCATAAGACCCTTGACTTACCTCAGCGTACGGTTTTTGAGGGAGCATATTTAGAGCTGCGGAAAGAGTTTTTCTTTCTGCTTAACAACTACCAAGAAGAGCTTAGTATCGCTGCGGACGGGCGCTCTGGTTCTGTCAACATACTCAACTCTTATGCTGCAAGAAGAGAGGTGTATAACAAAGTTACTGCAGCGAATTTACAGACAATACAGCTAATATGCCTGCGCCAAGACGCCCCAACTGTGCGAATTATCAGGAGCAATGAAGATGCATGGGCGGTTGTCAATGCAGCACGTGACCATGGAGAATCAATTACCTTGAAGGAACTCAATGAAAAAATAGCGGCCTTGCGCTGGGCGCTTTCGGCCATGGACTCATACGACCTTACCGGCATTGCTATGCGGCATGAAACCGTAGTTTCGGATACGAAAATCGAAAAGAGTTGCGCAATTGCCCTCATGGATTGTGTAATCACCTTGCGAGGTTGGAAAAAGGCCCTACTAGATCATGAGAGCGTCAGTCGGGATTTGGTGCTGTGTGATTTGCAAAGCAACTTTTCTTCCTACATCAGGGATGTCTGCTGCATACTTGGTGTTGCAGACCGGGCCGTAGCTGGACGGCATAATACTGCAAGCTACCGTAGATTTTGCAAAATAGTGGGTGTAGATTTTCTTTTGTTGGAAACTCCGTCGCTTGCGGCGGAGAGCATGTCAAGTTTTGTTGGGCTTAGCCTGGGAGCAAGGTCTTACTTCTCCGAGCTTAAGCGCGGACTTGAGGATTTTGCCGGACATTGTCGCGAACTAAAATACATGTTAGCGTCGCTCATGGTTTACCAGATAACGTTGCTATCAGGCGTCGAAGATTTGCGGTCGTTGTTTGACCACTACTCCAGATTTGCTGAAAGTGCCATGCGGCCACTAGGTATCGAGGCCGCATACGACTTTTTTGCCAGAACACGCTACACCGAGCAGTTTTTGTCCTTTTTTTGGAGAAGCGTTTTTCTTTGGGATGTTGTGATAATTTCGGAGGAATTCTTTCGGGCAATGCTTCCACTTGGGCCTTCAGAAATGTTTGCAGTTTTCCGTACGGCGGATCACCGTATCTACCTGGAATCATTTTTCCGCAGAAATTGTGCGCTTGATGAGGTAAAATCTGCGTTGAATAGTCTCGGAGACCTTGTTTATACCGTTTTACAAGTGCATCAGGTCAGGGCAATACTCAGAAGAGCAAAAGCTGCAAACAGGACCAACGGTAACCTAGAACACTTTATGCAGCGCGAGGAAATGTTAAGTACCACGAACTGTAATGGCGAGCATGTACAGCAGCGCCTGGGGCGCGAAGGGAGTGCCAGTGCTCATGACTCTCGAAAAATAAGCGCTTTATTGCAGTCTACTGAGGTTGTGCACGTGCCACGTGAAACGCTGCGCTGTCTGTAAAATAGACGTCGTCTATTATTACGGTGTCAGTCTCATGATCAGGGCGCGTGCTTAATGTAAATTGCAGTATTTTGCCGGATTGGGTAAACTGGTCACGTGCAGCTGTGGCAAGGCCTGCCATTCGTGCAGTGTCGCTGTGCTGTTGTGTGGCAATTATGACACATGGCGTCTGCATGTGCGTGCCCATGGTCGAGGGAACGGAAAGCAGATATAGTGATTTTTTACTGCATATGGTTACAATCCCGCCTTCGCTTATTAATGTCTGTTGCCTAGGGAGTTTTTATGCTTGACGACATGTGTGTCACTGACAAGCGTAGTGATGGGGATGACAGCAGTCTCAAGGCATGGGGAAAAATTAGGTTAGAGGATCTGAGCGCAGAAGAGTACGTACGGGAGCTTGCAAAACAATTTGAGGAGTTTGCGCAAAACTCGCAACGGCTTGAGGACAAGGAGGTGTTGCGAGATCATGAAACAGACCACGAGGCTGAGATGGCAAACGGTTCTCAGCCCATCTGGGACACCCTTACTGGCAACGAAAATTTTGAAGCTAATAAGTCATTTCTAAAAACTGTACTCGCGTTTGTTGAGGACTTTTACAGGCAGTTTCTTTCTCCGGACGCAGCGGAACCTGGGCTGCGATCTTATGTTACTTTGCGCGAGAAGCGCAGAAGAAGAACGCTCACAGAGGCGTTGATGGCATTTCTTAGGAGGCTTGTGGATAGGAGGGTATCAAGCTTCAGATACCTACTTGAGCAACAAATAATGGAGCTCAGAGACGCATTGGAGAAAGAGCTAGATCCCAAAATGCGGCAGCTTCTGCAAGAGAGACTTGCGCTTTTAACCCAACTTAAGATGCAATTGCAGGTTATGGAAAGGCGACAGGGTGCGGACTCCCACATATTCTTCATGATGCTGGTTGCACACACTCTTGCCGGGGCATCTTTGGATCTTCACAGATACGCGCCCTCGATCAGCGCGTCGGAGAACTATATTACCATGCATAGAAGGTTGGAGCGCCTTTTCGATGTTGAAAGTATCGTGCATGACGGGGTCAAAAAAGAAATTGGCCATGTTGCCGCAGAATTGACCATGCAACACGGTGCCTACCACGCGTTTGCTATGGACCGACGCCCCGTTGATGGCCTTTTCATGGGGCGGATGGGGGCGAAGGAGCTTGGTATTTCAGAAGGCAAATTTTTCGTCCATGCTGGGCACAGTCAAAACACTCACGGGTATATGCATGGACATGTGCACGGGGCGACTGAAGGGGGAATACTTGCCAGGCTTGCCGCATTCATTGGCCTTGTGATCCAAAACGTTGCTATGAGACTCATGATGACTGCGCGCGATGCTTTGGCGGGGACTATTGATGCCTCGATGGCCAGGGCCAACACTTGGCCTGATGTTAACGCTCGCAACATAGCTGCTGCAGCTCTATTCAAGGCGGCCGGTGCTGCGGATAACTTCATGCGCGACAGAGGGGGCAACGAATGGCAACGTGGTGTGGCTGCAGAGCATGCGGCCTACTGTACCGGCTTAGACACGCGTGGTGCTCAAGCGGAGGCTCAAGGGCATCCTTACGGTGAGTACAGTATTAGGTGTGCGTTCGAGTTTGCGCAAGCTGGGCAGTCCATAAAGGGCAGCATATTGCTGGAGGATGTAACAGTGCAAAGGGCTGTTGAGGTTGGTCCACAGATTCAGAGATAACACCATTCGTATTGGGACTAGGATCAGCATTTGTCAGTGCCGGTGCGTGCCAGAGGCCTGCGATAGCCATTTCTCGTGCCCTGACGTGGTTTGAGCATGCTGCTTAGAGTTTTTAGGATATGCGGTTGGCTGCTCCTCCATCATACTCGCATCTTCGACTGATGTTGTTGCGTTCCTGCATGAATGCCGGTTAGTGGCTTGTACTATGCTCCTAGCGTATGCTGTAGCACTTATGAGCTTTGATCCGTAATCTGGTAAATTCATCCTTCGCTAGTCGCGCAACTGTTGGGCTGATTGGTTGACAAGCGTTGCAGTTTTTACTACGCTACTCGGTAGTTTGTTGCTGGTCAGTATGGAAAATAAGCCCGATTGGTTAAGGGTGAGGATGCCGGGTGGTGCGGTCTTTGAGGAGGTTACCGAGCTTGTGCGTCACTACGGGCTCAATACGGTCTGTGAGGAGGCTGCATGCCCAAACATAGGCGAGTGTTGGAACAAGCGCCATGCCACTGTGATGATCATGGGGTCTGTGTGCACGAGGGCGTGCGCGTTTTGCAACGTAAAAGTTGGTGTGCCGAACGCTCTCGATCCTGACGAGCCTGAAAGAGTCGGCGCCGCGATCAGCAAACTCGGTCTGAAGCATGTAGTCATAACTTCTGTGGATAGGGACGATCTTCCGGATGGAGGGGCAAGCCACTTTGCTAAGTGTGTAAGGGAGATAAGAAAGCGTGACAGCTCAGTAACTGTGGAAATCCTTACTCCAGACTTTCTCGGTAAGCCGTGCGCGATTGATATCATCGCCTCTGCGCGTCCTGACGTGTACAATCACAACCTGGAAACCGTGCCCAGGCTGTATTCCAGGGTAAGGCCCAGGGCGAAGTACTTTAATTCGC
The DNA here is from genome assembly GCF_000024505.1 of Anaplasma centrale str. Israel. Taxonomy (NCBI): domain Bacteria; kingdom Pseudomonadati; phylum Pseudomonadota; class Alphaproteobacteria; order Rickettsiales; family Anaplasmataceae; genus Anaplasma; species Anaplasma centrale. The sequence goes on from NC_013532.1 coordinate 479,205, forward strand.
TTAATCTGCTTAAGGAGATTAAAGACAAAAGCCCGGGGGTGTTTACAAAGTCTGGGTTCATGCTAGGGTTGGGGGAGTGCAAGGAAGAGGTGTACCAGGTTATGGATGACCTAAGGTGTGCTGGTGTAGACTTTATAGTTATGGGGCAGTATCTGCAGCCGACGAAGAACAATATTGAGGTACACCGCTACGTTCCCCCTTCGGAGTTTGAGCAGTATAAGCTCATGGCATATGCCAAAGGTTTTTCCATGGTTGCTGCTAGTCCCCTTGCCAGGTCCTCATACCATGCCGAGGATGACTTCCGAAAGCTCAAGGAACTCAGGCTCGCACGTTCCAAGATGGGTGAATAGGTGTATATTGTGCATTCGTAGCTCAGTCAGGATAGAGCGCTACCCTCCGGAGGTAGAGGTCGCAGGTTCGAGTCCTGCCGAGTGCGTATCATACTGCGGAGTTTGGGTTTGTTGGACTCTATAGCCGTTGGCTGGGTGGGTAACTACGGCGGCGCGGGTGTGTCGTATCTCAAACGTTTCAAGAATGTCAGAGCATTGGTAATAAAAGACACGCCCGGTTTGTGTTGTGGGGTGCACACAAAGTGTTGCCAGTTTCGCGTAACTGCGCTTGCTGCACGCAACTAGAACGAAAAATGGTCGAATCGCTTTTTTATAAGGTCAGCGATCATATTCAGGATCAGTAATATTATGAGCAATGCCAATATCGCAATTGCAGATATCTTGGTAAACTCAATGTTGGAATTATTCGCCCATATGTATATTTGCACGGGCAAAACGCTGGCAGGATCTAAAAACGTTTTGGGCAGATCAACAACAAACGCAACCATGCCTATCATGATTAAGGGAGAGGATTCCCCAATTATTCTTGCGACACTTACCATAACTCCCTGTACTACTGCAGGTAGCGCGATTGGAAGCGAATGGTGCATTATGACTTGCATCTCTGATGCTCCCAAGGCGAAGGCAGCCTGTTTTACAGATTCCGGTACTGCTGCAAAAGCCTGCCGGGTGCTTATAATCAAGTTAGGCAATATCATGATTGACAAAGTCATGCCTCCAGCGAGTGCTGAGGACCTAGGGACTCCAAAGATGTTTAGGTACACTATAAGACCGAGAACTCCGAAGATGATCGAGGGGACCGAAGATAGGTTATTTATACTGACTTCAATCATCGAGGCTAGCTTCCCCCTTTTCAAGAGTTCCTGCATACATATTCCGCTCATTACACCCACTGGTATCGCCAGAGCCAGGCACACCATGATGGTGAGCAAGGAGCCAATAAGTGCGCCCGTGATACCCGCGCTTTCCGGAACTTTGGAGTGGGAACTGGTAAATAGTGCAGAATTAAAAAACCTTTTTACCCTGTTTTCAGCTACAAGCTTCTGCATTATCGCATCATACACCACGTTGTTGCCCGGTATGCTGGATACAAAATCGCTTGAAGCGTTGAACCACACGCTGGTATTACTCAATTGTGTGCCTTTCTTAATCAGGTTCGCAAGGTCGTAGTGAGCAGTTTCACTGATCACGCTGTGCGCTATCCTTCTGGTTTCATGGTTGCCAAGGTCCACTGAGTTCTGGACTACCCTTTCCAGCGCATCCTGAATATACTGTATACACACACTTCTAAACGCGCTATCATCCGGGTCCACGCGCTCAACTTCGTCAAAAGACAACAAAATCTTTGTGGTGGTCAACGCCTTGTATCCGTTGTTCACTATGCTGCACAATACCAGGATGAGCACGCCCACCGATATACCAAGGGCGCCTAGGGACAGCACAGAGAGCAACCTGTCCTTTTTGCTTCGGATAAACACCCTAACGCCCTTGCGATGGCGCTTTAGCAGCTTTGTGAGATCTTTCTTCATAGCGATGCCGAAACTAAACGAAGGAGGGACACCATCGGCTCGGGCTGGAGCCACCGAGGAGCGTGCCAATGCTACATCCTTTGTGGCATTATTACAAAGAATTTTATGGTATACAAGCCAACGTGCAGCTAGTGTACTATCCACGTATGCTCACGGAAGATGACGCCTATCGTGTTATCCTACTTCTATTGTTATGGTCATGCCTTGATGAGCCGCGCACGGTGCGGTGGTTCCTGGAGGCTGTACTGCAGGTTGTAGCAAATGCTGCACCATATTGCCGTACAAATTTTGTAGTGGTTTTGCGCTTAGGTGTTGAATCTACTACGCGGTTGATATAAACTGAGGGTTTATTTTGCGATTGCAGCCATGTTTGAATTATCTAGCCTTCCATACAGCAGTTTGGAGCCTTACATCTCGGACAAACTACTGGACCGTCACTATAACGGTCACCACAAGACTTACGTTGATGTGCTGAACAAGTTGGTAGTGGGCACAGAGTTTGAGGGAATGAGTAATGGTGACCTGGAAGGGATTATTGTTAAAACTCATGCCTCTAGCGCTACCAAGGCAATTTTTAACAATGCGGCCCAGGTTTGGAATCATGACTTTTACTGGAAGTCCATGAAGAAGGATGGGGGCGGGAACCCTCCAGCAAAGCTGGCAAAGATGCTTAAGGAGAGCTTTGGTGGCGTACAGGAATTTGCTGACGCATTTACGGCTAGTGGTACGGGGCATTTCGGCAGTGGATGGGTTTGGCTGCTTTATGACAGGGGCTCTGGCAGCCTCAAGGTTGTAAGTACTCCAAACGCGGAGTCTCCTCTGTTGACTGCTGGGTGTTGTCCTCTACTAACTATGGACGTCTGGGAACACGCTTATTACCTTGATTACCTAAACGTTCGCAAGAGGTACGTTGATGTCTTTCTTGAACACTTGATAAACTGGGATTTCGCGTTGAAAGGGCTTGAAACCGCGGGTGTGTGACGGGAACAGGGGCTTCTTATACTAGTTAATCATTTTATAATTTTTTGTTGCTAGAGTCTGTGAAAAGTCACATGTGCCTGTTTTCGGTTGAGTAATGTCGTCCGGTAGTGTCAAGACGGATCAGTTGTTTAAGGGTCTGACGAGACCTACGATGCTTTTTGGCGTGAGCTACACGTTTGCGATACTGAATTTCATGATCTCCATCATGATCTTCATGTACAGTAACGACTTCAGAGTGCTGCTTCTTTTGGCTCCGGGCATGCACGCCATAGGTTTTGCTGCGTCCTCTAAGGATCCCTTATTCATGGATCTGTTCGTCATCAAAATGCAGAAGTGCAGCAAGTGCTTGAATCGTTTCTATCATAATGCTAATTCTTACGACGTGATGTAGCGGATGTTAGGGCTTGGGAGAACGGCGGCAACTACTAGGAAGAGGGGGGTCGTTGAAAGAGAATGCCACGAAGCCCATTTTCTTCCCTACTTGGAACATTGGAACAGCACAACCCTGATAACCAAAGATGGTTGCATGCTGAAGGTGATCGAGCTGTCCGGCTATGCGTTTGAGACTGCGGACGATGAGGATCTATCCATACAAAACTCGATCAGGAATCAGACGCTCCGTAGCATGTCCTCTTCCTCGTTCGGGCTGTACTTTCATATTATAAGGCGCAGGAAAGACGCGTTCTCTCACGGCTTTGCAAGCGGTAAGCTGTCGAATGCTTTTGCTGACGCTGTGAATGTGCAGTGGCGCGAAAAACACATGACGAAGCCGTCATTTGCGAACGAGCTATACATAACGGTTGTTAGAGATGGAGGTAAGAAAAGCACTGAGCTTTTTGTGAATCTCATGAAGAAGTTCAGTAAGAAGGTTACCAGTGAGGCATGGAAGAATGACATGCGCGCCATTTATGAAGACTTGGAAGAAGCTACAAACCGGGTGGTAACCAGCCTCCGTAACTATGCGCCCAGGGAGCTTGGGATCAGGCAAACACCTGCAGGGGACTTCTCAGAGATTATGGAGTTTCTACTTCAGATAGTGAATTGCGGTACTGTGCACAACGTTGCCATGCACCTCGGGGATATCTCTCGGCACTTGCCCATGCACAGATTGTATTTTGGTCGCAAAGTGGTACAGGTTGTTGGGCACGATGAATCAAAATATGCGGGGCTGATTAGCCTAAAAGAATACGGCCAAACGACTTCCGCCGGGATGCTTGATGCGTTTTTACAGCTGCCGTACGAGTTCATTATCACGCAGTCTTTCAAGTTTACGAACAGGCAAGCCGCGATAACCAAAATGCAGATCCAGCAAAATCGCATGATTCAGTCTGCTGACAAGGCAGTTTCACAGATCTACGAGATCTCTAAGGCATTGGATGATGCGACTAGTGGTAAAATCGCATTCGGGCTTCATCACCTCACGGTTTTGTGTATCGAAAAAAACCCGAAGAATTTGGAAAACGCACTATCTCTGGTAGAAGCTGAGCTTGCGAACTGTGGGGTATACCCTGTAAGAGAAAAAGTTAATTTGGAACCCGCGTTCTGGGCGCAACTTCCGGGCAATTTCTCATACGTTGTGCGGAAGGCAGTGATAAGTACGCTGAATATGGCCGGTTTTGCATCGCAGCACAACTACCCCATTGGCAAAAAATTTGATAACCACTGGGGAGAGGCGGTCACGGTTTTTGATACCACATCTGGTACCCCGTTTTTCTTCAGTTTCCACATACGTGATGTTGGTCATACTGCGATAATAGGCCCTACTGGGGGTGGTAAAACCGTACTAATGAACTTTTTGTGCGTTCAGGCGATGAAATTTTCTCCCAGGATTTTCTTTTTTGACAAAGATCACGGTGCGGAAATCTTCATCAGGGCCCTAAATGGCATCTATTCAGTTGTGGAGCCCAGAGGCAATACCGGGTTGAATCCGCTACACTTAGACGATACGACAGAGAACAGAACGTTTCTCATGGAATGGATGAAAGTGCTGGCGACCACGCTCTCCAGTGACTTAACTCCAGATGACATATTGCGTATTAACGACGCAATTGAGGGCAATTTTAAACTCAGGAAAGAAGACAGGATGTTGCGTAACCTGGTACCTTTCTTAGGTATAGGGGGCGCAGATACCCTGGCTGGGCGCATGATGATGTGGCACTCCGAAGGTTCGCACGCGGCGCTTTTCGATAACGAGGAAGATTTGCTGGATTTTACCAAGTCTAGGGTTTTCGGATTTGAGATGGGAAATTTGCTCAAAGACCCGTCAGCCCTGGCTCCTACCTTATTGTATTTGTTTCACAAGATTAGCATATCGCTTGACGGCACACCCTCAATAATAATCCTGGATGAAGCGTGGGCGCTGATAGACAATCCCGTGTTTGCGCCCAGGATAAAAGATTGGTTGAAGGTTCTTAGAAAGCTCAACACGTTCGTGATATTTGCTACGCAAAGTGTTGAGGATGCAAGTAAAAGCCAGATAAGTGACACGCTGGTACAGCAAACAGCGACACAGATCTTTTTACCCAACCTTAAGGCTACCAGTGCATACAGGGATGTGTTCATGTTAACTGAAAGGGAGTACTCCCTGATAAAGTACACGGACCCCGGGAGTAGGTTCTTTCTAGTCAAGCAGGGGGTCAGTGCCGTGGTTGCCAGGATAGACCTCAGAGGTTTGGAGGATACCATAAATGTTCTGTCGGGGAGGGCGGAGACGGTATTGATGTTGAACGAGATAATAGAAGAAGTGGGTCGTGACCCGAACGTGTGGCTACCCATTTTCTGCAAGAGGGTCAAGAATGCGTAGAGCGGTCAAAGCAATAGCACTGATCGTCCTGTTTACGGGGCTGCCGTTTCTGCCGCACTATGCCGCGTATTCAGATGAGCCGAAGGGTGAGGAGAGTGACCGCTTGGTTAGCTATAGGTATGCAGAGGCGACTAATCCTCGTTGTGGCGCTGCAGCCACAGTAGCTGAGGTAGGCGCAAAGGTCATAGGTCCGTCGCTAGGATTTATGATTACTGGTGCGATATTGATAAAAATACCCTTGGGTTGGACTACCAAGGCTGGGATTGCACTTATTAGCACAAACGTGCCCATCCTAGCTGCGGCTGTGGGCGCGTCCTCGGCGTATTTTGTCTGCAATTGGAGCTTCGTGCGCCACCCTGTGCTGCGCTTTGAGGAAGGGGATATAGTAAGGGGTACTAGCGGCGTTAATACGGTGTTGACCGGAGAAACCTCCGGTACCGGTGACACCAGTGGTTTTCACATTGGGAAATACAAGGAGTGTAGCGAACCATATGCGCCAGATGATGCGGTAAAAGGCAGGTGGGAGAACATAGGCGCACAGTCCGGCACCACATCGCAACAGAAGGAGAAGTGTTCGCGGGAATTTGCGGACTTAAACAGTTATTTTGCCTGCATTGCGCCGAACGAAAGCTTGGAGAAGGCTAGGCTGCTTGAACCAATATGCAAGAGCAGGAAGTTTAAGCAAGTTGAGCACTACGCTTGGCCAAAAAATCGGGTTTCCAGTTCTCGCTATATTGAGGTTTGCTATCGCAAACCGCTCGCGACGCTATTTGCGGGCGCCTATAGGGCTTTGAGGAACCAGGTAAGCACTGAGAGCTATACCGAACAGATAAAAAAGGGTGCTTATCCACGTGAGGGTACGTACGGCGATGCGGAGATGCACAAAACCAAGCTCGCCATTTCTGGAGCTGGGCAAGGTGAAACGCCTAACACGCACGTGAAATGTGAGGTGCTTAAAGCTGGAGAAAAGAAGACCATACACGATGCCGAGTTTCGGGCGGTTGAGAGGGGTGATAAGCTGTGCGTAGACGCAGTAAGCGTGAGTAGTCTACCACTCATTCCCCGGCCGGAAATAGGCTGTCAAATGCGCCCTAATTCGCCCCCGGTTCCGATGTGTAAGGAGTCGGAGCCAAAAATGGGTACAGGAGACATGAAGGACAAGGTTGTTGGTTACGACAACAGTAAATGCTACAGTTGCTACGTAGACCAGGCCTGCCAGGGCGTTGCTTCGAAGGAAACAAAGTCTCCGTTTCCCGTTACTTCGGTGTTGATAAATTGTATATACGGTTCATTAAAAAATATCCTGGACCCCACGCGTGGTGGTGTAAAAGACAAGTGTGCGGGCAAGGTGACCTCCGCTTCGGGGCCGAACCCCGGGTTCTTAAGTGTAGCCCAAAACAAGCTAAAGAACGCCGTTATGGCTGCATTGATACTTGCACTTATTCTATTCTCAATCAAGGCTATGCTTGGTGGGGTGCAGAATGCATCCGAGCTGTATATGACGGCGATAAAATTTGCTTTGGTCATCTACTTCACCCAAGGTGGTGCAATGTACAAGGCATATGAACACTTGACTAACCTCTCGATTGGCCTTTCGGACATTGTGCTATCTGCTGCTAACGGGGGACAAAATATTTGCGACTACAAGGCGGGTGATTACGACAAGGATTTCCGGTACCTAATGCCGTGGGATAGGCTTGATTGTAGGATGATGTTTTACCTGGGGAGCCAGCTAAACGGGGGGACGGGCACCGGCGTCTTGCTTACCGTATTCTTATGCGCCGGCTTGTTGATACCCGCGATTCTCATCAACGCCAAGGTAATAATATGCGTTGTTGCGTTCTTTGCGGTGATGATGCTGATATTTACCGTGATATGGTGCGTGTATGTGTTCTTGCTGTCGCTGATCGCCCTAACGGTTCTTACAATCATTTCTCCCATTATGATACCCATGTGCCTCTTCCAGGTTACCAAGGGGTTCTTTGACGGGTGGACCAGGCAGCTCATGATATATTCTCTATACCCGGTGATATTGTTTTCGTTCTTGTCACTGATGTTTACCGTCTTCGACAACATATACTTTGACGATCTGAAATTCACGCGAGAAGATATCACAGTAGGTGATCTTAAGAGAATAAACTTTAAACTTGAGAACGAAAAGGCCTGTGACGGCAAGGAAGACAATCTGGCGTGCATGTTCAGCACAGTGAACTTCCATACGAAGCCGCTGGTGCTTGGGTTGTCAGTCACCAGTCCAGAGTTTAAAAACACAACTGCTGCGATTTGGACCAAGCTTGGGGTGTTTGTGCTGGTAGGGTTCTTATTCTATCACTTCTTGTCCTCCATATCTTACATTGCTGGGGAACTTGCTGGGGATCCGAGGGCTGGTGTTATCGGTTCTGGTAGCCTCAACCCAAGAGCGCTTGCTGGAGGGGCTATGGGTGCTGCCTCCAAGGTTAGCAGTTATGCTTCAGGCAAGATGTCTGACGTGGGAAGTAAGGCTCTGGACCGCATGAGAGGGGGAGGCGGCCAGGGCGGAGCTGGATCTGATAAGGTTTCGGGTGGAAGCACCCCGAGAAGTGGTGGTGCAGGTACCGGTACGGATGCTGTGTCTGGAGGGTCATCTGGGGGGTGATGTTTGTGAAATGGGTTTCTGCGGTTGTACCTGCCTTATTGTTTGTTGTTGATTGTTTTATAACTTTTCTGCGCTACAAAAGCGCGTTTGTCTAGTTGTAAAGGGAGAGCTTGTGTTGTGCTGAGGATTATCCCAGTAGTACTTATTATACTTCTGTCGGGGTGCGGATACCACGGTTGTATGTCCCAGCAAGATGTGATGAATGATACTGTAAGGAGCGTGGTATATACAAACCCAAAACAGCGTAGTGATGGAGCGCGTGGGTCGTGGGTAAAGGTGGATTTTCCCGTAAAGGGTAAAAAAATAAAGCTGAATGTCGAGCACTACAACGTGGATTTCTGCAGCGGTGCAGAGCTGCAGGAGTTGAAATTGGAAGCATTTCCGGGAGATAAGCTCGCTCCAGGAAAGACAAAGCAATTCACGGTGAAGTTTCCTGTGCGCATTATGCCGAAAAAAGACAAGATACGGTTTTCGCTTGTTCCTATAAGGAGTTTTGTAATCGACGATGCAATATGCAGAAACCAGGATGATGACATATACACCGTGGATGCAGAAGAGTGCAAAAAGAGAGATATAGGACAGCAGCGCGTAATCAACTTTAGTCATAAGTTGGTGGATAAGCATGGCTTTATGAACTCATGGTACGAGGTGCCGAGTACCACCAAGGGTGCAATGTCATCGTCCCCATTTGTGGGGGGTTTTTACCCTCACATAATTCCTGGAAAGGTAGATAAGACCTCACTGACGCCGCAGGGCTTTAACGAACATAGGGGCACAGAAACGGATGACCAGAAATATTTGTGCTACAGCGACTATGAAATAGAACAGGAAGTTACCGGGAACAGAACGGGATCTTCCGCTGCTGCGGTGGCTAATTGGACGTTGGATTACACGTCTCAGGGGGTGAAAAAATGTGAGGTTAAGTGCCAACCCTTTGGTGAATATGGTTATCGCCCAGGCAGCAGCGGGTTACCGGCAGGCTGCCACAGAACATGTGTGAAATACAGTCCGCAAAGTGGTAGCGCGAGCGCAGCAGGAGGTGGAGGAGGCAACAGGGCTGCGTCCGCTTCTAGTGCCGGAGATGAGGAGTTAAACAAAGTTGTGGCCAAGGTGTACAGTGCTCGCATCAGGTATATGCGTGCAATGGACGAACTTGCAGCCAACGAGTATTGTGGTGTGCTTAAGACTGTGCAAGGATCCGAAGTTACAAAAGAGGGGGGAGGAAAAAACGTACCGCAGAAGCAATACCATGCCTACCATCTGCTGTCTTACGACAAAGGCAACAGCAAGCCGGCCACTGTCCTGCCTTTTGTTAAACTTGGCAAAGGCCGTGAAACACTGTTGAGTACCGAGTACACGTTTAAGCCCTTTGAGCCAAGTGCAACAAGTGGCAGTAATACTAGTGGCACCAATAGCAGTAGCATTGCGGTTCCCACTAGCGGGGGTACCCCTGAAGAAAGCGGCGACGATATCACATCGCGCATTAAACTGCCGACCAAAAGTGATGCGGTTGCGTTGTTTTCAGATATTGACAATTACCTAGAACTTGACCGTGACTACACTATTGACAAGCCTACTAGCATTGCCGACGGTGGAGTTAACAGCACATTTGTGCTGACTCTAGAATACCCTGCCAAGAGTGGTACAAACACAGGCGCAAGCTCCTCCCAGGGTAATGGCAACAGGATTCTTGTGGGTAGCTATAAACTTAAAGTCAAGAAGGATTGCAGCGCTCACCTGCAAGATAGCCTGTACTACACATTTTCCGAGGGTTATCCGGGATATGAGCCGGGTGATTCCGCAAACAAATCGCAAAAGCTGGAATTCATGAAAGACAGCGAGATAACGATTGAGGAAAAAAATATAGGGGGGGATTTGTACTATGGTGTGCGTGACAACGGCGATGGGGCAGAGAACAATGTCGGACACTTTGAGATTAAAGCCACTATTGCCAAGACGCCTCCAAAGTTCTTTTCCCATATTGTAGAGTGGACAGAAGACAAAGTGCGTTCCGCACTGTATGGCAATAAGGAGAATGGCAAGAACAGCGTAATTGCCGGTATGTACGGGCATATTAGCGGTGCTGGCTCGTTCAAGAAACTTGTGAATGCACTTCTGATTTTGTACGTAATGATCAGTTCACTCTACTTCTTTTTGGGATTTTCAAGGGTATCAATTTTTCAGTTATTTATCATCTTTGCGAAGATCATCATCGTATTGTACGTAATACGTCCGGATAGCTGGACATTTTTTAACGATTATCTGTTCAAACTATTCACCGATGCCCCCAAGGATTTTATTGCCATAATGACCGGTAACGTCGGAAACTCTGATGCCCACTTTGGGTTTATGGACGGCATACTGTATAGGTTCACGGCTTCGCAAACCTGGATTCAATTGCTAGCGCTCATATTTGCTGGTCCCGTGGGATGGCTCACAGTGGTGCTCATTTTCTGGGGGTTATTCCTCTTGGTGGAGTGCATGTTCAGTGCGGTGGTAATATACCTTATATCGATTATGTTGATAGCGCTACTGCTGTGTATAGCACCCTTCTTCCTCATCTGTGTGCTATTTAAGCGTACTAAGGCGATATTTGATGCCTGGATAAAAGTTCTGTTACAGACCGCAATGCAGCCGGTTTTAATCTTCTCCAGTATCGCTTTAATGGTGCAAATAGTTAACAGCGTGATATACGCCATGCTCAACTTCCAAGTATGCGAAGCGTGCGTTTTGTCACTAGATCTGAAAATCGCCACCTTGTGTGTGCTGCGCTTTCTTCTGCCGATGGGGATAGTCCCTGTCATGCCGGTTAATGACATTGTGAGAGAACTGTACAACACTGGGGACATGATTCTTATAGGAATCCCTGGTCCAATCTTTAATGTGCTAATATTTGTGGCTATAGCCCACGCTATCAGGGACTTCGTGCTCACCAGCGGCGAGATGTGTAGTATCATGTTTGGCGCGTTTACGAACCTGTCTGACGTGGGTGGAAACGCTGCGCAAGCTATGCTGAGCATAGTCGGAATGGACAAGATGACTGGGTATATGGCAGCACAACAGAGACATCAGTCCGCACTCTTCTACAGGGGGGCAGGTGCTGGACGCGAGGAAAGTTTTGCTTCCAGACTTATGCCTGTGTCTCCGGGTGCACAAGCTGGTGCGCCTGCTAAACGCCAGCAGATTGTCCATCCTGCTGATCCTCCGGCTAGTTTTTAGGTGGTATGTGAATGTTCAGGTTACTGCTCATTGCGTTGGTGCTGCTAATCTCTGGCTGTGGTGGAATCTGCATAGAGCCTGGGAAGGGTGTAAGCAGTAGCTCAATTGAGGTAAAAGTACCAGTTCAGCCTCCTGGCGCTTCTAGGGAAAATCCGGCAACTTATTGGATAAATTCGGGCCACCGTGTTGAGAAGGATCGTGAGCTGAAACTCACAGTTGAAAATACCATAAGTCTTTGTCCCAAGGATGCCAGTACTCCAGCTATAGTGAGGATGTTTCCCGAAGATTTTGTGTCTTCTACTCGCCCTCAGCATGAGTTTTATGACACCCTGCTTAATGTTGTGGAAGGCGATAGAGTGGCTTTTTATCCGTTTCTTTATGACTTGGAATTTCCGTCTTGTGAAAAGATAGGGAACGAGGAGAGCTTCGTAATCTACTATGGCAATAGTGACTTTTACAAGGACAAAGCATGTAAACTAGGAATTGATGCCAAGGACATATGCTCTTCTGGTGCTTATGGTGGCTCAGCAGCGCTTTACTACAAGACTCCTAAAAATGGTGCTGGTGGTCAGTGCACAGATGTTCATAAAGACATTACATTGCCCAAACTTGGGGGTAATTCGGTACAGACCCCGCGCCTTGCGTTCCCTTTGGGATACCTATCGAAGATTACGAAGACCACCGAACACGGAAAGGAGGTTTTGCAGTCTAACTCGAAGTACATGATTGCCACTGGGCGCGTATATGATGGAAGAACAGTCAAGATTAACGGCCCACCAGAAATAACAGATGGGCTGTGCAAGAAACTGAAGGAGGGCAACATTACCAGGGTGATAGAAGGGAGAAGTCTTGTTGAGCTTAAGCAAAACAAAAACCCTGGGAAGTACGATAATAAGAATAAAAATTCTTCAGGGAATGGTAGTAGCGGCAATCAGAGCGCAACTATTACTGAAGAACAGAAGGAGCAAGATGCCCTGCTTAGGGAATACACGGAGTACGACATAAACTGTAATTGTGGCCTAATATGTAAACCATCAGATCTGGCGAACAAGGAGGATTGTACGCGCTCTATAGTGCGGGTCATGAATGACAAAGTCGTGTGTCCCACCACGAAACCTAAAAAGGTTCCAGAGGGTGATAAGGCAATAGAAATTGATGATTCCTCCCTTGATGCACTTAAAGATTATTTGGATTTTACGCTACCAGACAAGGACATCGGAGATAGTGCCTACGAACTTGCTGAAGGTGCGATTGCTGTGATAAAGACGACCAAAAACGGGCAAGACAACAAAGACATTGCCACCAATGACTGCAACAAAGATTGTAAATTTCTTCCCGAGGAGGTGAAAAGTCTTTCCAGTGCTGGAGAGTTTAGCAAGCACAGTCTTAAAATGCACAAGAGTTATGAAGTGCCAGAAAGTGGCAGACTGTTCCTCTCATATATCAAGCCGAGTAGCAATACTGGCGGCACAGGCAATACAAATAATGAAGAAAGTATGCAGGGCTTTTACACACTAAAAGTCCACAGAACGTGTTATGCAACTGCAGGCAAGAAGCTGTACATGTACATAGGAAAGGAAGCACCAAAATTTTTGCCTGGGGAGGGCAGCACCGGTGGCGGTAACGATGTTGTGGCACTTGATTTAGAAGGCAATAGCGTGGACCCCAAGGGTATATACGTCATCAACAAGAAAGGCACAGACGGTTCCCCAGCGGCCAATGGAAAGGAAGGATACTTGTACTTTGGAATAGCGGTTGATAAAGAGTACGATGAACAGCTCAAGGACGGCAACTACCCGGATAACTACTATTCAGTGCGGCTTTGGGTTACCACTTGGAATCCAACAATTTCTAAATTTTTCGCGCTCTTGCAAGGCACCCTCCTCAAAATTCTGTATGGCACGGAAATGTCAACCACACAAGGTGATGCCAACGTTGACGAGGTTGCTGATATTTCATCTGCAGTCGAGAAATCTTTCAAAGAGGACAAAAAGGGAGCAATACAGCAGATATACAGCAATCAGGTATCTGGGCGTTTTTGGATGTTCATTCAAGGGGTGCTCACACTGTATCTCATGTTTTCTGCGTTGGGATACATCATGGGTGTGACTAAAATCACCAAGTACGACCTAGTGGTAAGACTTGCGAAAGTGACGCTCTTGGTTTGTATGTTCTCGCAAGATAGTTGGAAATTTTTCAACGAGCATTGCTTCAGCGTATTTATCGGAGGAGTGTCAGACATTATCGCCGCGTTCAACGGGTATCTAGATGGTGACAAGTCGTTCAAGTTTTTGGATGCAACATTGGGGTTACTTCTGACCTCGGAGCTCTGGATAAGGCTTCTCGCTCTGATCGCGGCAGGTCCCGTGGGTTGGCTTGCATTTGTTGGGATTATATGGGCCTTGATAGAGTTCTTCTTAGCCATGTTCCAGGCTATGATTGCATATTTGTTCTCGATTATGACCGTGGCGTTCCTGATAACCCTGGCCCCGATATTTTTTTCCTTCATACTGTTTCAACGAACCCGACAACTGTTTGATGGGTGGCTAAAAATAATCATGAACTTCTCACTACAGCCAATCATCATGTTTGCCTCACTTGCGTTTTTGAATCAGATGATCCTGACCAGCTTGCACGCTGTTACCGACTTCACTGCCTGTGAGAGTTGCGCTATAGGCGTCAACATACCTTCTGATGACCCTGGTACGCCCAACAGACCCGATTTATGTCTATTGCCTGTCATGTTGCCCATAGGCTTCTCTAACGAGCTCTCTGTGGACGACAGATATCGCGAAGGTCTTGCCAGGGAGGATGTTGGGTTTATGGGCCTTCCGTTCGGGCTTGCCATTGCCATTATGCTCATACTGTGCTGCAAGTCTGTTAGGGAATTTGTGAAGATTTCTGAGACCCTGGCTCACTCAATATCTGGTAGTGTTTCTAGCATAACGGCGAGTGCCATGGGGGCCACTCAGGGTATGCTTGGAGTTGTGGGCATGGATGCTGCTTCCCAACAGCTTATTGCTGCAGCCAAGGGAATGGTTCCGCCAGGGGAGGAAAAGGTCCAGTTCGAGAACAGAGATGGTGTGCGGCCAATGCAGGAGGGTGTTGATCAATCGAAGTCTCCAGAGTCTGATGGGGATGGTACAGCAGCCCGTGCAGCAGTTGGGCAGGGTGTTGATGACCCTACCCCCGGTCCAGAGGCCGAATCCGGTGCTTCCGCTGCTGGGGCTGGCCATGAGGGCCACGACGACGTGAGTGGTGATAGAGGATTGCGGGTAGGGGTCCCAGACGTGGCCAATCTTGATGGGCCTGGGGAATCACCACTTGTGGATGATCAGCCAAATGATATGGCTCAGGCTGCCACTTCAGGCGACGATGGAGGTGTGGGTAGGCATGGAGTTCCAGACGATGTTGGGGTGGCGCACTATGAGGAAGTAGGTGCAGATATGCCTGTGGGGCCCGAAGGGGAAGGACATGAAGGTGATCCGCACGGGGTTGACATGATCGGAGATGCCGGTGATGATGCGCAGTCCAGGTTATCCACCGGTTCAGGTTTTGATGTGCAGCCTGAATGGGAGGATGTGTCATCACCTACCGCGAATGAGGATGGTGCTTACGTTGCAGGGGAAACTGGGGATCCGCATGAGTCGCCGGTTGGTGAAACCGGTGCTGCAGATTCGGAGGAATCTGGACAAAGTGCCCGCGGTGGGGCGCACCATGAAGATACCTTGGATGACCATGCTGGGCCCATAGCCCATGATGTTGGCAGTTCCGACGGCGACGATTCCGGTGTAAGCGCAGACGAAGTGGGTCGCACCGACACCACTACCCATGCCGCATCTGACGCCGGTCAGGATGAGCTGCAGCGCCCTGAGGAGGGGCCAGCAGCGGAGGATTACGCTCAGGCTGTTAGCAGCGCAGATTCTGGGCAAGAAAGCAGTAGTAGTGACCGTGAAACTCCTCCTCAAGAACATAGGGCCGAGTTTGTAGATCATCTGAGTGGCATTGAGGAAGGAGGTGACCCCGCAGGTCAACGTGCAGATATAGTAGAAGACCCGGCAGGTGGCGCTGCGGACAACTACGACAACACCGATGGGGAGGTCATTGAGGAAAAGTTAAATAAGAACCCGGATAATGACACTCCTGCAGAAGAAAAGCAAGACAAGGAATAGGTAGTCATATTGGTCTGGGGAGCATGGTTACTATTGCAAGGTCAGCTGTGAATAAATTCCTGATGCTGCCGCTGATGTGCTTGCTTGTTACATCATGCATAACTGAGGTGCCATTCCCCCGTTGCGTGTCTGCGGACAACTTCAGCAGTAGTACCACCGCTTCCGTGTCGGCCTACTATGGCCCAGGTAATGTAGAAGCGTTCAAAGCTGGTGATGGACAGATAGGTAACGCTAGCACTCCTGGGGCAAACAAGCATGTAGTTCGATGGAAGGATACGGGGTTTATTACTGACGGGAACGAGATAGTTGCCGGTATAGAGGGGGCGTGGGTCCCCTGGGCAAAGAATGGCGAAAAACACAGCTCACCGCTGGCGGTGAATACCGGAATATCAAGACCGGTGGACCCCACTGACGAGTTTTACGACTCCGTTGTTGATATAGAAAGAGTATGTGGCCCTTACGAGAAGCGTGAGCGTACCGCGGGCGACTGTAAACTTAACTGTCATCATATACCAGCAACTGATGACACCAACAAGGGGCAGTACGGTAGGCCGTGCTGGCTGAACAAAGGGTATGGTGCGTACCTCCTGTTCAAGCGTCCGGAGGATCCAGATCCGAACTCTACCCTTGATCTGATAGAGTACCCCGTGTCTCCGACAACTCACTTAGGGCATGAGGCTGCAGATGAATCCCAAGACGGAAAGGCCTCTTACCACTCCAACGGGAAAATATTTGGTAGTGACTGCAAGACTGTTGAGCTGAAAAGGGGATGGAAAATTTATGTAAAAATATTAGACAATTACTATTACGACAACGCTGGTGGTTATAGTTTGGAGTTCAAGCAAGGTGTAATCAACGGCAAAGGTGTTGAAGTATTTGAGTATGTGAGAAAGTTGGTTAGGGCCCAGCTGAACAAGGCTGGGGAGCAGATATTCAGCAATATTGTAAAAAATCCAGGGTTTAGGAACTTCACGTTTGCAGTTATGACCTTATTTTTGGTTATTTCTGCTCTGGCGTACCTGTTGGGGATGGTGCGAGCCCCCCTTGCCGACGCGATGGTTCGAATATTTAAGATTATCCTGGTAATACTGCTGGTATCTCCTGGTAGTTGGGAGTTCTTCCATGATAATCTGCTTCAGCTGTTCACAAAAGGCGTTGACCAGATTATAGCGCTGGTTAATAGCTACGCCGCCAAGGAGGAATTCAAAGCCGATGCGCCATTTAAATTTATGGACGTTATGATTGGGGAAAGAATATTCTCCACCGTTGTATGGGAAGCCAAAGCCAGAGCGCTCATCATGGCAGATTTCTCTTCCATATTTGCGTTGCTGATAATCATAATATCAGTAATTTGCTACGTAGCCCTGTGCCTGTACGGATTCGTAATTTACCTTACTGCATTTGTGGGGATTACCTTCCTAATCGCGCTAATGCCCATAATGTTTGTTGGTATCGTTTTTTCCAGGTTTAGGAGCCTTTTTGATGGCTGGTTGACGCAGTGTATTAGCTTCTCCATGCAAGCGATACTGATGTTCACCCTAATTGCGATGTTTGGCTCGCTAATAATGCACTACTACTATAGGATTTTCGGCTTTACCGCTTGCTACAATGAGGTGGTGCACATCAAGTTGTACGCGCTTGGGCATAGGATTATAGATCAGAAATACTACGAATGGACTCCTGGGCAGAAGTATGATCCTATGCGCATCGGGTGGAGCGGAGATTCAAGTAAGAGCGAGCAGGGCGACTCTGGCACTTCTGCACGATATACGTTTACCGGTGGCGGTGCTGTTATCAAAGTCCCCCCTGATCACAAAGACGAGGATTTTCGTTATGTGGACTTCCCATTCCTGGATCCGGATTCCGAGAGTTCTGCGCCTCCTGGTGGGGTATCTCTGATTAAGAAAGAAGATACACTGAAGCCTCTGGCTTCCATGACGAATTCTCTCATTGCCAGTGCGCGTGGCACGTCAACTGCCAGATTAGTGAACAAGATACAAGGTGAGCTGGAAAAGCGTGTGCAGGATAAGACCGTGACGAGTACAGCACAAAGTCAGTTTCTTGATGTGATCAAGAAGAGAGAGGAAGAAGACACAAAAAACAAGAAGGACGTCAAGCTGAAATACGAGGATCCTAAATTCAAAGAGGCGTTGGTCAAAGTATTAACTGAGAATATCATAAGTCGCAATAGAGTACTGAATCCCACGAGTGCCGAGAAGCTCGAGAAGCAGCACGATTATAACATAATCAAGGACCTCAAGAAGGGTTACATAGTAATGTGGCCTGAGGTGTTTGGGCTCATCCTGGTGGCGTTTCTTGTATGGCAAATGAGGGCCTTTGTACAGAATGTCGCTGTTGTGCTCGCTGGTGGTAGCATACTGTCGAGAACTGTAGGATCAATGTACAGCGAAGGGTTTGTCAGAATATTTTCTCACATCCCTGTTGTTGGTACGTTCATAGATCGTATAGATAGGGGTATAGACGGATTAAGAGTTTTGATGAGGGTAAAAGCCGGGGATTTGGCTTCTTCTGCTGCCAAGGTGCCGGAGAATTTGCTGAAGAGGGTGCCGATAGTTGGTGGAGTGCTTGGCACGGCTGCCCACGGCGTGAGGTCGCTTTCCAGTGCGCTGACTTCCTCGTATACTGAAGAAGATCTATACTCAATGCGATCAATTTCTCCCAGATTTGACTACGCTAGAGCGTGGGTTGGCGCCCATTTGGGGTACTCGCCATTGGATGCGATGAAATATATGGGCAAACACGCGCTGGGCCGTATTACGGGTTCTGAGACTGAGGGATTGATACACAATATTACTCAGGACAGAGCAGCATTTTTGAGCAGCTTGCATGCGCTTACTGTTGGGGTTGAGAAGCACAAGCCCAGTGAATATGCCCCTGCGCAAAAGGATGACGATTCAAATCCGTTTGTGAGGCCGGATTTGCAGGATGGTGGGCAGAACACTGATAATACGAGCCAAAGGCTGTTTGATAGCGACGGAAAGTTGCACGTCAATAAAGACAATTTCTGGGATGCAGTTGATACGCTTCACGGTTTAGGTGCATTGCGTGCTAACGCGGAAGATCCAGAGGCTCGGGACAAGATAGACGCAGACATGAATAAGCTCAGAAGCGAGATTACTGCAATGGCCAATGAAAGGCCTGATGAAGTTCCTGAGCTTGCAAATTTTGTTACGCCTTCAGGTAGTGTTGACTTTTCAGGACTGGTTGGGCATGCCCTCGCTCGGCGCGATGCGGAGGCTCCTGATGCTGCGGGGGTAGATGTCAGTGCGCGTCCTACGGATTCTGGATATGAATGGAGGGGTGAGGAACAGGGCGCAGATGCGGATGTTGCTCATGATAGTGATGAGTCCGCGAGGACGGGTATTTCCGGAATGGTTGACGATGCTTTACGGGCACCCGATGTTGTTGATGGTGAATCCGACGGTTCTGCAGAGCAGCCCCAGGGTTCTGAGGCTGGTGTCCTGCGTGGAGTAGTGGGTGAGCAGTATGAGGGTATAGGAGAACCGGATGAGGTACTGGTTCAACCCGAAGCAGAAGATCCTTCCAGAGCCTCTGCCGACGGTTTTGAGGATGTGCTCGTGGATGGCGAAGAGGCGGCTATAGGAGAGTTGGCAGCAGCTCAGGCTGCGTCTGAAGAGAAAGCTGATGTGCAGGGTGAAGAACTGCAGGAGATTGATCAGCAGCCGGATGAGAGTGAAGCTACTAGTGTGCCTCAAGACATGCTCGCAGATGACGAGGATGCTGTAGCAGAGTTGGCTGCAGCGCAGGGTGAGGAACTGCAGGAGATTGATCAGCAGCCGGATGAGAGTGAAGCTACTAGTGTACCTCAAGACGTGCCCGCAGATGGCGAAGATGCGGCTATAGGAGAGTTGGCAGCAGCTCAGGCTGCGTCTGAAGAGAAAGCTGATGTGCAGGGTGAAGAACTGCAGGAGATTGATCAGCAGCCGGATGAGAGTGAAGCTACTAGTGTGCCTCAAGACATGCTCGCAGATGACGAGGATGCTGTAGCAGAGTTGGCTGCAGCGCAGGGTGAGGAACTGCAGGAGATTGATCAGCAGCCGGATGAGAGTGAAGCTACTAGTGTACCTCAAGACGTGCCCGCAGATGGCGAAGATGCGGCTATAGGAGAGTTGGCAGCAGCTCAGGCTGCGTCTGAAGAGAAAGCTGATGTGCAGGGTGAAGAACTGCAGGAGATTGATCAGCAGCCGGATGAGGGTGAAGCTATTAGTGTACCTCAAGACGTGCCCGCAGATGGTGAAGGGGTTGTAGAAGAGTTGGCTGCAGCTCAGGCTGCGTCTGAAGAGGAAGCTGATGATCAGGGGTTATATCTCAAGAAATCTGACAAGAGTGGCGGCAGAGGCGCATCGCGCTCGGAAGGTGGCAAAAAACCCGGCAGAGGAGGGCGAGAAGAGGATGGATACGAAGGGGAAGAGCTCGGTTACGGTGGCGTTCAAGGGGACGATTATGTGGATGCCAAGGAATCTGGCCTGCAAGTTGGGGCTGAGGTATATAAGGCGTACACCAGCAAGAAGGAGTCTGAGGGAGATACCGGAGTAGGGGAAGGTCTTGGTTCCGGAGAGGAGCTTGGCTCGCGCGTGGAGGCTGCAGTACGCCAGGCATACAGTGGCAGGATAGCAGAGGAAGAAGGTAATGATCTAAGCGAGATTCTTGGACACGAGGTTAAAACTTACGATCTCGAGGATCTGGAAGAGGGTTTGATATCTGAGCTTGTCCAGCAGCAGGCTGTAGTAGATCCGCAACAAGATGCTCAGGCAACTGGTGCGCATTATGGGGCAGATGAAACTGAGGGTAGTGAAGATCGGGGTGCGGTGGCACCTGATGAGCAACCTGAGCCTGGAGTTGGTGTAGCACCAGAAGCTACTGATGGTCAAGATGCTCAGGCAACTGGTGTAGAAGAGGTTGCTGATGGTGAAGCTGGAGGTGGTGAAGACCAAGATGCTGACGTTCAAGAGCACACCGATAGGGGTGACTTGGAGTATGACGTCGAGTACAGTGCGATAGACAGTGAACGTGCGTGGGCGGAAGCTACAGCTAGTAAAGATGTAGATGAGGTTCTCAGTGGCGAGGACCAAGATGCTGGTGATCAAACAGATGTGTTTGCTGGGCATTATGGAGCAGATGAAACTGAGGGTGGTGAGGCTCAAGGTGCAATGGCACTTGATGAGCAACCAGAACCTGAAGTTGGTGTAACACCAGAAGCTACTGATGATGCGGCTAGTCATGAAGAGGCGGAGCAGGAGGCTGGTGCGATACAAGAAGCTACTGATGATCGAGACGCTCAGGCAGCTGGTGCAGAAGAGGTTGCGGATGGTGAAGCTAAGGGTGGTGAAGCTCAAGGTGCAATGGCACTCGATGAGCAGCAACCTGAGCCTGAAGTTGGTATAGCACAGGAGGTGACCGATGATGATCGAGATGCTCAGGCAACTGGTGCAGAAGAGGTTGTGGATGACGAATTTGAAGATGCTGTTGACGCTGCGGCAGCGGGTACAGAAGCGGATGTAACACTCGCTGCGCTTGGCTCGCACCGTCCGGAGATTGGTGGCAAAGTGGCGAGTGCAAGTCAGTCAACAGGTAAGCACACAGGGTCTGGTGGGGCTTCCAAGAGACAGCAGCAGGAGGAGCGCAGGAAGCAAATGTCCGCGCTTCAGGAGAGGATTGTGGAGCTGCAAAAAGCTTTAGATTCGCCCAACGTTACAGAGACCGACAAGCAGAATATTGAGGCTGAATTGTCGGTCTTGAGGACCGAACTGGACGGTCTGGGTGGGTCTTCTCAATAGGCCTGGGTGGATAGCTATTCGCTGACTTCCACTAATGACACGCCGTGGCACCCGTAGTTGCCGTGTGCTTCAAGCGCAAAAGCGAGAAAGTCGGTATCGAATCTGACTAGTACATCAAACTCAAAGTCCGCGTGGATGGTTGCATTATGTGCTGGTGGCACAGCGAACGTGACGACTCCGCTATTGTAGTCTACGCTATAGTCCCTCTCGTATTCCTGCGATACCTCACCTAAAGATACTTTAACGGTACCAACTACCGGTCTGCTAATCTTGCGTACATAGGAATATTGTCCCGCGTGGTAGCGCTTGACCAGCTGAAAATTCAGGCTTTTGCCATCACCCACTCCGATATTTTGCCCAGTTGCTGTGTAATCAGACCAGTCTTTGAATCTGAAGGGTAAGGCCTTTCCCCTGTGTGCATAGAAAAAGCTAATCAATGCACTGCACTGATCGCTGGATGCGGTATTGTACGCCACGTTATACCTATTGCGCGAATGCGTCCAGTTAACTTTGCGCTGCTCTTTTCCGCCACCGAGTTCGGAAATGACAGTAGAAAAAGTCGGTCCTCCCATGGATCCGTATGATATGTTCTCGGGGAATTTTGCTTCGTTGTTTGGCACATAAGACTCCACTCTCAGCCTTCGGAAATTTTATCCCCCTTTGCGGCGGGAGGTAATCACTTTCTGTGCTGCATTATGGCGTGTAGGGAGTGCGCGGCGCGCTTTAACTGTGCCAGTTACCTTAAACGCGCACACGTTTCAGTGCCCGGCCGCCCGGTGTTGCTCACGTGGCACCCCTACTTGTTTCGTCGTTATAGTTGTGGTATGCATGTGCGCTTGTGTTATTGTCTCGGCATATGTGGTGCGCCAAATCCATGGGGGCTGCAGTTCGCGGGCTGTGCCTTGGAAAAGACTGGACGTCGCTCGGTAGGATATCTATAGACACCAGGACCTTGCGCCCCGGGGATATATTTGTTGCAATCAAGGGTAAAAACTTTGATGGACACTGCTTCGTCCCGGAGGCATTCAGCAAAGGTGCCGTAGCCGCTGTTGTGGATGAGGCATACGTCCCGACCGCGGATTGTGGGCCTTTAGTTGCGGTGAAAGACACTTTGCAAGCATTGCACGATATTGCGACTATGCGCCTGAGGGATACGCGCGCCAAGGTTATAGCGATCACTGGCAGTGCAGGCAAAACCACCACGAAGTATGTTCTGAGCGGGGCCCTATCCAAATATGGTAAGGTGTATTACAACGAGGCGAACTATAATAATCTTATAGGGATGCCCCTATATGCCGCAAATTTGACGGAAGATGCAGAGTTTGTTGTGCTCGAGATGGGCATGAATTCTCCCGGGGAGGTGGATGCCCTATCGCGTATTGCGAGGCCAGATGTTGCAGTGATTACCAACGTGGGCCCGGCACATTTGGAGTTTTTTGAATCTGTTGAGGGCGTTCTCGCCGCAAAATTGGAGGTGTTTAACCACGTCAAAGATGGGGCCATTGCTGTGCTGAACTTCGATAGTGAATACTATGCCAAAATGCGTGCCGTGGCCGAAAGCTATTGTGCGCGCATCATAAGTTTTGGTGTGGGTGCAGGGGCTGATGTGCAGATTTTCAGACGTGAGGAACCAAGTAACTCCATAACTTTAAGGTGTTTTGGTGAGGAGTTACAGTGCAACTTGAAAAGTGGTGCTAGGCACCTGGCGTATTCAGTTGCTATAACGGCTGCTGTGGGCCGTGCTTTTTCGATCGATCTTACACAAGCCCGGGGGGCCATGGAAGAATTCGTTCCGCTGGAAGGGAGGGGTAAGGTGCATGTTACCACTTTCAAAGGCAGAGAAATTGTCCTGCTGGATGATGCGTACAACGCAAACCCGCTATCTATGGTTGCGGCCATAGAGAACCTCAGTAACCTGAACCACGCCCGCGTCCTTCGAAGAGTGGCAATACTTGGTGATATGCTCGAGCTGGGCAGCGGCAGCTGCCACTACCACAGAGGCTTACTTGAGCGCATAATGCACAGCAACATAGACGTAGTATACACGGTGGGAAGCCACATTCTGGCGCTGTACGATGTTCTACCGCAGCACCTGAGCGGAGGGCATTTTGCCGACCATGGAGAAGCGCTTGCACATCTAGAGCGCATTATCAAGCCGGGAGATGGTGTGCTGGTTAAGGGTTCGTTCGCGACCAAGCTATCGCTGGTCGTCAAACACCTGCTTGAGTGCCCAGAACACGCGACCTAAGCCTACTGGGGGTAATATACCCTCCGCCGACCAGCGGTGCGCGCCTTACGTTCCCGTAGAACCAAACCCCCCATCTCCACGGCTGGTAGCCGTTATGCTGCTTACCTCTTCCCACTCTACTCGCTCTACCGGAGCTATCACCATCTGTGCAACCCTGTCACCGCGGCTGATTACATAATCCTCGCTACCAAAGTTCGATAGCACCACGGTTATCTCCCCCCGGTAGTCAGAATCTATGGTTCCCGGCGCATTCAACACACAAATACCAAAGTTGGCAGCAAGACCGGACCTCGATCTTATTTGTGCCTCATACCCGTCGGGTAATTCCAGGGCCACACCAGTCTTCACCGCACACCTGCCACCCGGGTGCACCACCAGTTTGCTGTCAACCGCGGCATACAAATCCAACCCCGCACTTTTGGGAGTGGCATAAGACGGCAAGGGCAACCCATACCCTGAGGCGAGCCTCAAAATCTTGACTTTCAACACAACCCCACGACCTCCGAATCTTCGGCGATCCTACTGTTTTTCCCGTGAATAATCAAGTGCCAGCAGATACAAATCACGTATGAAAATCTAACTGTGGCTGCGGTACCATACAGTTGGGTGGGGGATTACAGGTTGCGAATGCGCGTGCAGGGTGCTGCCTGCGATAAGACATAAGGTGACACAAAATGCCTTGACGCTTGGCTAATCAAGCTCGGGCAGTTTGAAAGTGATATTTTCGCTGACCCCGTCCATGGTGCGCACCTTCAGGTTTGCGTGCAAGCCTAAATAGTCAATAACCTCCTGTACCAGAATTTCCGGGGCGGAAGCACCTGCAGTGATTCCAATTCTGCGTGCGCCAATCAACCACTCCAGATCTATGTTTCTGTATGAGTCTATGAGATAGGCCCTGGCATTTTGAGCCTTTGCCAAGTCTAACAGGCGATTAGAGTTGGAGCTGTTCTTGCTGCCTATCGCGAGCACAACATCCACCATTTGTGACATGGCCTTGACCGCTGTTTGTCTGTTCTGGGTTGCATAGCATATGTCGCGTAAGTCCGGCCCCACTATTCGGGGGAACCTGAGTTTTAGAGCACTGATTATCTCCGCGGTGTCATCCATGCTGAGCGTTGTCTGGGTTACGTATGCGAGCTTGGCTGCGCTGGGGATTTTAATACTCTGTACATCTTGAACGTTCTGTACAAGAACCACTGGGTTAGATACCTGCCCCATGCTGCCTTCCACTTCCCTGTGTCCCTTATGCCCCACTAGTATGACTTGATACCCGCTTTTGTCGTACCGCTGTATTTCCAGGTGTACCTTAGTGACCAGGGGGCAGGTTGCATCAACTACCGTGAGCCCCTTGCGCCTAGACTCCTCCTTGACCTGCTGAGATACACCATGTGCACTGAACACCAAAACCGCCCCCTCCGGCACTTCATGTAGTGCACTAACGAACTTTACACCCATTTTTTTGAAGCTGTTTACAACGTGGAGGTTGTGCACAATCTCGTGTAGCGCGTACACTTCTCTGGTTCCGGCGTACCTGCTAGCAACACTTTCAAGAGTGCGTACTGCCCTTTCTACGCCCGCACAGAACCCGCGCGGCCGAGCCAGAATTACTTCGACATTACCAAGCATAAAACCCCGACGAAAGAAGCCGCCACTGCGACTACGCAGCATGACCCCGCAATAGCCGCGGCACACGCTGTGGTTTTGTTGTACAGCCTACAATCG
Organism: Anaplasma centrale str. Israel; assembly: GCF_000024505.1. NCBI lineage: Bacteria > Pseudomonadati > Pseudomonadota > Alphaproteobacteria > Rickettsiales > Anaplasmataceae > Anaplasma > Anaplasma centrale. The sequence goes on from NC_013532.1 coordinate 504,683, forward strand.
AGGCTGTCAAGCGTCCGGGGAGCCACACCGATAGTTGGCTCTAGAGGCGAATACGTGCACAGTTTAGCGTCCAAGGCGCGCGATTTCTTGCACGAATGCCATGTGGGCATTACTGGGTGCAGTGCGTTCGCAACTTATATGCCAGAACTGCAAGTGGCGCAGCGACCCGCGGTCTGAATATCACCATCTGTAGGCTCTAGCAAGGTTTACGAAATCTCTGAATATATAATGCGAGTCATGCGGACCGGGGTGCCCTTCTGGGTGATACTGCACAGAAAGTACCGGGCGATCTAGCAATTTCATGCCCTCTATTGTGCCATCGAACAATGATATATGGGTGACTTCTGCATTTTCTGGTAAAGTCTGCGCGTCTACGGCAAACCCATGGTTTTGGCTGGTTACCTCAACAGCCTTGGTTGCAACGTTGTATACCGGATGGTTGCTTCCCCGGTGGCCGTGCCGCATTTTGACGGTTTTTGCCCCTATGGCAATAGCTAGTAGTTGGTGTCCTAGACATATCCCGAGCATTGGTATTCCTTGCTGCAGTAGGACGCGCAACTGTTCTATTGTGTCAGTTGGGACGGCGTGAGGGTCACCAGGACCGTTGGAGATTACTATCCCCTGTGGGCGCAAATCCATAATTTGCGTCACGAAATCGTCCCTTGCCGCTACAACGTGTATAGCGCATCCAAGGGTAGATAACGTCTGCATTATTCCACGCTTTGCTCCTACATCTATGACACAGATCCTCAAACCGGTATGCGAAACCTGATGACTCTTTAAATGAGGGAGTTCAGTGGCTACAGTGGGCACTGTGGGCGCCATGGCAGCGCTTTTCAACTTCTGTAAATCTAGCAGATCCGGGTCGTCAAAGCAGTGTATTACCCCGTTTTGCGAACCGTGCTCACGCAAATGCAAGGTAAGTGCCCGGGTATCAACTCCCGATATTCCGCTAACTCCGCTGGCTTCCATCCAGGAGTTTAGGTCAGCCAATGAAGATACGTGAGACGCGTGGGACATTTCCCTGACTACTATCCCCCTTGCAAGTACATGCTCACATTCGAAATCTCTGCTATTGACGCCTACATTTCCTATATGCGGAAAGGAAAAAACCACTATCTGCCCGGCAAATGACGGGTCAGTTATGGTATATTGATAGCCAGTGAACCCTGTAGTGAAGCACACCTCACCTACGCAGTCTTGCCTTTTTCCCAGGGATGTACCGAAAAAGTGGCGACCATCCGACAGCACCAGCACTGCATCATGACGGCCATATATCATGGCTAGTAACGAAAACAAAAACCCCGGTATTGTAGTACAAAACCTGACAAAAGTTAACGGGTTATTTGTAGATTTTAATATGCATTTTCTGGTGTTATGTTCATATGGTACAACCACTGATGCGACACCCGGTTTATTCGTATATAGTTTGTACAGATGGCTACACCGTGCAGCAGGGGTAGGGGTGCGAAATTTTCAACTTAGAAGTTGCGGCGTTGGTGCGCAGACGATAGTTATTTGCTATGGCGCGTAAGGTATTGTAGAATTGGCCCTGTTTTTCTTTTAGCTCAAATAAAGTGTATGTCGGGCAGCGCGGTTGTACTCTGCATACTCGATGGATGGGGCAATGGTAACGGTGATGAGTGTGATGCCATACATGCTGCCCGCAAGCCTTTTTGGGAGTCTGTAGTTTCCGGATGTCCACGCAGCAGCTTGTCTGCCAGTGGTGAGGATGTGGGGCTTCCTGCAGCTCAGGTTGGGAATTCTGAAGTTGGGCACATAAGCCTCGGTGCTGGCAGGGTGGTGCTGCAAGATCTTCAGAGGATCAACGCGGAAATCGGCGAGATTCACAGCAATCCGTACCTACTGCAATTCGCTGAAGCGATCAAGAATGGGTGCGGGGTATGCCATATAATGGGTTTACTCTCCGATGGGGGGGTGCACGGATTGCAAGATCATATAACCAAGCTTGCACGGGTCCTTGCGGAACTACGCATCAAAGTTCTGATACACGCGTTCCTAGATGGGCGTGATGTTTCCCCTCGTTCGGCAAAAAAGCACGTGACGGCTTTGAACGACGCTGTGCACTCATATGACATCAGCATAGCGACTATAAGTGGTCGCTACTATGCCATGGACAGGGACCATAGGCTAGACAGGACCGAAAAGGCTTATGAGGCCATCGCTCTGGCGCGGGGGCCAAGGTATAGAGACGCCATGACCGCCATTGAGAGCAGTTACAGCGAAGGAATCTCTGATGAGTTTTTGGTACCGTCTGTTATCGGTGACTACCAGGGGTTTTCCCCGAAGGATGGAATATTGCTCACTAATTTTAGAAGCGACAGGATCGTGCAAATTTTGAGTATGATCCTGCACAGATCGCAGGAGGTTTCCAACATTCTCGGCATGGTCCGCTATTCGGAAAAAATTCAGGTGCCGTCCCTGTTCCCACCCAGGAATATATGCAACACTTTGGGGGAGGTTGTTTCTAAGTGCGGACTTAAGCAGCTCAGGATTGCGGAGACTGAAAAATACGCACATGTGACGTTCTTCTTCAGCGGAGGCAAAGAAGAACCATTTCCCGGGGAGGATAGAGTCATCATTCCCTCACCTCAGGTCAGTACTTACGATCTTCAGCCAGAGATGTCTGCATTCCCGATGACAGAAGTTTTGGTGGAGCGCATTGAATCCAGGCAATATTCCCTGATTGTGGTAAATTATGCCAATGCGGATATGGTAGGACATACTGGAAACCTCGAAGCCGTAAAGAAGGCGATATCTGTGATTGATGCGTGTTTGCAAATGGTGTTCAACGCCGCGAAGAAGGCTGGTGCAACTATGTTGATAACTGCTGATCACGGAAATGCCGAAAAAATGTTTGATATGCGTGGCACTCCGTTTACCGCGCACACATCTAACACGGTGCCCCTGGTGCTGTGTAATTGTGACAAGCGCTTTGGCCTCGTTGATGGCAGGTTGTGCGATGTTGCCCCGACGATTTTGGAGCTCATGGAGATAGCGAAACCAGACGAGATGACGGGAAGTTCCCTGCTGATGCCGGAATGATGGGCACGTAGGTGTGCCGGCTACACTACGGGTTGCAGTTGGCCAGGACTAACTGCATTTGTGTGGTTGGTAGTCCGGCGCCTTAGGGAGCTGCCAGGGTCCTCACTTGCCTGAATACGGGTTATGGCTCTTTCTTACGATAAGCCTGATTGGCACGCCCTGCATCGAAAAGTTTCTGATAAAGCTATTCTTGAGATACTGCAAATAGCTATCCTCAATATGTGTCGTATTTGCCGACACTACGAAAGTTGGCGGTAATGCAGACACTTGGGTTATATATTTCAATCTAACCTTTCTGTTGTTCTGCAGGTGAGGGGCGTGGTGCTCCAGCGCGACATTGAGCCATCTGTTGAGTTGTGCGGTGCTGATTCTACTGCTTGCAGACTTATGCAGCTCTATTGCCCTGTCCAGAACTTTGCTGCACCCGGTGCCTCGTAGCGCGGAAATTTTCATAATGGGTACGTCAAAATCCACCCTACTGTGCCGCCTTATCGCCTGCAATATCTCTTCTTCAACTGCCTTGTCATCTATTAGGTCTGACTTGTTTAAAACGACCACTATTCCTTTTCCTTCCCTGATGGCGGTATCAGCTATGAAAAGATCCTGTTGATTTATTCCGAGCGTAAAATCGACCATAAGCACAACAACACTAGACCTTGATATAGCATCCGTGGCCGATTTTATGGAAAGTTTTTCCATATTTTCTGTGACTTTCGCCCTTTTGCGGATTCCTGCAGTGTCAGTGAGTAGGAGCCTGACCCCTTTGTAGCAATATTCCGCGCTGATTGAATCACGAGTTGTGCCTGCGGTGCCATCGGTAATGACCCTTTTCTCTCCCAAAATACTGTTCATGAATGTCGACTTACCGACATTTGGCTGACCGATTATTGAGATTGTGATAGCCTTCTCACGAGTCTTTTGCCTATGTTCGCCCTCAAATAGGGGTGACATAACCTCATACAAGTCTGGCATGCCCAGGTTATGTTCGGCCGAGATGTACACGGGCCCTAAAAAGTCCAGATACTCCATATCATCTATAAGAGCACAGCTCTTGTTGCTTTCGCACTTGTTTACCACCAGGATGACCGGTTTCGATGTTCTTTTTCTAAGCCACTTTGCAAAGTCTGTATCTTCGGCATCTGTGCCCTTTTTGGCGTCTACAACGAATAGAACCACATCTGTGCATTCCAAGGCAAGCTCAACCTGCTCGGTGACCAGCGCTTGCATGCCGGTGCCGGCACCTACCCCGCCTGTGTCTATGGCAACAAACTGCAACCCGCAAAAGTTCGCCACACCTTCCTTTCTGTCTCTGGTGACGTGGGCAACATTGCTGACTATGGCTGACTTGCTCCTCACTAACCTGTTGAAAATAGTAGACTTACCCACGTTCGGGAGCCCGACTATAGCCACTTTTTGCATTATATAAGACCTATGGTGGAACCGCGTCCTTGGGGGATTATACTAACAATATCTAGAGTGCGCAGCACCTTAAATGGGGAGGGGAGTTGTACGCCGTGGTAACGTGCGCACACTAAGCTTGCACCAGCACTTTGCGCGACAGTGTGATGGTTATACCCAATTTATTGTTGTGTGGAAGATGCGCACATATGTGGCACGTAGGAAGTTTTCGTGTGGTGTTAAGCGGCGCTTAGGTGCGATATGGCAGTCAACAAATTGATTGATTTTTTGTACAAGTTGTCAGATCATGAACACGGTTCTTTATCATTTGTTGTGTTTGTATGCGGCTGCTAGCTGTTGTTTTGGTGTTTGTTTGCCTGTTACATGGTCGTGCGGTGTTGGCCGGTTCCGTAAAGCAGTTGGCCGTTTCCGAGCGAACTTGGGGTCTTTCCGCATCCTTTGTTGCACCTGAGACTGACCAGACGTTCTCTCGGGTGCGCAACTTTGTTGGCATCTACGATGCTGTGTTGCCGCCTGTTGTTGTGGATGACCTCCTCGTTGTTCTGGATGGGCGCGGTAGATTGGTTGCGCTTAGCGATGGGGATGCTGGTGGAATAGCGTGGCATGTAGACTTGGCGGAAGGTGCCGGCAATGTGTACTCTGGCAGCGTACTGTACTCTGATGGGACTTTGTTGTGTGCTGTTGATAATCTACTGTACGGTGTGGATCCCAAAGACGGGCGGATAAAATGGAAAAAGGCACTTCGCAACTCTTTGAGCGGGGATCTTGTCGCTCTGCACGATGGTAGGGCTGTTGCGGCTCTGGTTATAGACAATTACCTCTACGTCTTCAATGTGGCTGATGGTGGGTTGCTGTGGCACCACGAGGAGATTGGTGCCTCTGACATACGGGTGAGAGGTCCGCTGTCGGTTGCTTATTCTCGTAAGAAGCGCGCAGTCATTATGCTTTCGCCCGATGGTAGAGTGCTGTGCCTCGATGCTTACAGCGGGGATAAGGTTTGGGAAGCTAACCTTGAGAAAAGGGATTTAGGCGTGATCGGGCGCAGCGTGATCTCTCCGGTGGTGGTTGCGAGGGAGGTACTGTTGGTGGGCGATTCTGGAGTTTTGGAGAGCGTGGCGCTATCCTCGGGAAAAAAGTTGTGGTCTGCCGATGTGGAAGTGTATGACGTCCTTGGCGTGGAGAAGGTAGGCATCTTTGCCTTGACCAGAGACGGCGGGTTGGTCGCTTTTGATCCGGAAAGCAAAACACAACTGTGGACGCTTAATCTTGGCAAGATTGGGGGAAGCGGTAGGTGGAACTCCCCAGTGCTTGCTGGAGGCAAGTTATGGCTTCTGGGGAAAAATGGCCGGCTTCTTGGAGTAAATGCGCTTTCTGGCGCCGTTGAAGAATCGTACAAGATTCCCGGGTCTTTTGCCCGCTCTTTTGTGTTGTCAGAGGGTATGGCATACGCTTCTGCGGGGAAGCAAGGATTAATGGTGCTTTCGTAGGTGTCGTATGGGTGCATGTGATTACGACGTTGCTGTTATTGGTGCAGGGCCAGGTGGGTACAAATGCGCGCTCAAGGCTGCGAAGCTCGGCCTCAAGGTTGCAAGTATAGACAACAACTCGCTGCTTGGGGGCACCTGCCTCAGAGTTGGATGTATTCCATCAAAGGCCTTGCTGGACTATTCCTACAAATATCACGCGGTCAGGGATATTTTCAAGGATTTTGGGGTTACGGCCAGCAATGTAAAGTTTGACCTGCGCAAAATGTTTGAAGTGCGAGACAGGGAAATAAACGCACTTGGCTCTGGTATAGGCAGCCTGTTTTCTTCTGCTGGGATAGAGAGGCTGTGTGGGGCCGCAACTGTGACTCGCGCCATGGGTGATGGTTTTGAGATTGTTGTAAGGCGTGGAGGAGCGCCTACGGATGATAAACTATCTGCCAAGAATGTTGTGCTTGCCACGGGTTCCCTTCCAGCCTCTTTACGTGGCATCGACATTGATGAAGTCAGGATTTTGTCCTCTGATGGGGCGTTGGGCATGGACGTTCCGGGCAAACTGCTTGTCATAGGGGGTGGGGCCATAGGGCTCGAAATGTCTTCGGTGTGGAGCAGGCTGGGAGCGGAAGTTACTGTTGTTGAATATGCGGATTGCATCGCCCCGGGTTTTGATTCCGAAGTTAGCAAAGCGCTGTTGAGCCACTTGAAAAAACAGGGCATCAATTTTATGCTGTCACACAAAGTGGTTTCCGTGTCTGAGAAGAAAGGGGGCAAACTGGCTGTGAGCTGTGAATCCCTTTCTGGTGGTGCAGTATCAGCTGTAGAGGTTGACAAGGTTCTTGTGGCAGTGGGTCGTAGGCCAAATGTTGATGGGGCTGTTGCTATAGACGGATTGGTGCTGGACGATAGGGGTTTTGTCTCGGTAGATGGCAGATATGAGACCAGTATAAAGGGGATTTTTGCAATAGGAGATGTGATTGGTGGTGCGATGTTGGCTCACAAGGCTGAGGTTGAGGGACACGCGGTCGCCGAGCTTATTGCGGGTGGTACCTCGAGTGTGGACTACGGCGTTATTCCGGCGGTGATATACACGCACCCTGCAGTTGCCTCCGTTGGTCGGAGCGAGGACTACGTTAAGGATATTGGATATGACTATAAGGTGGGTAAGAGCAGCTTTGCTGCCAACGGGCGCGCGAGAGTTACTGGTGAGAGCGAGGGATTTGTTAAGGTCGTTTCGTGTAAGCGCACAGATACCATCCTTGGGGTGCACATTGTGGGCACTTATGCTGATACAATGATAAACGAGGCGGTTGTTGCTCTTGGCTATCGGGCTTCTTCCAGGGACATTTGCCACATATGTCACTCTCACCCAGATGTAAACGAGGTCTTTAGAGATGCGTGCGAAATTGCTTGCTTCAGGAAAGGTTAGCAGTGCGTTGCGCAACCTGCTGCAGGTGATTGTGCACCTCAAGTTGCGCTACAAGCTTTCAGGTTGTCTGCTGGTCGTGTGCGCTCTGTGGCTTCTAAGCGGGTTGGTTATACCTAGCGCGGCTGAGCACGATATTATTTCAGGTTTTCAAAAGCTGCCTGCGATCATAAGGGTCGAGAAACTGCGTGCAGAAGACAGAGAATTTGTGATGCATTTGACTGGGGAGGTTCATGCCTCAGAGTTTATGGACATTATGTCTGAGGTTAGTGGCAAGGTGGAGCGGGTAATTGCCAGGAGTGGCAGCAAAGTTGAAAGTGGGCAGGTTATCCTCGAGATTGAAGAATGCGGCAGGGTAGAGAGGCTGAGGCAAGCTGAGGCTTTGCTGAAGCAGAGGCAGCTTGAGCGCGACGCGTCAGAGTCCCTGAGCAGTACTGGCTATAGATCCGAAGCCCAAGACAACGCAGCACTGGTTGCGCTTATGGCGGCCGCTGCCGACTTGAAACATGCTCAGATAGAGCTGCGGAACACACGCATTAGAGCTCCGTTTTCGGGGATAATTGGCAAGATTGTTCCCCAAGCAGGAAGCTTTGTTAATAGTGGGCAGACCATTGCGCAGATCGCAAGTTTTGACCGCTTAAGAGTCGTCTCCCATGTTTCAGAAAAGAGTATATCGAAGCTGAAGCTTCATGGTCCTGCCGATGTTGTTTTGGGTAGCGGCGAGGTGTTGCGCGGCAGCATTGCTTTTGTAGGAAGAATTGCATCTCCTGGTACTAAGACGTACATGATTGAGGTCTTGGCCGACAATAAAAGCGGGGTCTTTGTGACTGAAGGGATGGCTGCTTCAGTCAGGGTTCCTATTGGCAAGTTCAAGACGCATAAAATTTCTTCTTCTTCCTTAAGTTTGGATGACACTGGCGCGGTCGGTGTCAAAGCTCTCGTCGATAACACGGTGCAATTTTTTGAGGTGGAGATAGTTGACGATTTGGGAGGTCAGCTCTGGGTTTCTGGTGTTCCTGATGATGTCAGCCTTATAGCGCGCGGTCACGAGTACGTAACGGTTGGCACAGAGGTTAATCTGTGACCTTAGGAAGGGGTTTTGAAACTAATTGCAATGGTGCTGTGTATATTTTACAATGTCGGCCATGTGATTTTTTCTGGTGTATGGTGAAAACTAAGGAGGGGGTAGTAAGGGTTGAGGGCGTGGTCACAAAGTTGCTCCGGGATGCCGTGTTTATTGTCAGATTGAGCGATGGTTGTGAGGTTATGGCACATGCTTCTGGTAGGATACGCAAGAGCAAAATACGTATCCTAATGCACGACCGCGTTATGGTTGAGGTGAGCTCTTATGGCATAAGCAAGGATGGCAGCATGGGTAAGGGACGGGTTGTTAGCAGGCTCAGGAACAGGGAATGCTGAAGATAGACGGCCTGGTGCTTGCTTCTTCTTCGAAGTACCGGCTGGCTCTGTTGGAGCAGATTGGTGTTGTGCCCGGCGAGGTTGTATCCCCCAACGTTGATGAAAGCCTACTTAGGGGGGAGTTGCCCAGACGGTATTGCATGCGCATGGCAAGGAGCAAAGCGGATACAGTGGCAGCCTTGAGGTCTGATAAATTCGTTCTTGGTGCAGATACAGTTGCCTATTGCGGCAAGAGAGTGCTCTCTAAGACTGAGAGTGAGGACTGCGCTGTGAGGTATCTTGAAATGCTCTCTGGTAGGAGACATCGAGTCTGTACTGCTGTGTGCCTGCGTTCTCCTGGTGGTATGGTGCACGAGAGAAGTGTTGTTAGCGTCGTCAAGTTTAAGAGTATGTCTAAGGGTGAGATAGAGTATTACATAAGCTCCGGGCAATGGAGAGGGAAAGCCGGGGGGTATGGCATACAGGGCCTTGCCGGGGCACTGATTTCTTGGATTCAGGGTTCGTACTCTTCCATAGCTGGATTACCATTGCATGAGACATATTGCCTTTTGGGCGGCTATTTCGATCTTAAACATATTCCTTGATAAAGGGCGGAGTGCCTGCTAGCATTGAGGGCCGGTGTTTTTCTGACGCTGGTGGCGTGCCATTTCGCACATAGCCGTACAATGGTCCCGTGTATGCGGGTTGGGCTATGGAGGTTTAACTGTTGTAGTAGTTTTGGAGTAGTGATGGGTAATCTGCCTGAATTTAGTATCCGCGATCTCGTTGAGGCTGGGGTACATCTTGGACACAAAGCTGGGCGCTGGAATCCGGCTATGGCTCCGTACATATATGGGGTGCACAAGTATAAAGACATTCACGTAATAGATCTAAGGAAAACTCTGGTGCTCCTGAGGGATGCTCTGTCTGTGCTTTACGATGTGGTGCTGAAAAGGGGTAGGGTGCTCTTTGTTGGTACTAAAGTTCAGGCTTCGAACATGATCGCCGAAGAGGCCACTCGGTGTGGTCAGTATTATGTAAACCACAGATGGCTTGGTGGAATGTTAACAAATTGGGAGACTGTTTCCTCTTCTATCAGGCGCTTGGTAGAGTTTGAAAAGCTGATAAGCAACAATGAGGGGCAATTTACAAAGAAGGAGCTTCTGATGCTTGATAAGCAGAGAGGTAAGTTGGAAAGATCGCTGGGTGGTATACGCGAGATGGGCGGGCTGCCACACGCTCTGTTTGTCATTGACACTAACAAGGAGCACATAGCCATTAGGGAAGCCAACAAGCTCAGGATTCCAGTAGTGGCCGTGCTTGATACGAACTCTGATCCTAGCGGTGTGGATTACCCCATTCCAGGGAACGATGACTCCGTGCGATCCATAGACTTTTTTTGTCGTGCTGTGTCGAAAACAATTCTGGAAGCCATACGCTCGGATTTGGCAGGCTCTGGGGTAAATGTTGCCGCTGCTAGAGCCGCTGCTGCCGGGGAAGGCGATGTTGCGGAGCCTAATGGTGGGGCAGCGGCTGCTGACCGTCCGTCTGCAGATGAAATGCTTGGTGCGGGTGAGATTGTTCCCGATACCGATTCTGGCGCACCCGAGAGTGCCGCATTGTTAAGCAATGAGCCAGGTGTTGACGTGTCTGCTGCGGATGGTGCATTGCCGGATCCTGAAGTTACCGATAATGCGGCTTCAGAATGACGCGTGTGCTCTCCTGTTAGTTATATGAGGTAGGTGATGAAAGTTGGTGTTGAAGCTATAAGGGAGCTGCGTCAGATTACGGGTGCGGGTCTGGGTGATTGCAAAGAGGCTCTGGAAACCTGCTCTGGTGACATGGAAAAGGCAAAGGTGTACCTGAGGGAGAAAGGGCTGTCCAAGGCTTATAAAAAGTCACACAGAGATGCGGCTGATGGGTTGGTTGCAGTGCGTGTTGAGGGTAATAAAGGGGCCATACTGAAGCTGGGTTCGGAGACCGATTTTGTCGCGCGTAATGAGAAATTCCGCTCCCTCGCTGCAGAACTTGTTAGCGGCCTACTCAAACACGGGGCGGAGGACCTTTCAGGCTTTTCTGCATCTTCTTACGATGGTGGATCTGGTGTAAGCGTTGCTGATGAAGTAGTGAATGCCGCTGCCGTTCTTGGTGAGCATATTGTCTTGAGCGGAATAGGCTTTTTAGAGCTCGACGGCTCTGGGGTTGTTGGAAGCTACATACATGGTGCTGTAGGTGAGGGTATTGGAAGAGCTGGTGCTCTAGTTGTCCTGGAAGCCACCACTGAGCAAACTGAGGCGTTGCTGGAGTTCGCTAGGCAGCTGGCTATGCACGTTGTTGCGGCTAAACCAGAGTCAATTTCTGTTGAGACCCTGAGCAGCGATCTTGTTGAGCGGGAAAGGGCGATAGTGGCGAAACAAGTGGAAGCGCTTGGTAAGCCGGAGTCTGTTGCAGGCAAAATAGTAGATGGGAGAATGCAAAAGTTTTTTGAAGACATGGTGCTGCTGGAACAGACGTTCATAATGGATGGTAGCACAAAAATTCGTGATCTTTTGCACAAGAAGGGCCAAGATTTAGGGTGTGAGGTGCGCATAGTTGCTTACAGACTGTTTTCAGTTGGCTAGAGTGTCTTCATCAAGGGGTTGCGGTTTTGTCTCCCTCAGTGAATGCCATAGATAGTTGCGATGGTGAGTGCTTTGTCATCCAGGGGGAGGTTTATCGTGGCCCTTCTGTGGTGTTTCCCCGCAGCGTTGTAGCGCTTCCGCATCAGCTGGAGCTTTCCGGTGGCGCTGAGGCTGTGCTTTCGTATGTACAGGGTGGCTTTAGAATGGTACCTATAGGGGTTGGTAGGGGTTTTGAGCGGTTTTCACGCGTCCTTTCCTCTCGTCTACAGCATTCAGGTGTTCGTTACGAAGTTATGTCTATGACTGCAGCTTGTGATACGTACAACGTTCTGCTACACGAAAGCGAGAACGTCTGCGCCATTCTGCTTTTTCCGCTGTAATTGCGATGTCCAATATTATCTTCGAAGATTTTTTTATTAACGGGATTCTTGCGATCCTGACTGCAAGCCTGATTACCGCACCGTTGGGCTCAGTTATGATCTGGAATAGGCTTTCTTACATGGGCGACAGCATAGCGCACTCATCACTTCTTGGAGTGGGGATTGCGCTTCTGTTAGAGGTGCACATGTCTCTTGGTGTATTTGTGGTTGCTATACTGCTTGCACTTATCATCTCCTTAGCTATGGACAGGATCCATGCTATAGACACCATTTTGAACATCATGACCAGTGTGGTTATGTCGCTGAGCATGATCTTACTATCGTTGGTACCATCGTCCGGTGAGCGTGTCATACATTCGCTGTTTGGCGATGTTCTTATGGTGGGTAAGAGCGACCTGTTTGAGATGGCGGTGATTGCTATAATCGGCATAGTTGTGCTTGTCTGGCGATGGCGGTATTGGGTGGCTGTTTCTGTAAGTCGTGATCTCTCACTATCTGCAGGTATTAGGGCGGGCCAGATAAAAACGGAAATTCTGGTGGTGTCCGCACTTGTGATTGTGCTGTTCTCGCGCTCAGTTGGGATACTGCTCATTACGTCGTTTTTGACGATACCAGCCTCAGGGGCTAAGTTGATTTCCAAAACTCCGGTGCAGATGGTTATCATTTCTGTCGTGATTTCCGCGGTGTCGGGCATTCTGGGATTGTTGTGTGCTGCGAAGTTTGACACGTTTCCAGGGCCAATGATCATCATCTCTTCCTTTGCTATGCTCCTACTGACACATCTTCTCAAGAAATAAAAGCTGTGGGATTTTCACTCCATGCCATGCTGGGGGTTGTGCTGGCGTTGCTTAATTGCCGAGCGAGGGGCTTGACTCGTCTCACGTGGAAGGCTACTTGACTGCTATCTTGCTGCACAAGAGCATAATTTAGTATTCTGCTTTTGGGAAACTTTGTTCTTGAACCTTAATGCCAGAACCAGTATGTCTTTTTGAAAAGCTATAACTGCTTTTGCTACATAAGTTACTGAGCGGGGTGTAAGGATGCTAGGATCTAGAAGGAGTGGCCTGATAACACAATGTGTGGTGACCACATGCACTGCCGCGCTAACCGCTGTGTTTTGTGCACAATATTTTTGCGCGCGTGAGGATAGTGAGACTATAAGCGAATGTGAAAGATTAAGGGCAGAGCTTGAAAACATTGCAGTGAAGCAATCCATAATGAAAAGCAGGATAGCTGACCATTTCTCTTTACTCTGCGTTTTGGATTCTATTGATACAAAAATTCCTGAGGGGTGGTTTCCGCCCGCAAATCATGGTACGTGTGTCACAGTTGGTGCGGCAGCATCTGCGGTTTGCAAAGTGGTTCTGGGTGTAGCCATAGGCTCCGCTCTCCTGCTATACGCGTTAAAGCAACTTTTCGGATTTGGTGTGCACACCGCTGGGATTAGCATCCCAGATCCCGTGGTTGCGGCTATTGTTGCCTCATTCATTGTTCTCAGTACTCTTGGGTGCTGCTCCACGGTTGTGGGTGAACGCGGCAATTCGAGAAAAAGGCAGGACCGCACGCTTCGAAAACTCACCCGTGCATACGAAAAAAGCCAGGTGCACTACGAAAGGATCGTTGACAGCACTGAGAGATATAACGCTCTCCCTGAAGATGTGAAGTATAACATAAGAACTTCCGAGTATCTATCAGCGCTTGTGAAGGAAAAGATAGTATCCGGTACCTTTACAGAAAAGTCTGCTAAGGAGATTAAGGAAAAAGCGGATGCGTGCTATGGGGAGGAAGTTTCCATTTGTGCCTGAGTTTTGTATGGTAGGTGGTTGTGGGGTAAGTGCATATTTTGGAACTATCTCGCTAGGCGGGTTATGCCCTATAGTCCCCACGCTCACACATCTTTAGCGCGATGCACCATTGTTCGGGGAGCGTTGGGCGGTCCGCATACGTAACTGTAGCAGGCATGTTGTGGGGTTGAGGTGATAAATTTGTTTGTTTCAGGTGCATTATTTGCTACAATACGGCCGCCGTGGTTCCCGGTTGGGGGTTTCGGCGTGCATGTGGGGAGGGTGTTGCTGTGGTTGAGGGAGAAGACAAGTGCGTCCCACGTGGTGAAATGAAGCGTAGGGATTTCTTGGGCCTTACCACGCTCTCTATGGCGTGCATGGGGGCGGCGTCTTTCGTGTATCCTCTGGTTGAGTCTCTCAACCCGTCTGCAGATGTAATGGCTCATGCTACGATTGAGGTGGATCTATCTGGCATCAAGGAGGGTAGCACCAAGGTTGTTAAGTGGCAGGGGAAGCCGGTTTTCATACGCAGGCGAACTGCGGAGGAAATAGAGGACGCTAGGGCGGTCAATGTTGCGGACCTGCGTGATCCGCAAAGTGACCAACAACGTACCCGTCAGGAGAGCGGCGAATGGCTGATTGTGCTGGGCATTTGTACACATTTGGGTTGTGTGCCTGTAGAAGTGAAGGATGGCACGAAGGGGTGGTACTGTCCGTGTCACGGTTCTAAATACGATACGTCTGGTAGAGTGGTTGCGGGTCCGGCGCCGCTCAATCTTTCCGTGCCTGACTATTACTTTCCCGATGATAGCACCGTCGTGATTGGCAAGAAAAGCGCTGAGTCTACTGTGTAGGAGTGTGGGGTATGTCTAGAGGCAAGGGCAATTCCGGTGGGCCTGGTCTGGGTGTTTGGGCCTGGATAGAGTATAGGCTGCCTGTGGGCGGATTTCTAAAACACCTGGCTGCCTATCCTGTGCCGAAGAATCTTAATTACCTGTGGAATTTTGGGTCGCTGGCCGGGATTGCGCTAGTGGTTCAGATTTTAACTGGCGTTTTTCTCGCAATGCACTACACTCCGCATGTCGATTATGCGTTTGACAGTGTGGAGCGCATAATGCGTGACGTGCGCTATGGATGGCTTATGCGCTATACCCACGCGGTCGGTGCATCCTTCTTCTTTATCGTTGTCTATATCCACATTTTTCGTGGGCTCTATTATGGTTCGTATAAGAAGCCTAGAGAGTTGGTCTGGTTTTTTGGCATCACAATCTTCTTCATCATGATGGCCACCGCATTCATGGGGTACGTGCTCCCGTGGGGCCAGATGAGTTTTTGGGGCGCTACAGTCATAACAAATCTCTTTTCTGCTATCCCCATTGTGGGTGAAAGCATTGTGAGATGGTTGTGGGGTGGTTTCTCCGTAGACAACTCTACGCTGAATAGGTTTTTTGCGCTACACTACCTGCTGCCGTTTGTGCTCGTTGCTCTTGCAGTTGTGCACATTGCCGCATTACACAGGTTTGGTTCTGGGAATCCCAGCGGGGTTGAGGTGAAGTCAAAGCGTGATACCGTGCCCATTTATCCGTATTTTTTGGTGAAGGATTGTATAACGTTCGGGTTATACTTCGTCTTTTTATATCTTTTCGTGTTTTATGCTCCCAATTATCTGGGTCATCCCGACAACTACATAGAGGCGAATCCTATGGTAACCCCCGAACATATAGTGCCTGAGTGGTATTTCCTCCCGTTCTACGCGATGCTGCGCTCTATTCCAGATAAGCTCCTTGGGGTTGTTACCATGTTCGGCTCCATAGCGGTGTGGTTTTTGTTGCCTGTTCTTGATAGATCGCCTGTAAAAAGCGGTAAGTACCGCCCTATTTTCAAAGTCTGTTACTGGATTCTTATTTTGGACTTTTGTTCGTTGATCTGGCTGGGTAGCCAGGAGGTGCGCGAGCCGTTTGTGTCTTTCAGTAGGCTGGCGACTTTTTACTACTTTTGCTACTTTTTCATTATACTACCTGTGCTTTCCAAGTACGAGCGGTGTAAGCCGCTGCCCGAGAGTATCAGTGATGCCGTGCCGGAGATGAAATAGATGAGGAGATACTCACCGGTTTTGTTGGCTGTGGTTTTGCTTGCGCTTGGCGTGTCCTTTGCAGGGGTGATGCACGCCGAAACGCAAGGTGCTGTACGGCAAAAATGGAAGTTCAGTGGTATTTTTGGCTCCTTCGATAGAAGTGCTATACAGCGCGGCTATCAGGTTTACAAAGAGGTGTGCTCCAGCTGCCATTCCATGAGTAGGGTTGCGTTTCGTAATCTGCGCGACGTGGGTTTTTCTGATGAGGAAATCACGGCGATAGCGGGGTCCTATTCGGTACAGGATGGGCCTAACGAGGTGGGTGAGATGTTTGAACGGCCTGGAATACCCGCGGATTACTTTCCTAGCCCTTTTCCAAATAGGGAAGCTGCAGCTGCATCGAACAACGGTGCCTATCCACCAGATTTATCTCTAATAATCAAAGCCCGCCATGATGGGGCTAATTATGTGTATTCCTTGCTCACAGGTTATGAGAGCAGCGAAGCCGATGAGGGCGGCCTTTATCTGAACAGGCATTTTCCCGGAGGAAAGATTGCCATGGCTCCTCCTCTTTTTGAGGGTGTGGTCAGCTATTCTGACGGTACTGCGCCTAGTATTGAGAATATCGCGCATGACGTGGTCAATTTTCTGCAGTGGGCGGCTGAGCCCGAGATGGAACGTAGAAAGAAGCTTGGGATGAAGGTAGTTCTATCGTTGGCTATTGGTACCGCTCTGTTTGCTATGATGTACTCCAGGCTTTATAGGACGCTGCTGAAATAGGTAACCGGGCCTGTGGGCCATACGGCCCCATGGCAGGGTCATTGCGCGTGTTGCTCCAAATTCAGGGTTTGCACGTTTCTGTACCGTTGCAAACTCCCTGCCATTGCGGATTTGTGAGTGCATGCCAATGCGGCTGCACATCGGAATTCACAAAAATGTGTGTGTAACATGTATCGGCTTTCCGGGCACATTGGGTGTTTTATGCGCGCGTAGATGCACATTTTTGGTTGTGTTATGGTTATAAATGCTTTAACCTGCCGTAGCGTGTTGCTTTCTAGGGTTGATTTATGCGGGTCCTGCTAGCGTTCTGTGCGGTTTGTTGCGGGCTGTGCCATAGTTTTGCTCTTTTTGCCGATTCTGCGTCTGGCTCTTTAGGTGGTAGGGTAGGGTTTTCTACTGAGGGTAGTGCCATACGTGGCTGGGATGATGGGTTCACACTTGGTGGTGAGCTCCTCTTCTATGGCTGGGGAGGGCACGCTGTGCTCCCTGAATTTTCCACTGACGGTCGCCCTATCAGCTCATTTAAGAACTCCATCAAGGCTAAGGGTAGGGCGTCGAAGGATTTCGGATGGGAAGGAGATTGCGACTTTATTGGGGGTATGACATTCGAGTATGCTGCGGATTCTGGGATGTTGTACGGGGCGGATTTTCAGCTCTTAGTGCCGGAGGTTGGTAGCGCCGTTGAGGGTAGTGGCAAGGCTATCGTTAACCGTGGCAGCAGGGTGTTTGTTTTGACTTCATACGGAAAATTTTCCCTCGGGTACCAAGAGGGGGTTGAGTCCATCATCTCTTTTCCCAGTCCGCGCGGGAACGTGTTTGACGATTTTGTGCGCGGTCGGGATCCGACATTGATGAAGTACAAATTGCCCATGCTGAAGGGTGGCTTTTTCTCTCATGGTGAAGGATGGTGGTGGCTACGTGGTGCGGCGTTGCTATATCCAGGCCTCTACAGCGAGTCTGTGTTTCGCGAGAATAGCCTGGTAGACTATTACGGCGCAGATAAGTATAGCAGGCATTACAGTAGATATTTTGCTAATAGCCTCCCGTTCAGATTTTCTTATCAGTCACCTACGTTCTTCGGGGTGAAATTTGGTCTGAGTTATTCTCCTACTGGATACGACGCGGAGCTTTTTAGGGGGTACTATTACGAGGACGTGTTGCAGAAGGGAGAGAGATGGGAGTTTGTTGATGGATCTGAGAGAGTGGGGGTGAGGAGTGCGCAGCGGAGTGCGGGTGTGCGTCGCAAGTCTGTAGTAGGTGATGCGCTAGCAGGAGATCAGGCTCCTGCGAGGGTTGGCATTCCCGACGTGCCTGCTGTTGGTGTTTCGAGGGTAATCCTGGCTGATGATGTGCTGTATGCTCCAGCTTACAAGAACGTTGTTAGTGCGGCTCTGTCAGTGGAGCGTGCGTTTCGTCTTGGTGGGGAAGAGGTAAAAGTCGGTGCCGCTTTTGCTGCGGAGTGGGCTCCTGCTACCGAGGCTAAAGGTTATGGTGACATAGCTCCTGATAGCGGCTTCTGTACGCTTGCGGCGGTTGGTATGTCTGCGAGTGTAGAGGCTGGGGGTGTTGATTTTGGGTTTGGATACGGGCACCTGGGTAGCTCTGGGTACCCCAGGGGTCCCCTGGTAGGTTCCACTGTGGACTGGGGCCGTGGTAAGGCTGACTCTACCTGGCGTCCTTCGAGCTATTTTGTAGTAGGTGTGGGCTATGGTTCGGGACCTCTGCGTGCGGAGCTGTCATATTTTACCAGTGTGAAGGGTGGGTATGTGTCTTTGGCGGAGGTGGACGATTTTGGCGTCAGGCTCGGTTATGATCTGTACAAAAGCGTGGATATGCGCTGCGTACTGTTCGCGCAGCTGCACAGAGTTTCTGTGGAGTACGATTTTGCCAGAGGCCTTGTAGGGAAGAGCTGGGTTGACAGCCACCTTTCGTACGATTTCGATGTGTTAATGTCCGGCGTGAAGCTGGTCTTCTAGTCAGGTGTCTAGTTTTGAGGGTGTTGTATGGTACATAGAGGTTCTCTAGTAGCTCCGGTGATGGCGGCAGCGTTGTTGTTTGTCTCTGCTGGGAGTGTAGCTGCTTCCGGTCCTCAGGGTGTGGGTAAGGGGTATGCTTTTGTCACCGGGCGGGTGCTCTCTTACGCGTGGCTGTTGGATGATAATCCTGTGGGGGATGAGCACGAAGGACACAGGCGAGTGCGTGGTGACGAGGATATGCCCCGGCGCTACGGTAGGTATGGCATAGGTGATGCGCACGTTTTCGAGCATAATCTAGGCAGCTGGGGGACCAGTTATGATGCTGCGCTTGCAATTGGGTTGAGGTCTAAGGGGGATAGTACACTTGGATTGGTCTACGGTGCGGATTTTGCACTATCGGTTCCTGTAGGATCTTTCGGGAAGTCGTTCTACGATGAGATGGTCGGTGCTGGCAGCAGGATATTTGCGGATACGTCCTACGGCAGCTTCTCGCTTGGCTACCAGGAAGGTGTGGAGTCCTCCATGAAGGCGGATGTGCTTGCTTTAGTTCCTGGAGGGAGCGGCAGTGCATGGGGCAAGTACCTTAGGTGTTTCCTGGGGTACGCTTCCGGCATGCCTTTCCATATGTATCCGGGACTATATAGCGAGAACCTTTTTCGGTCTATCGGCAGCTTCGACAGGGTTGGTGTTCTTAGGGAGACTCGCAGGTTTTTGGGGATTTTGCCCATGAGATTTTCGTATGTGTCTCCAAGGGTTGGCGGGTTTTCGCTTGGTATTAGCTACTCTCCGTCTGGCTATAGAGACGATCTGTTCAAAAGTGATGCGTACAGGCTCGGCGTTGGGCATGGTGTGGGCGACAGCAGCGATGAAGGAGAATCTACTGCTGCTGGCGCCGTGGTGGATGAGAAGTTTGCCCTCCTTGCCGTGCAGCCCAGTTTTGACCTCGGGCCTGTTTATAAGAACATACTGAGTGGTGCGTTGCGCTATGATTGGGGCGATGATGATGTGGCGCTCGGTTTATCTGTTGCTGGTGAGTATTCTAGGCCCAAACGGTACACGGACATACTGCAGCATCCGGGTAGCGGCCCGTTTGTTGAGTATAGCAACCTTGCCGCGCTATCTGCAGGTGTTGAGGTCAAGTTTGCCGGATTGAAGGCCGCAATGTCGTACGGATATTTGGGTAGCTCTGGACGCCCTAAGGTTGTGAGTCAAGGTAGTAAAACTTGGGAGGTGCCGTACGGGACCAACCTTCCTTCCTATTACTTTGCGTCGTTGCTCGGGTATGGCTACGGCGATTTCTACTCTAGTGTAGTGTACTTTATCAGTAGGGTGGGTCACACTGCGGGTGTAGCCCGTGGTGGTGCAGCGTATCACGATTACGGAAGGGGGTTCGATGGTGAGCATATACTGAGAGACTTAGCCATTGGCCTCGGCTATAACTTGTACGAGCGAAAAAACGCCAAGTTTGGACTGTTCGTCAATTGTCATGCTTTTTCCCTGGAGCAGAGTCTTAGTGAGTTTAAGAGGGGGGAAGGTGACGACGACGGTTATACGCGCGTTGGTCCGTATGAGCGTAAGCACCACAGACACAACGGCGTCGTGGTCCTTTCTGGCGTGAAGTTCGACTTTTAGTTTCCAAAATATGGTCTGACCTGCAGCTGGATGCGGTCAGACCATATTCCTTGTGTCTTCTTTTGGGGATGCTTTTGCGCTGGTCTTACCGGTATTTTGCCATCCAGATTTTCTGAAAGATCCTAGAAAACTGAAGTTTTTATCATTCAATCCTAAAGTATAGGCATATAACATAATAATATTATGCTATATCAGTATTAATTCCTTGACATGTTTATTGCTGCTCATTAAGTATAGCTCGTACAGCTAACATATTTTCAATGTTTAATCAGGTAATACATAATGACGAGAGTTTCTTTTTCCACTGCTCTTGCGTCTCTTTTGGTGTTATGCGAGGCGGGCGATGCATTTGCCGTATCTCGTGGCCAAAAGTTACACAGTAATGGAAACGTCGCCTCTGCTGAGCGACAAAACAAATACAATACAGCTGACCAATATGCCAGTACCGTGCCCTCTATAGATATAGGTGGAAGCCTAATTACTCACGGGTGGGTATCACTTCAAAGTGGCTACTACCGCACTCAGGGCATACAACGAGGTGACTCTCCTTCTGAATATTCAAGGAAGTACGGGTTTGCCTCAGATGGGATGTTGAACATCACTGCTGAAGGACGCAACGATGTATGGGGTGTTTCCTATGGGGGAAGCTTAGAGCTCGATGTGCCATATGTTCAGAAGAGCGAGTACGTTTCTTTTAAGCAAGTTGGTAGCAGGGGTGCGCACGTATTCGTCAACACACAGTTTGGTGACTTGAGGGCCGGGTACCAAGAGGGCGTTGATTCCCTGATGAAAGTCGACGCTTTTAGTATAGGGGCAGGGGATAACGGCAATGTTTGGATGCGATATGTAAATCTGCGGGGTATTCATGACCCCTTGGAAAACTCTGATGCCGATGCAGTAGATCTTCCAAACGAGCTGAGGAAGCGGTATCTGGAGAATACATTTTACCTGTCTACTGGACTGTACAGCCAGAGCATACTGGAGGGCAGTAACAGATTCTCCAAAGGGGTTTCTAGCGCCTCCAATCGCGGTTTGCCAGTTAACCTAGTTAATGCATTGCCTTTCAGATTTTCATACCTCTCCCCAAGTTTTGGTGGGTTGAGACTGGGTGTCAGCTACTCACCGTTCGGGTACGATGAGGATAAGGTGATCAGTGCACACGTACCACGTAAGCTTGCTGTGAAAACACAGACTCCCGTGAGCGGGCTTCTTGGGCTTGGCCTGGGCTTTTTACGGGGAACTCTTGAGAATGCGGTGGTTGAGGAACAAAACGCCAGAACTCGCCACGTATTGCCTTTGTACGAGCGCGTGATTAATGTCGCTATGACTTACTCAGCGCAATTCAAGGGGGTGGACTTTAAGGTGTCAGCAATCAGCGAGTATGCGAAAAGCAAAAAAGGGCTGTTGAACGAGCACGTTTCCTTTGCAAAATTGGATGATGTGAAAAACATAGCCTTTGGTGGGATGTTTGGTTACAAAAATCTGAAATTGGCGGCCTCTTACGGTTATCTCGGTCCGATAGATAGAGTGAACAACATGTACGCCTGGAACGGGGAAAAGTTTGTGCTCGATAGCCGCGACAGAGTGCTTATCAAGACAGGAGGAACCTACTTTTGGACGCTGGGAGGTGGATATGAATATAACGGGGCGTACGTCTCAGCAATCTATAGGGGTAGCAATTATAGCGGCAATAAGCTAAACGAAATTGCGCTGGGAGCGGAATATAATGTTTCCACAAGCGCCTCTAGGGTTGACTTTTCATTCTTTGCGAACTACCACTACTTTAACGCACGGTCTTCTGTGGTGTTAGACAGCGAGAAAACTAATGGCGTAAATAATGGGCGAGTGATGCTCGCTGGGATGAAGGTCAAATTTTAGGCCTACCGCTGTCGGAAGAAGCAAATCCCCGCCTGCTGCGCTTACTTTGCTGGCGGGGTTGTTACCTGATTAGCTGTACTGCTGCGCATACTCTTGTGCTCAAGCCTGCATGCTGGAGGTGCGCAGCCTTCCCCGGGAGTTGTGGGAAGGTCACCAGGGTTTACCCAATGTGTTCCCAGACTTTCCCCCCACGTGGCCCGCTTGTGTGAAACATCCGTAACAACTCAACGTTTTCGGAAAGTAGGAATTTTGTGGGCGCGAATGCAAAACGCTAGTTCAATTGTTACATACTGCATCTTTAAAGTCTTGGCTTTCCATGATAAGCCGGGCATTATCCACACTTATTGCATAGACCAAGTCTTCCTTACTAGTAGCATTGTACAGTCTTGCTGCTATGCTTGAAAGTATAGAAGAAAAGCCTAACAGTGGTATAAGGTGTTGAACTGCATTACTACCAACTTTCCTAAGTGTGCTGCTGCTGGATGGATTAGTTGGGCAAGTGTTTACACACTGATATACTATAATGCTGCTCAGTAAAGCGTTGTAGTGTTCAGCCATATACGCTACAGCTTTCTGTGCTGTGCTAAGTAGCAAAGAATTAGCCTTACATGCATTGCTAGCGACAAGGTGCTTCATGTACTGGTAGAAACCCCTATAATCCTTGGAGTGCAATACGTTATGCGCTGAGAAAAAACCGCAGCCTACCGATGCATTCTTCCTGTCCCAATATTTCCATAACCTCTGATATGCTCGGGGTGCTAAGCCTTCCAGCTATGGCTGCGCGCAGCAGGTGATAAACATCACTTATCACCACATCGTTGCTCTTTGTCCATTCCTTGATATACGAAGATAAAAAGTCTTTCGTCCAGGTTTTTGGCTCTATTTGTGACATTGCACCTACAAGTTTGGCTAGCAGCTCTGAACTTTTGAGAATAACTTGCTTTGCATCGTCATCAACGGAAATTGGTATATTTTGGACATAAAACACCGAATCTCTAGCGAGATCAGCCAGAGTCTTGGCCCTTTCCATGAGCTTTTTTACTCCCAAAGAAAGCCGAGCGAGTTTTGTTTCAGCAACGGTGTGGCCCAGTTCTTGTTCCAAAAACGGCAGCAGGAGCCCAAGAATCTCAAGCTCAGTTTTTTGGTTCATGTAGTGATGGTTTAAAAATAGCAGTTTTTTGCTGTCTAAGCACGAATGGGAAGTGCCGATTTTTTCTATCGAGAACAACTGAGTTGCACTCTGCATTGTTATAATTTCCTCATCCTTGTGGCTCCAACCCATGCGCAGCAGGTAGTTGCACACAGCCTCGGGCAAAAAACCAAGCTCCCGATACTCATGCACTCCCGGTGCACGGTTTCTTTTCGACAGTTTTGCTCCTCCTTCATCATGTATCAAGGGTATGTGGCAAAACTGGGGATTGTCCCAGCCCATAGCCTCGGCAAGCAACATTTGTTTTATCGTGTTTGTTATGTGGTCGGAACCCCTTATAATATGGGTAATGCACATGTCGTGGTCGTCCACTACCACTGCCAGCAGATATGTTGGGTGGCCATTTGACCGCAGTATGACCATATCATCAATCTGCTCACTGCTTACAGATATTTCCCCATATACTCCATCCGTAAACTTTATTTCCCTGTTTTCGGGGCTTTTAAGCCTCAAAACCCCAGCAGTGCCCGACTGTGCGTGATTTGCATCCCTTGATGGGCAGTGATGCCTGTAATGTTTACCCTCATTTTCGTGCCTCAGTTTTTCAGCAGCAATATCATATTCCGAACAATAGCAGTAATAAGCTTTGCCGCGCGCAAGCAACTCCTCTGCTACTTGTGTGTGGCGTTCTCTCCGCGCAGACTGGATCACTACATCTCGGTCATGATGCAGCCCAAGCCACGCCATGTCTTCGATAATAGACTGCGCAACGGTTTCGGAAGATCTTTCCTGGTCTGTATCCTCCATACGGAGCAGGAACTGGCCACCGTGGCGCCTGGCGAACAACCAATTGAACAGAGCAGTTCTCGCTCCACCCAGATGCAAGCTTCCGGTTGGAGACGGAGCAAACCTGGTAATAACGCGCACTATTTCGGCTCCACAAACCCAGGCAGGATGGTACAGCAAAAGTCCTAAAATGGCAATATAGGAGAAAAACGTTATGCCCGCAGTCGCACTTCTTCTGATTGACTAGGGTGAATTGGATGTGTATCCTCCCACCCCAACCACACAGCCCTGTCCATGGCTAGGGTGCTATTGAGGGTGTGTAGGGAGGCGAACCTCTTATTAGAGGGAAGTTGTGCAGTATTTTGATTCCTGGTGGCGCTGTAGTTAAATCAGTTTGGAGTACTGCTGAATATGGGTATGCTGCTTATGGTATGTAGTGCCATAGCAGCACTGTGTGTTGCAGTGGCTGTTGGTAGCCCATGGATGATTGCAGCTGTTGCATTGGCTGGTGTGATGGCTGCAGCATGTTCAGTGGTAACAGGGTTTTCTATAAGAGATTTAGTTAGATCTTGTAAGCAAGTTAAACAAGTAAAGGAAGAAGGATTAGTTACTGTTCAATCATTACAACCTGTTCTTACTCCTATAACTCCTAATATATCAGAGGTTGGTAAAAGGGTAGGTTATGGTATAACAGCTGCAGGTACTGCAGCTGCTGCTGGTGCAGGTGGTTATTTTGCAACGCAAGCTGTAGGTAATGGTGTGTTGGCTGGAGCCTCAGCTTATGCAAGTACAGTTGCTGCCGCCATAAAGGCTGCTGTTGCCAATGTGGTTGGGACTGGTACTGCAGTGGGAAAGGCAGTTGGGACTGCCTGGGGTGTTGGTGCAGGTGTGGTTACCGCTAGTGCCACTGTAAAAACTGCTGGTACTGCTGTAGGTAATGCTGCGCTGATTGCCGGTAAAACCGCCGCTGAAGCTGCTGTGGATGCTGTTGCTAAGATTGGTGTGGGTGCTAGTGCTGCCACAGCTGGTGAGGCGGCCGCTAAGGCTTTTGGTGCTGCTACAGGTGCCGAGGCTGTTGCCAAGGCTGCTGGTGCCACTAGTTGGGTTGCTGTTGGTGGGAAGGTTGCTGTTGGTGCTGGGAGTGGTGCTGATGTTGCTAAGGCTGTTGCTTATGGTGTGTCTGGGGAGGTTGCTAAGGAGGTTGGTTTAGGTAATGGTGTTCAGGGTTTGGCTGCTTGGACTTCTGCTGGTGTTGCTAAGGTTGGTGCTGAGGCTGGTGGTATCACTGTTGAGGCAAGTGGCGTTTATGCTGGTGTTGGTAGTGTGAGTGCTAAGGGTGTTGTATATGCTGAAGGTACTGTTGCAGTGTCTGGGACTGTAAGCGCTAAAGCCAGTGTATTGGGAGGTTGTGGTATAACTGCTAAGGCTGGCTTTGGTGCTGGGACTGCAAGTGCGGCTGCTGAGGGTGAGGTTACGGGTGGTGGTACTTGGGCTGCAGCCGTTACTATAACCGCAGGTGCAGCAGCACTAGCATTCATTCCTTATGCACTGATGGCATTTTCTATATTGGTCTCAGTATGTACAATCATTCAAACCATCGCTGATCTATATTCTGCTAAGGTTCCTGTAACTTCTAAATGCTTCTCTTCTGTTATAGATAACTATAAGGATACTAAAGACTATAAAGGTGGTCCTGATCTCTTAAATCATGATGAGATAGAAGACTATAAGCAGGAGAAAAAAGCAGGGATGAGAATGCTAAAATGGCTTACTCCTCCTCTTGCTGCTAGTCCAAAGTATAGATTGCTCATGGCTCTGGCTTGTATTGCCATAACTATCTGTGTTGCACTCTTGCTGCCACTAACTGCTCCAGAGCAAAACCCCTCATCAAAGTGTGGTAAGTCTACCTTAAATTCTTCCTTGCATGCTCTTGCTTCTCAAAGTGATTTCCTTGCTGCTGCCAGTGATCTTTATTCTGCTGTAACTTCTGATGGGGGCTGGGAACCTGTTCCTGCTGCACCCACTTTGAGCGCTAAGACTGCTAGGGCCCAAAGCTCCCTACAATTCGGGAGATTTGTCTGCAATTAGTGGCTTAGTTTTACAAAAGATGAAAATCGAGAGATTTTTTTGGTATAATTTCGCATACTACAGTTTAATTTGTTCAGGTATGTGATGTGTTCTGCGGTTATTCAAGAGCTGGAGAGTAAGAAATCTAAGCTCAAGTCTGGTGGTGGTGTGTCCCGAGTGGAGAAACAGCATAGCAAGGGCAAGCTCACCGCTAGGGAAAGACTTGAAGTTCTGCTTGATGAAGGCTCATTCCAGGAATACGGGGTGTTTGTGGAACACAGATCAGCCAACTTTGGCATGGACAAAGCAAAAATCTCGGGGGATGGTGTTGTCACCGGTTCTGGCACAATATATGGCCAGAGGGTGTGCGTGTACTCACAAGATTTTACGATATTCGGCGGCTCTCTGAGCGAAATGAACTCGAAAAAGATCTGCCACGTCATGGACATAGCTGCCAAGGTGGGGGTGCCCGTGATAGGCATTAACGATTCCGGAGGTGCCCGCATCCAGGAAGGGGTGGATTCTCTTGCCGGCTACGGTGAAATATTCCGTAGGAATGTTGAAATGTCCGGGGTAATCCCGCAGATATCTTTAATAATGGGTTCGTGTGCGGGTGGCGCAGTATACTCTCCCGCACTTACTGACTTTGTGTTCATGGTGCGCGGCAGCTCGTGTATGTTTGTTACCGGGCCAGACGTCATTAGAAAAGTCACGTTTGAAGAAGTTACCCAGGAAGACTTGGGTGGCTCTGCCGTACACACGAAGAAAACCGGAGTTGCCGATCGTGCTTTTAGTGACGAAATTGACGCGTTGTGCCAGATAAGGAAGTTCTTCTCGTTTATGCCTGCAAATAATAGGAGCTCTTCCAGATTCAGAGAGACAAGAGATGCTGTGGACAGAGAAAGCGAGTCTTTAAATACGCTGGTTCCGCATAGTAGCAGCACTCCGTACGACATGTACGAACTGATACACAAGGTGTGTGACGAGGGAGTGTTTTTTGAGCTAAAGCCAGATTTCGCAAAAAATATCATCACAGGGTTTGGCAGGATAGGCGGCCATACCGTGGGGTTTGTAGCAAATCAGCCGCTGCATCTGGCGGGGTGCTTGGATATTGATGCCTCTAGAAAGGCTGCCAGGTTCGTAAGATTTTGCGATGCATTTAACATACCGATTGTCACACTTATTGATGTGCCTGGGTTCATGCCGGGTGTGTCGCAGGAATATTCCGGCATAATAGCCCATGGTGCGAAGTTGCTATATGCCTATGCAGAGGCGACCGTGCCGAAAATAAGCGTCATTGTCCGCAAGGCCTATGGAGGTGCCTATATTGTGATGAATTCGAGGCACCTGTGCGGCGACGTCAACTATGCTTGGCCTAGTGCTGAGATAGCAGTCATGGGTTCGGAAGGCGCTGTTGGAATTATTTTCCGCCATGAAAAAGACCAGGAGTGTTTGCAAAGATTGGTGCAGGAATATAATGATAAGATAGTAAACCCCTACGTTGCAGCGTCGAGAGGGTTTATAGATGATGTCATAGTGCCGTCCTCCACCAGGAAACACCTGCACTCTGCTTTGAGCCTTTTGCGCGACAAACAAATCGCACGCACTTGGCGCAAGCACGATAACCTTCCTTTATAGCGCTGCCGTCTGCAGCATGTGGAGCTGTAGACGTGGGCCTAAGGGGGCCTAGTTGTGACGGCAATGCGGGTTGCTGCCCACGCAACAATGAGTGAGACGTACTTGATGCATTAGGCTCTGATTTTCCGAGCAGGTTGTTGGCTGTGGACTATGTGTATTACCGATGAGGTCGTGATTCTGGATGTTGCTGCCTTTGGAGGAACTGGCGCGTAGGTTGCCGTAGGTTATGGGTAAATGTGCGGAGCGCGCTAGGAGGAAATCTGCTGCAGTTTGTTTGCTTGGTCATCGGCGATGAGGGCATCGACAAATTCATCAAGATCTCCCTCTTTCATTATGTGCTCAAGCCTATATAGCGTCATGTTAATGCGGTGGTCGGTAATCCTGGACTGGAGGAAGTTGTAAGTCCGGATACGCTCCGAACGGTCCCCTGAACCTATCTGGCTTTTGCGCATTTTCGATATCTCATCTTCTATTTTTTGTTTTTCTAGGTTGTACAGCCTTGCCCTCAGAACTTTTAGAGCCTTGCTCTTGTTTTTGTGCTGGGATTTTTCATCCTGTTGGATCACCACTATGCCAGTTGGTATGTGCGTTATCCTAACGGCGCTGTCAGTCGTGTTTACTGACTGCCCTCCCGGCCCACTCGACCTGTAAACGTCTATTCTGAGGTCTTTTTCGTCAATTTTTAGATCTACCTCTTCAACCTCTGGCAACACAGCAACGGTTGCTGCGGAAGTGTGCAACCTGCCCGAAGATTCGGTTTCCGGTACGCGTTGCACTCTGTGCACGCCAGACTCAAACTTCAACCGCGCGAACACGTCTTTTCCTCCTATACACAGAGAGGCTTCCTTATATCCGCCAATGCCAGTAGTAGAGATGCCGATGGGCTCCACCTTCCACGACTTTCTCTCCGCATATTTTATATACATACGATACAGATCGCACACGAACAGCGCAGCTTCCTCCCCTCCGGTTCCAGCTCTGATTTCCAGAATCGCGCTGCGGGAGTCGTCCTTATCTTTTGGCAGTAGAGACAATTGCAGCTGGTGCTTTAATTTTGGAATTAACTTTTGCTTTGTGTACAACTCTTCCCTTGCCAGATGGACTAACTCCGCATCTGTATCTGTGCTGTTGATGAGCCCTTCTAGCTCTTCAATTTCTTTCTGCGCTGTCTGATATTCCTCAACCAGAGACATTATAGGTAGTAGGTCAGAATATTCCCTGGACGCAACAACGAAAGCCTGAACCCCAAGTGACTCAGGATCCGACAGCTGCTGTTTCAAGATACGAAATTTCTCGCACAACCCCTCAAGGCTGTCTTCAAAGCTCATAATTTTACCTGTACTTCATGGCTAGGGCAGCCGTTCAAAACCGCAAGCGCAAACCGCGGCCATATTAACATCTATGCAAAACATTGTAAATTTTTTGTGCTGTATGCCGCGCACGTGGATTAAAACAATCAATGCACTTTAGTAAGTTTCGCATGTGTGCAGGTGCATTCAGTGTTGTGACACGTTTCCACGCAGGTGGGGGCATGTGGAACAGTCATGGTGTTTGCTGAGATGTACTACCCGTTGCTATCAGAAAATCGCAAGTTTTTGATACTATACCTCCGCCGCGCAATGTACACTGGGTGCTGTGAAATTGTGGGCCGTGTATGTTGTCTAAGTGCAGGTTTGTTGCTGGAGTGCAAGATAAGCATTCCCTACCAGACTTTCAGGTGCCCGAGGTTGCTTTTGCAGGAAGGTCTAATGTTGGGAAGTCTAGCCTCATCAATGCAGTAACGAAAAACAAGAAAGGTGCCAGAGTGTCTTCCAATCCGGGGTCTACCCGGCAAATCAACTTTTACCTCAATGAAGGCGCACTTGCGCTTGTTGATCTTCCTGGCTACGGATACTCCAAAGCATCAAAAGAAAGCGCGAGTTCTTACATGTCGTTGGTGGAACACTACTTGCTGACTAGGGAAGCTTTACATAGGCTGGTTTTGCTTATAGATTCTAAAGTCGGGCTCAAGGAAGTAGATATGGATTTTATATCCTGGCTTGAGGAGCGCTGCATACACTACAGTTTGGTCCTGACTAAGATTGACAGATTGGCGTGCACGGAGTTTAACGACGTTCTGTCTGCCGTGCAGAGTAGGGTGAAGGGGTGTTGTATGTTGCTGCATCCAATAATTGGGACTAGCAGCAAGTCTGGAAAGGGGATAAAGGAGTTGGTTCATGAAGTCTCAAAATGTGTCAAAGAATGGCCAGGGGGGCGCGATGTCCGAGCTTAATGATGGTCAATTTTTGGGAAATAGTGAGTGGCTGCGTGACGTTAAAGTGTTGTCTGAATCTCTGCCCTACATACAGAGGTTTTCGGGGGAGACTTTTGTAATCAAATATGATGGAACCGCAATGAAGGACGCAAACCTTGCTGCGAGGTTTGCGAGTGATGTGGTGTTATTAAAGCAGGTTGGCATAAACCCGATTGTGGTGCATGGGGGTGACTACAAAGTTGAGGAAGTTTTAGCAAGATTTGGCAGGGAGTGCACTTTTGTTAACGGCCTGCGGGTTATGGATGTGGGGACTTTGGAAATCGCAGAGATGGTCCTGTCAGGCCTCGTAAACAAGGAGGTGGTTCAGCAGATAAACAATGCTGGGGGTTCCGCCGTAGGCGTGAGTGGCAAGGATGCTTGCTTGGTGGGAGCGAAAAAGATGTGCTGTACCCTGAGGGACGGAGGGCCGAACAATATAGAAAAAATCATGGATGTTGGGTTTGTAGGGGAGCCTAGTGAAGTCAATACAGACCTGCTATTCCTTCTTGAGGAGTCAGACTTTGTTCCGGTAATATCACCGGTGTGTAGTGGCACCAATGGGGCCACCTACATAGTGAACCCCGATCTTATGGCTGGTGCAATAGCTTCGGCCATGTCTGCAGCGAAACTTGTACTTTTGGCAGATGCTGCAGATTGCGTAAAAGATGCTCAGGGTTGTTTGTTGCGAGAGATCTCATCAGACGGAGCCGAGAAGCTTTTGCAAGATGAGGGAATGAGTGCAAATATGCTGCACAAGCTGCAGGCCTGTATAAAATTTTCCCGTGAAACATGTGGCACATCCCATATAGTCGATTGTGCCATACCTCATGTTTTGCTATTAGAACTATTTACGACGCACGGCACCGGTACAACACTCTGCTGTGAGTTCCGTGGGGAACAATAAGTTCGTCTCGCTTGTGCGCGGCTAAGCTTCCCTAAGCGCCTGGTTTCTCCCGTATGGTGTTGCTGTGGGTAACGTTGTGTGTATTCTCCCCTCGAGTTCTGTCCCGCAACTTGGCTTGGTATAGGTTTTTTGGGTGTGGTAGTGATCCGCGTGTAGCTGCTTTGTGGTTGTTTGTGCTTGAAATTTGTATACGCTTTACGTGTTGATAATAATCGGACTTATATGAACGAAAAAAAGGAAAGGGTTGCAGGGTGGTTTCACGAGTTGCGCGATAGGATTGTTGATCAATTTTTAGCGATCGAAGAGGAGTTTTCTGATAGCCGTCCGGAGATTAAGCGTAGGACCTGGGACAGAGAAGGTGGTGGAGGTGGTGAGTCAGTCGTGATTGTTGGCAAAGTGTTTGAGAAGGCTGGGGTAAACTTTTCAACGGTGTACGGCGTAATGGACGGTAACTTCGCGCGTGAGATACCTGGAGCGCAGGAGAGTGGGGGTGATTTTTGGGCGAGTGGCATTTCCGTGGTTGCACACATGCAGTCTCCATTTGTACCCGCGGTGCACATGAATACCAGGTTTATGTGCACTTCGAAAAGTTGGTTTGGTGGCGGCATGGATCTGACCCCTACATATTATGATGAAGATGACAAAACCACATTCCACGAGGGCATACGTGCTGCGTGCGATAAGTTTAATCCCGAATACTATCCCAAGTTTAAGCAAAGATGTGATGAGTATTTCTATCTCCCTCACAGAAAAGAAATGCGCGGTGTAGGCGGGATATTTTACGATAACCTATGCACTGGAAACTGGGAGCAGGATTTTGCATTCACGCAGGAGGTTGGAAAATGCTTTTTGCGGGTGTATTCTGCCATTGTCAGGAGAAACATGCACAAAACATGGGGGGCAGAGGAGCGTAATTTTCAATTATTGAAGCGTGGCAGGTACGTTGAGTTTAATCTTATATACGACAGAGGAACAAGATTCGGCCTCATGACCAATGGGAACCCGGATGCAATAATGATGTCCATGCCTCCTCTGGTGCGATGGGAATAGGCCAAGCCCGGTATGGGTTTTCCTAACGGTATGCGGGTTGGCCGATTTTAAGTTTTGTGCAGCAGGCCCAGCGTGCAGACATATAAATTCTGCCGGGGTTACATTGCCACCAAAGCACGGCTGTTCCAACTGCGTGTAACGGTATCTATCCCAGGACGCGCGGCCGGTTACAGTTGGCAAAATTGGTAAATATACTAAGAAATATGTTGAAGTTGTCATAATACATGATAGCATTATGCACGCTGAGCGCGAGTTTGTATAATATGTTGCGGGGTGATTGTGAACAGTAGGCAAGCGGTTGTAGTTGGGTCCGTTGCCGCTCTTGTGGTTACCTGCAGTGCACTTGCCTTTACGGGTGCGTCGTACATTGTGCGCAAATACAGCAAACAGGATGTGGACAAGCACATTATCATTTCGCTCTCCATTCATGGTGCGGTTTTGTGTTTAATTGGATTGTGCATATGTCTTTCTGCGCAGATGACGAGTACCTCTTACAGGTTCAATAATCTGTTACATAGAAACACGGTAAACCAGGCTCCACTACCGGGGTGCCTTACATCCGAGCGCAGGTTCAGAGAGGTATATGTTCCAAATTTAATTGAGATCGAGATGGGGTATCCTGAACGTAGTGTAGCTCGAGTGTCCGGGGCGCCGACGGTGCCGACGCCCAAGCGTGATGCAAGCACTGAGTGCTCGTTACCCGAAATAAGATGTCTGGATATCGTGCAGGTTGATATGGAGAGTTGTAGTGATGTTGTGGCATCTGACCGCGATAGTAACCGCGATAGTATACGCAGCGCCCCTCCGTCGCTATCATGGGGTTGAGGCACAATGCACCTTGTGCATTTGTGAACTGTATGTTCCGAAAACATGGGACTAGATACACGCATGTAGGCGTGTGCCCATCAGTGATTACCACTTCACAGTATTGTTTGCAGCTTCTGCTGCGCACGCTGT
This sequence comes from Anaplasma centrale str. Israel, assembly GCF_000024505.1. Lineage (NCBI taxonomy): Bacteria > Pseudomonadati > Pseudomonadota > Alphaproteobacteria > Rickettsiales > Anaplasmataceae > Anaplasma > Anaplasma centrale. The sequence continues at coordinate 537,443 of NC_013532.1, forward strand.
CCGGAGGAAGCCCCACCTTTTCGACTCTGGCTTGATGCAGACTCAAGGTAGGGCATCTTCTGCGCGCATTATTGCGCTTGCTCCGGTGTACTTTCTGAGCACGTCTGGGATAGTGATGGATCCATCTTCGTTCTGATAGTTCTCCATGATAGCGGCTATTGTCCTCCCGATAGCGAGTGCAGAACCGTTTAGGGTATGTACCAGTGTGGAGTGCTTTTTCTTGTTTTCGAAGAAGAAATACTTCGCTCCCATCCTTCGGGCTTGAAAATCCCTACAGTTTGAGCAGCTGGAAATCTCCCTATACTTGTCCTGGGCCGGCATCCACACTTCCAAGTCGTAAGAAATGCTTGCGGAAAACCCCATATCCCCTGAACATAATAGCATAACTCTATACGGGAGTTCTAGCCTCTTCAATACCTCTTCCGCGATTGAAGTCATCCTCTCAAGCTCAGCATTTGATGCGTCGCTTGTAGTAATACTAACGAGCTCCACCTTGCCAAATTGATGCTGTCGCATCATGCCCCGCGTATCTAGGCCGGCACTTCCAGCTTCTGCCCTAAAGCATTGGGAATATGCCGTAAATCTCATCGGCAAGGAGTCACGTGGGAGCGTTGTTCCCGATACCAGATTAGCCAGTGCAACTTCACTGGTCGGTGCAAGCCTGAAGTTGTTTGTAGTGCGGAAAGAATCATCGTGAAACTTTGGTAATTGACCCACGTTGTACATTGTGCGCTCGTTCACCAAGACCGGATGTGATATTTCTGTATACCCAAACTCCTTGGTGTGCATATCTAGCATAAAGCTTGCAAGTGCTCTCTCGAGCTCCGCAAGCTGACCTTTTAAAATGGAAAATCTGGCTCCAGACAGCACTGCGGCGCGCTTGAAATCCAACAAATTCAGCATTTCGCCAAGCTCATAATGGGGCCTGATACCAAAAGCGAAATCTCTCCTCTGTCCGTGTGACCGCACTTCAACGTTATGACTCTCATCTTTGCCTACCGGCACTATAGGGTCAGGGACATTAGGGAGGCTTTCAAGTAAGTTGGAAAGTTTCGTGTCCTCCTTAATACTGTGCTCAAGCGTTTCTATCTCTTCAGCCAGTTTCTTGGAGGCCTCGATTTGGGGTGTGCACTCGATTCCGCTACGCTTCAAGAGGGCCACCTCCCGCGTTACTGCGTTTCGTTGTTCTCGTAGGGAATACAAAGTAGACAGCTCCCCCCTCTTTTTTAGATCTAATTCGATGATTTTTTCCGCCTGCTCACCAAAGCCACGGGATATCATGGCCCTGTCAAACAGCTCAGGGTCTTTTTTAATAAGCTCAATGTCGTGCACTGGAATTCCTGAATCGCGCTTCAAAAGAACTTAGACATACTATATGATAAGCCCTACAATTGTAAGACCATTTTGTGTGGGGTAGCACTTATGACGCTGGATGTTACCTGGTATACAGTGTCTGTATTGGTGGTGGAAGCACTTTGCGTGTTCACTGCTACGTATATTTTTGCGCTGAAGACCCGGGTTTCATACCGCAGCTATGGCGAGGTTAGCACCGCAAAAAAGCATCTTGAGGAGAAACTTCAGGGTGCAGAACATGAAAATGCTTTTTTGAAGGAGGAAGTGCAGTCTTTGCAGCTCAAGTTGCAAGATGCCAAAGACAGGGCCTTGGTGCTTGAAGTTGAGAAAAAGAGTTTGGAGCAGGGCGGCGCGCAACTAGACAACTTTTTGAAGTGTGTTGATGAGCAGTGTAAGGTACACTTCGAAAACCTTGCGAATCGGATTTTTGATGAAAAAGTTGATAAATTAAATAAAATGTCGCGCGAGGGGTTGAGCGGAGTATTGGAGCCGGTAAAGGAGAATATGAAAGCCCTGAAGCGTGAACTGGAAGAGGCGTTTATCCAGCATGGTAAGGAGCAATTTTCGCTAAAGAACGAGATTCAGCGCATAATACTCGCCAATGAGAAGATTACACTTCAGGCTGAAGGGTTAGCCAACGCGCTTAAGGGAGAAGCAAAAATCCAGGGAAATTGGGGTGAGGTCATATTAGAAAGAGTGCTGGAAGATTCCGGCCTACGCAGAGGGCAGGATTATAAGCTGCACGGTGCAGGTATGGGCCTGCAGGGCGTTGAAGGAGGGGGAAAGCAATATCCAGATGTTGTGATACTTTTACCCGGCGATAAGCATATTATTGTGGATTCGAAAGTGTCACTAGTGCACTATGAGAAATACTGTTCAGAAAGGCAAGAAGATGCCCGGCTTACGCACCTCAAGCATTTTGTGGGCTCCGTAAGGGCACATATAAGTGACCTTTCCAGTAAGCGATACTCTGATGTTGAAGGCATTAATACCCCAGATTTTGTGCTGATGTTTATCCCGATAGAAAGCGCTTATTTTCTAGCCGTTCAGGCAGATGCCGAACTTCACAAATATGCGTGGTATCGTAAGATCGTGGTGGTTTGCCCATCTACGTTGTTGGCAACCCTGAAGACGGTTGAATCTTTGTGGAGGCTGGAGAACCAAAATCGCAACACACTGGAAATTGCCCGCCAAGGAGGGGCATTGTACGACAAGATTGCGTCTTTTATTCATGATATGCAAAAGTTAGGTAAGCAGATAGATACCGCTGGTAGCTCATACCGCGATGTGATGAAAAAGCTTTCTGAAGGGCATGGGAACATACTTGCTCGTACAAAAAGCCTGAAAAATCTGGGGGTGCGGACCTCAAAAAGCCTGGAAGTAGACGCCGTTGATGGTTAAAAACAGCCCAAATGCCCCAAATAGAGCGGCTTGAGACCCTGGTTGGGGGTATAGGGTTGCGATTTTAAGAAATGTGTGGACTTTTTGCACGAAACGTGGAAACATCCCCATAGCCGCCTAGATTGCTGCCTAGTCAATACAATAGCAACTGTTTTAAATTAGCATGCGCGTACGGCCACAAAACAGTCGGAAGTGGGGTTCTTGCCGCACAGTGTCGGGGAATGATCTGAAAGGAATGAGCGAATTTATCGGCGAGAGTCAGAAGTACTTTGAAGATGCACTGGAGTGGTATTGCCGTAAGTATTTGGCCGCCGTCAGCGAGAGGGCGTGGCTGTGTGTCTCACTCGTGGTTTTCGTGACGTTTCTCCTGTTCTTGATGTGGGATACGTACTCCATGTTCCCTACCAAGACCGACTTTAGCTTTATCAAATATACAGATCGGTACAGCGACGAATTCTTGCTGATCAAAAGGCTCAGCGTGGATGTTGAGGAAAGGGAGGAGGATCTTCTTTCTTCCTACCTTGCGGGGGAATACGTAAAACGCTATGAGTCATACTCTCCCGATGGCACAGAGGCACAGCTGGGCTTCGTGAAGAATAACTCATCCAGAAGGGTGTTTGTTGCGTTCAAAAACATCATGGAGCGGGGTGCAATTATACACCCATTGATATCAAAATACAAGACTGATGCCATATCCCTAGAGGCGGTGATTGATAAGGTCGAACTACTGCCCCGCAGCGTGGCCTCACTCAGCAGTGCGGTTGTGGAGTTTAGAGTTAAGCACATAGTGCACGGCGTGCTAGCTGCAACTGAACGCCGCAAAGTGTTGGTTTCTTTCTCTCTATCTAACGTCAGAATGGCCTCCGCCGGGGTAGTGCCGTTTGAGTTTACTATCAATACGTACAGATACGTAGACTAGCAGGTTGGTACCCGGCCCAAATGCTGGCAGCTTGGCCGTTGGTTTTTACTTCTCCGCCCCGGTTAATCTGGATATCAAGTGCTGCACCATTTCCTCACGAGTGGGGAGGCACTGCGCATCCTGCGGTAGTTGCCTTCTAAGCCACGTATACTGGCGCTTAGCGTACTGCCGCGTGTTTCTCTGCGCAGCCTCTACAGCTTCGGGCAAGCTTATGTTCCCGCGTAAATATTCTATGACCTCCCGCACTCCTATGGCCTTCATGATTGGGGCGTCTGCAGGCAAGTTTAGTGACATCAAATACTCAACCTCAGCCACTGCGGACGAGTTTATCATGTCAACCAGCCTGCTATTAATTTTGGGGTGTAACTCCTCCTTAGGGGGGAATAACACGCACACCTCGCAGTTTTCAAAGGGGCGCTTTTTCGGGCAGCGCTCCCGCCAGGAGAATATCGAAACTCCGGTGCTCTCGAATACCTCAAAGGCGCGCAGGAGCTGGTTGGAGTTGCGTCGGTCAATTTTGCAAACATTTGCGTCTCTGCGGAGCAGCAATTCGAAAAATGTATCATTTCCAACTTCACTAAGCAGAGCCCTGGCCTTTTGCCTGATGTGTGCATCCGCCGGAGGTATCTCTGAAAGCCCATATATCAAGCTGCTAATGTATAGCCCGCTTCCCCCGACAACTATTGTGGGTGACTTTTTCTCCCAAGCAAGCAATATTTCCCTTTTTGCGTCTTCCAGCCATAATCCCACAGAATAACTATTGCTCGGGTGCACGTAGCCATACAGCCTGAACTGTGGGCTGGTCCGCAGGTATTCTGCCTGGTCAGTAATTGTTGGAACATGCTGATAAATTTGTTTCGAATCGCAATTGATTATCGTGCACCCTAGGCGCTCCGCCACTATTTTAGACACCTCAGATTTTCCCGAAGCCGTTGGCCCGGCCAATATCCAGAGCTTATTCATACCAGCTGCTAATCAATGGGCTGCGTGGGGCAATGTACCGCCCACAGTTTGCCACACGAATTCTTCCAAGTAGGGTTATGTTTTTTATAATCAATGTCAACTACCATGACCAAATAGTATTGAACTCGGGTATTGCGCATGGTACACTTTGCCTGGGTTGCTGTTTTGCCGGATTGTTGTACTTTTGAAGGATTTGCGCGATGACGGATCAGGGGGGTTCCGCTGGCGGCGGGAAGGGATTCGCTGCTAGGTTCGGTGGAAAAAAATCTTTTACCCAGAAGGGGAACGAAGCAGGTGCTGGCAAACCGTTTGCCAAGCTTGTTGAGAACAGAAGTAGTAAACCCGCGGTTTTCAGCGAAGATAGGGGCGTCCTCAGGACTACCAGGGCGAGTAATGAGGGGTTTGCTAGCGCTACAAGGAAGAGTAGGCTGGATTGCCTGTTCCTAGTCCGGGGAAAAGACAAAGGCAGGGCGGCTTGGCATTATGTACTGGTGGACAAGGGCAAGAGAGAGATGTTTCTTGCAAAGAGCAAGAGTGGCTCAATGGATGTTGCGCTCTATGGCGAAATTCTCTACTCTGGATGGGGTGAAAGCCCTCCAGATGACATAGTTAAGAAGGTTGAAGAGGAGTTCGGCGCCTGATAGGCGGCCCGCACACCCGTTGGGCTGCTGGCGGCGTGCTGCCGTTGGTCTCGGTTTTGGAGGGGCTTTTGCGAATAAAGAAGTTAGCAGTGCTAGACCCGACTTTGTCTCGCGTCAGAGCCGTAGAAACCCTAATCCCGCGTGAAGGCGATTTGGTGCTGTTCTGCAATGATGTAGCCGCGGCTTCAAAGAAGTTTGGTCGGCGTGTTGAGCTACGCAATTTTGACCCTGCGCGCTGTGATTTGAAAGGGGTAGATTGGGTAGTGGAGCTCATCGCCGGTGGGGTGGATGAGAAAGCGAAGTTCTACGCCACTGTGGCCCCAGATGGGATGGCGTGCTTTTTATCTTCCGATGTGCAACCTGCGTTACGGGATGAGCTCAGTAACAAGGTGCCGGGGCAGCTGCTACGCAAGCTGACCTCAATACGGTTCCCCACATTTTTCCGCGGGGCATCAGTGCTGGAACTCGTCCCCCACTCCGGAGAGTCTGAGGATATTATAAGCTCTATAAAGGAGCTTTATAAAGGTACGCTTGAAGTTTTTGCATACTCTGAGGGCGAGGGCGAGCTTTTTGACAGGATAGGGTATTTCTGGGCGGCCACGTGCGTGTCAGCTGCCTATGAATGCGGTATTGGGGTAGAGGTGGCTGACCATCTAATTGCCAATGAACGCACGGGCGTACCTCCTCCGGGCCCGTTCTCCATCCTAGACACACTTGGGATAGACAATTTTCTCTCCTCCTTAGACGGCCTAGTGCAGCGGCTAAACCGGGATGATCCGCTGCACGCCGCACGTGCCAAGCTGCCAGATGTTATTTTTGCAATGATCTCTGACGGGTTTACCGGGTCCAGCGGCTGTAGAGGGGGGTTTTATCGCTCATACGATATGCGCGATGGGAAGATGGAGCAGGTTATAGATCTTTCTAGCGGGTTGTATAGGAGCGCCAGAAGGGGAGATTCTCCGCCGGAAGAGCTGCAAGCCGGTGATGAGTGTGATAAGTTTTCTAAGCTTGTGTGGGAAGAGTTCTTTCTCTACATCAAATACCTAGTAAAATCATGCGGGGGGAGTGCAATTAGTGTTGTAGACAGCATCCTGCAAGTTGGCTACGGCTGGAAATATGGTATCTATGAACTTGCAGAGAGAGTAAATGTAAAACTTGATTTGCAAAAATAAGCGAATGGTTGCTTCTACGGGTTTGATGTTCTTGGAATTGTGGGTTAGTATCTGTTTGTTTGCTCGTCGGGGTGTTGAGTGAAAAGCGAAGATGCGGTGTTTACCAACCTCGCCGGTAGGGAGTGCCCATATCTTGAGGCCGCTAGGGCGCGTGGTGCTTGGGACGGTACAAAACGGATACTGGAGCTGGGCCCCGATAAAATAATCCAGGAGGTTAAAGATTCTGGATTGAGGGGCAGAGGTGGTGCTGGGTTCCCCACGGGAGTGAAGTGGGGTTTTATGCCCAAGGCGCGCCCAGAAGGACGTCCGGCATACTTGGTAATTAACGCTGACGAATCAGAGCCGGGGACCTGTAAGGATAGAGACATAATCAGGTATGAGCCGCATAAGATCATAGAGGGAATTCTAATAGCCGGCTTCGCCATGGGCGTTACCGCAGCATATGTTTATATCAGGGGCGAGTTCTATAATGAGTACCTAGTGCTGTCGCGGGCTTTGGATGAGGCGTACAAACACGGGTTGGTTGGCAAGAACGCATGCTCGTCTGGCTATGATTTAGATATTTTTATCCACAGAGGTGCCGGTGCGTACATCTGTGGGGAGGAAAGCGCGCAGCTGGAATCCCTGGAAGGAAGGAAGGGAATGCCCAGGTTGAAGCCCCCGTTCCCCGCAGCCGTGGGCCTATACGGCTGCCCCACCACCGTAAACAATATTGAGACCGTCGCTGTGGTTGGTGACATCATGCGTAGAGGGTCTCAATGGTTTGCCTCCTTGGGTAAACCCAATAACACTGGAACAAAGGTTTTTTGTATTTCGGGGCATGTGAACAAGCCGTGTAACGTGGAAGAAGAGCTTGGGATCCCGATGCGGGAATTAATAGAAAAATACGCCGGTGGCGTTGTTGGTGGTTGGGATAACCTCTTGGCTGTTATACCCGGTGGCTCGTCTGTTCCAATGTTGCCCAAATCTATTTGTGACGATGTGCTGATGGATTTTGACTCCCTCAAGGCCGTACAATCTGGCCTTGGCACAGCCGGGCTGATAGTGATGGATAAGTCTACAGACTTGGTGGAGGCAATCGAGCGAATTTCGCGCTTCTATATGCATGAGTCATGTGGGCAGTGCACTCCATGCCGGGAGGGCACCGGATGGATGTGGAGGATGATGAAGAAGATGGTTGATGGGACCGCAAAAGATGGCGAAATAGACAAACTGCTTGACGTTGCATCCCAGATTGAAGGCCATACAATCTGTGCGCTTGCGGACGCTGCGGTGTGGCCTATACAAGGCCTGTTTCGCCACTTCAGGCACGTGGTTGAAGATCGGATTGGTAACAAGGGAAAGAAAAAGCACAGTGTTGCGGCTTCATGAACGAGGGCGGTGAACCACCGTGTGTATGCTATTTATTGCAAGTTGAAATGGTGCTTGTAGCCCTGCTGTTGGGGTTATCGTGTCATAACTGGGCCTTTTGTGTGTAAATCGCCGATGGGTTGGGACGAATGAACTTGCACCTGCGCGCTGTTGTGCTATCATCCCTAATGTTGTCACTGTGAGGGGTCGGTGCTCAGCTTTTTGTTCTTCTGCTTTGCGGGAGTGGCGGTACTGTCTGCTGTAGGTGTTATCCTGTTGCCAAACCCGATATACTCTGTTTTGAGCTTGATTTTGACTTTTTTTGTCTCCAGTGCCGTGTTTATCATGCTGGGGGCAGAGCTGGTGGCTATGCTGCTCGTCATAGTGTACGTGGGGGCAGTCGCCGTACTTTTCTTGTTTGTTGTGATGATGCTGGATATCAGTCGAGTGAGGTCCAGACACGGCCTGGTCAAGCGCTATCCGCTGGGGGTTGCGTGCATGCTCCTATTTTTTGGTTGCATGGTATACTCAATTTTTCACGTAAAGTCTGCCACAATTGGTGCTTCAGAGGGGGTTGTTGGCGTAGGCAACGTGTTCCTCATAGGTTCGCGGCTTTACACCGAATATGCTTATGCGTTCCAGCTGGCCGGGGTTTTGTTACTCATTGCCGGGGTTGGCAGCCTCGTTCTGGTTGCTGGCGGTGGTGACGGCCGCAAGTCTTTGAAGCAGGATGTCAGCCAGCAGATTGGTAGATCGTCTAAGATCAGGTTACTTTCGCCCGGGGTTGGCGCAGGTGTTCCCGATGCGGAGTGAGTTGCCTGTTGTGAGTTTGCTCCATGAAGGAGGGGTAGTGTGGAGTTTCTAATTAATGCAGGCTTGTCCCTGAATCACTTTTTGGTGTTTGCTGCTGCGCTGTTCGTCATCGGTGGGTGTGGCATAGTGATAGGGCGTAAGAGCGCAATTAACGTTCTGCTTTCCATCGAACTTATGCTGCTAGCCGTGAATATAAATTTTGTGGCATTTTCTGCGTACAAGGGGGACATCCACGGGCAGATTTTTGTGGTGTTCATACTTGCTGTTGCAGCTGCAGAGTCCGCTGTTGGCTTAGCGGTGATATTGGCACACTTCAGAAATGTAGGAAGCATTGATCTGAGTGAGGCGAGCTCGTTGAGAATGTAGTGCGAGTGGTAGGCACGCGCGTTTTGGTACGTTTAGGTTGTGGGCTCCATGTTGGCCCAGTTGTCCTGTGGTGGTCGTATGTTTAGTGTCGAGTTTCTGTGTGTTACGCTCCCCCTGATCGGGGCTATTATCGGGCAGGCTATGGGGCGCAGCAGATTGCTGTCTTCTGGTATGATCTCCGCGTGCGTGTTTTGCTCAGCCGTACTGTCTTGGTACCTATTCCTTACGCTACAGCAGCGCTACAGTATTGAGGTGATGCCCTGGTTCCATATTGGAAATATGGCGGTGCAATGGTCAATTTGCATAGATAAGCTATCCGCTGTGATGCTTGTTGTTGTGACTACCGTCTCGCTGATGGTGCATTTCTATTCGATAGGGTATATGAGCAGTGATGGCGGTGGAGTGCGGTTTCTTGCTTACTTATCCATCTTCACCTTCTTCATGATGGTCCTAGTGACAAGTGGGAATTTCGTGCAGCTGTTCTTCGGCTGGGAGGGCGTTGGGCTATGTTCTTACTTGCTGATAGGGTTTTGGTTCAAGAAAGACGCAGCCAACAGGTCAGCAATGAAAGCGTTTGTTGTCAATAGAGTGGGGGATCTGTTTTTTCTGTGTGGCATGCTGGCCATTTTTTATGTGTTTCGGTCTCTGAGTTTCGATGAAATTTTCGAGCAGATCTCAAACGGAGCGGGTTTCGGCGTTATAAACGTTTTTGGATACCAAATACAGGTTGTAAGTATTGCGTGTATATTGCTGTTTCTTGGGTGTATGGGAAAATCTGCCCAGCTCGGTCTACACACGTGGCTTCCGGACGCTATGGAGGGGCCCACTCCCGCATCTGCACTCATACACGCGGCGACCATGGTGACGGCAGGCGTTTTTCTGGTTGCGCGTTGCTCGCCAATTTTTGAGCTATCACAAGCTGCTCGGGATGTGGTACTTACGGTCGGGCTGGCAACGTGCCTGATTGCAGCGTTGGTTGCAATTGTTCAAGAGGACATTAAAAAGATAGTAGCCTACTCCACTTGCAGTCAACTAGGCTATATGTTCGTAGCATGTGGCACTTCTAACTACCACTTGGCGATTTTTCACTTGGCGACACACGCGCTTTTTAAGTCTCTACTATTCCTCGCCGCGGGTAATGTGATTCACTCCAATGCTGGTGAGCAGAGAATTACACACATGAGCCGGCGCTGTTGGCGCGACATACCGCTCACCTACACGTTGATGTGGATAGGTTCTTTGGCCCTCATGGGCGTGTTCCCCTTTGCTGGGTTTTATTCCAAAGAGCTGATTATAGAGAGTAGTATCGTCAGCAATGTTGGGTTTGCGGTGACGAATTTGGTCGCCTGCCTAACTTCTGTGTATTCGTGCAGACTTATGCTGAAGGTGTTCCACAACTCCTCCACAGAGCGAGTTGCATCGATACACGAATCCAGCAGCATTATGCTGTTACCACTGTTTGTTCTGGCAATCGGCGCAGTGTTTTCCGGTATATGGCTGAAAAATTTCTGGGGCATCACTGGAAGTGAATTTTGGGATGGAAGCCTGGCAGTGCATCCACACGAGGGCATCGGGCAGCTGCTTTCTTTCCTTCCTGCGGCGCTGGGCATTGCTGGTGCGCTACTGTACCTAGTGTACCACAGCAGATTGTGCGTCATCGCCCTCCCGGACAAACTTGTAGGGCCCGTCTGTGGCCTTTTGAAGAACAAATTCTACTTCGACGAGCTGTATGATCTAACGCTGGTGCGTCCGATGGGTAGAATAGCCACGACCTTTCGGGTTGTTGCAGATCAAAAAGTGATTGATTATTTCCTCTTAGGTGGTATTACTGGGGCGGTGGGCACATGCGCCAGGTATAGTGTCAAGGTGCAGAGCGGGCGCGCGTTTGATTATGCTCTTGTGATGTTATCTGGGGTGGCAGCTACTGCGTTGTTGGTGATATATAGTTTTGGAATACGGTGATTCTTTCAATGATCCTAATACCAGCGTTGGGGTCTTGTCTGGTGGCTTTTTTGCGCGGCGCTCTGTCCAGGGTTGTAGGTCCGGCTGTTGTGGTTGTCACACTGGCGGTGTTTTGCATGAGTGCTGTGCTGCTGGTGCGCGTTGGTGATACAGTCACGCAGGAGGTTGCTAGCCTGCGATGGGTGGAGCGTGCTTTTTCTGCTGATGCGCTGTCCATATTGTTAACGGTGCTATCCACCTTTTTGTTTCTGATATGCTCGCTTTTTTGTGTTTTCAGCACACGGGGGGCGCCGGTCGCTCCCTCCTTCTTTTCGCTGCTCCTCCTACTGGAGAGTTGTGTGATTGCAGTGTTCTGCACATGTGACATCCTAACATTTTTTATCTTCTTTGAAGCCTCTTTGGTTCCTATGTTCTTCATCATCGGGTTCTGGGGGCACGGCGATAAGGTGGGCGCTGCGTTCAAATTCCTCATATACACTGCAACAGCTTCCGTTGGGTTCTTGGCCGCGGTAGCGTGTATGGATGCTGTTGCCAATGCAACCTCTGGGTCATTTAGTGATGTCGCTGCCGGGCTGGCGGCGAATACGCATTTTCGCTGGCAAATATACTTTTGGATTTTGTGCTTCATTGCATTTGCCGTAAAACTCCCGATGGTGCCTTGCCATACATGGTTGCCGACCGCACACGTGCAAGCGCCGACTGTGGGGTCCGTACTGCTTGCAGGGTTGCTGATAAAGCTTGGTGGGTATGGGATTTTCAGATTTTGCATCCAGATGCTGCCGGCAATTAGTGTGCATTTTGCGAAATTTGTGGTGTGCTTAAGCGCCGCATCGTTGATCTATTCATCTCTAGTTGCCTTCGCGCAACGTAATATGAAGATGCTTATAGCGTATTCCTCCATTGCCCATATGAGTTTTGTTGCTGCCGGGATGTTTTCCTTGAATGAATCTGGGATACTGGGGGCAGTCTATCAAATGCTCAGCCATGGCCTAATATCCGCCGCTTTGTTTCTATGTGTTGGCATGATATACAGCAGGACGGGCACTATGGAGATGTCTGAATGCACTGGGTTGGCATCAAAAATGCCAAGGCTTTCCGCGATGATAGTATTCTTCAGCATGGCTTCCGCTGGGGTTCCCGGTACCTCCGGGTTTATGGGGGAGTTCTTATCGATGCTTGGAATTTTTAAGTCCTTTGGGCCGATGGTTGCCTGTTTTGCCGTGGGTATAGTGCTCAGCGCTGCGTATATGCTGCGTTTGTGTAAGGAGGTTGTTTGGGGCTCCGCTCCCGCAGATTCCGGCACGTTTGACGATATTAACGCCGGGGAGTTTGCCATTTTGGCGATACTGGCCATCCTGGTACTGGTGCTCGGTGTCTTTCCGGCGCCGCTGCTTTCCATGTTAAAGCCCGCTGTAGAGCATTTGTTAGTGCCTCTACATAAGCTTCAGCCTTCTTGGGGGTGAAGATGTATTGGGAAGATCTACTGCGCATATTGCCCGAACTCTATCTCTTGGGTTCGGCGATGGTTGTCCTACTGTTGGGTATGGTGGTGGATGCACGCTGGATACACAGGCTGTCGGCGGTTTCTATGGGTGTGGTGGCTTTTCTCTCATGGTTGTCAGCTGTTAATCACGTTGCCGAAGACACTACCCTGTTTAACGGCCTTGTGCTGCATACTCGGTACACCTGCGCGTCAAGGGTGCTCGTAAGCATTGCGGGGTTCATAGCCTCTTTCCTGTCTTTGTGCGCAAAAAGAGAGGCGCGTTACGAATTTTCTGTGGTCATGCTCTTTGCCATACTTGGTGCGATGACCTTGGTGCAGGCCGGCCACTTTCTTTCTTTTTATATTTCGCTTGAGCTCAATAGCCTATCATCCTGTGTTCTGGTGTGCTTTAATCGCGGCTCAAAGCATGCGTCTGAATCTGCACTTAAGTTCTTCATGTTGAGTGCCCTATCATCCTGCGTCATGCTATACGGAATCTCTTTAGTATATGGGTACTCCCCGGGGCTGGAGTGTAGTGTGGTGAAGGAGGTTCTGGAAGGGCGCGCCTCGCTAGGTGCCGCCTTGGGGTGTGCGTTCATACTGGTGGGCGTGCTTTCTAAGCTTGCTGTGGTGCCGTTTCATATGTGGGCAGTGGATACCTACCATGGCTCTCCTATGGCGGCCATGGCGTTTTTCCTTATAGTTACGAAATCTGCAGCGATTTTATTACTTGCGCGCATGGTTGGGGAAAATGGAGTGCTGCAACAGGGCCTTCTGTTGGGGTTCATCTGCGCTTCCGGGTTGTCTACGATCGTTGGGGAGCTCGGTGCTCTGCGGCAGAGTAATATAAAGAGGTTGCTCGCATACTCCAACATAGGGCAGCTAGGGTACGTACTGCCGGTGGTTGTCTTGCACGGCACGTCTTCGTATGCCATCTTCCACTACGTGTTAACGGGTTGGATCATCAACGCGTGGATCTTTTCTGTACTCCTAAGGTACGATGATGAAGGGTTTGAATTAGCAAGCCTTGCTGGTATGCACCGAAGTAGCCCGTTTGTGGCTTTCGCGTTGGTCGTCTCTATGGTTTCAGCTGCCGGGTTTCCGCCGTTTTTGGGATGCTGGCCCAAATACTTTTTGCTCAAATCTATTGCGATGTCAGACATCCCAACGGTCGTGGCTTTCTCGTACGTTTTGCTTGTGTGTGCAGTAGGGATTGTGCCATGCTTTTACTGTTTTCGTATCGCTAGGGTGGTGTACTTCGATCAACCGGCAATGGGTGCTGGGCATCCAGCGCTTACGCACCACTTGGGCCTGACTGTTATTGCCGTTGTTTGCATGTTGTTGAGCGTCATTGCCTTGTGTTTGTCCCCGTATTTTGATATCCTGCTCCAGGGCCTGGTGTGGGTTTTTGGAGGGCGCACTTAGGTCGAACGGTTGAGTGTTCACATGGGTCGGAAAAAAGTCTCTGTATTTGGTTCAACTGGGTGCATTGGACAAAAGGCAGTTCAAATCTTACGCGACAATCCCAGTGCCTTTGAGGTTGTGGCTTTGGTTGCCAAGCAGGATGCACATTTACTGGCATCGCAGGCAAAGCTGTTAAGCGCGAAAATGGCCGTTGTGGCCGAGGATGCCGCGTATACGACGCTACGAGAGTTGCTTTGTGATACAGGCATTGAGGTAGGAGCAGGCACGGCCGGTGTGATGGATGCGGCGTCCTGTGGGGTAGACAGCGCGGTGATGGCCATAACTAGCATAGCGGCCTTGCGCCCGGTTGTTCGTCTAATAGAGTCCGGAGTCAAGTCAATTGCTTTGGCGAACAAAGAGAGCATAGTTTGCGGAGGCAACCTGCTCGTCGATTTGTCTAAGCAAATGGGCGTCAGTATCGTTCCCGTGGATTCTGAACATAACGCTTTGTTTCAGATACTTGCTCATAATAGATGTGTTGATAAAGTCACGTTAACGGCATCTGGTGGGCCATTTCTGCAGTGGACTAGAGAACAGATGAGGGCTGTGACGCCCAGTGATGCCCTTGTGCACCCCGTGTGGAAAATGGGGCGTAAAATCTCGGTTGATAGTGCCACCATGGTTAACAAGGCGTTGGAGGTTATAGAGGCACACTACCTTTTTTCTCTGCATCCAGACAAGATCGATGTAATAGTGCACCCTGAATCCGTAGTGCATGCCGTGGCTGCGTACCCAAATGGAGTGTCTGTTTCCCTGATGTCCATACCAGATATGGGCATACCCACACTTCACGCCCTATACTGGCCACAACAAGCGACTGTGTGTGGGAACAACAATCTTGATCTGGTGTCCTATGGGAAGCTAACGTTTATAGAGCCCGATCTCGAGCGTTTTCCCGCGCTAAATTTCGGATTTGAAGCCCTTCGCTCGTCCAAGCCTCATGCTGCGGGTATAGCACTAAATGCTGCAAATGAAGTTGCGGTTGAGGCTTTTTTAAATTCCGAGGTCGGGTTTTTGGATATAGCTAACATTATCGCGGGCGCCATGGATGAGCTTTCCTATTGTGAAGTCAATTCTATATCGGAAGTAAGCGAATATGACCTGCTGTGCAGAACCAGTGTCCGGAAGATTATAAACACACTAAAAGTTTCTGAATTGATTCAGTAACCGTACAAGCTTGCATGCTTTTTGTGCGATAAATGTTGTGCTGCGGTAAGTAGTAGTGTATGTAATGCGCGTGGGTACGTTCCCATGCGGGTAGTGGGCGGTGTACCGTTGCTTGCCCGTGGGTGCCCGGTGGCGGTGGGTGTCTAGTGCGTGTTATGTTGTGTCAGCTTCATCGGTTGGTTCCATGTCAAGGTTAGTGATTTCTTTGTTGGGTTTAGCGTTGCTTGTGGATTCTTGTACTATACGAGGAAACGTGTTTGAAATGAGTAGGGGCTACGTCCCCCAGTACAACCCGGGTGGGGACCTCTTCGATGAGGATGAGGAGTTTGTTCAATCTTATGAGGTGTACAAACAGCGGAGGGAGGATGTCCTGGCTAGTTCCTCTGGTGCGCGGGATTTGCGCACTGATAGAGGTAAGGGGCTTTCCGAAGAGCGTGCCGGTGGGCGCACCAAAGCCCCGGGGCGTGATATTATAGAAAAGCTGCGCGAGTATGGCGCAATTCCCGTGGATAAGGTGGAAGGCAGCGGCAAGGGTATGGTGAACAAGGAAGGGGTTGACCTCACCCGGGTTGAGGGCGCTAGGTTCTTGGACGTGGATCTGAAACCCAAGGATGAGGTAGCCGCAAAGCCAGAGGTGCGCACACCTCCGAGCGGGGGTGCGGCGCGTGCGTTGCTGCCTACTAAGTCTAAGAGATCCACCCCTGACGCTGGATCGGCAGCTAAGGGTAGTACTAAGATCGGTGGCACACCTGGCGATGTGCGGGCCCCTAGTGTTGGCTCAAGAGGGAAAGTCTCTGTTAGTGATGTCAAGCCCGCTACCGCGGCCGGGGCTAGCGCTAAAGGTGGTACTGGTGGCGCTCCTGTAGTTCCAGGCAAGGAGAAGGAAAAGAAGGGTGAGACTCCTGCAGCAGGTCCGACTGCAGGCGGCAAGAAAGCTGCCACCAAGTACTTCCAGGAAACCAGGAAAAAGCCTACTGTTCCGGCTAGTTCTACCAGGAAGAGCGGTGGTGATAAAGCTCCGGAAGAGAAAAGTAAAAATGCTAAGGAGCCTGCTGATGTTTCAGCAGTTAAGGCCGTGCCTGCACCTGCGGTAGTGCCCCCAATAGCCCCTCTGGTGGCAGCGCCTTCTGCTACTAAGAAGGAGGAGCCTTCTACTGCCGAAGATGCTGCTAAAGATTCTACTGCTAAGGAGATGAAACCCTCCGCGGGTGAGGCAGGTTCCTCTAAAACGAAGAAGGCCGCAGACGAAAAACCTGGCAGTAGCCCTGCTGGGGAGGGCTCGGGTTCCGCATCTGCAGGTAGTGTAGTTCCTCCGGCGGTACGGCCTTCTGCTGAAGAGCGTGCTCCTGATGTGCGTGAGAGTCAAAAGTTGAATGTCGGTAAGGAAGGGGAGGGGGATAAGCCCGCCGCCAAGAAGACCGGTGGTAAACGAGCTGGAGTTGGAGTCAAGAACCGCGGTGGGTCCATGGCAAACGTGCCCCGAACAATCCAGAGCGGCAAAGGTGCTGTCGATGATAAAAAAGAAGGGGTGCGTGCCACAGAGGAAAGGAAGAAGGGGATTGTCGGTGGCGACTTTACAGACTCCTGGAAGTTTGATGACGACGAGTATGAAAGCGACTACATCATTCAGCGCATGGATTAACCTGCTCTTCCCCAGTGGAGAAGCTTAGTGGTTGGTTTTAGTGCCGCCTCGGGTGCATCGGACTTTGAGTCTGTTATTGGGGAGTCGTCAAGTGCAGGGCGGCTTAGCTGCGCAGTCAGAGTAGGTAAGGTTATCATAGGCGGGGGCAACCCCGTGGTGGTGCAGTCTATGGCCCTCGGGGGTTCCGGGAACCTCTCGTCTGACCTAGAAGAGATTCTCGACCTTGCAAGAGAAGGGTCTGAGCTTGTAAGGGTTGCTATAAATTCCGAGGAGTCTATAAAGAGCGTACCCAAAATTGTCGAGCACCTGGTCTCCCATGGCTTTGACGAAAAGATGGTCGTTGGTTGCGGGCAGTATGAGGTTGCGGGCCTGTTGGATAAGTATCCAGATTATGCGGCATTTCTTGGGAAAATAAGAATCAATCCGGGGAATGTGGGTTTTGGCGACAAAAGAGATAAAAATTTTGAATCTGTCATAGAATATGCCATAAAACACGATATTCCGGTTCGGATTGGAGTCAATTGGGGGAGCTTGGATAAGTATTTGGTAGGTAAGCTCATGGATGACAATGCATCCCTGGAGAATCCGTACCCTGACAATGTGGTGATGAGAAAGGCTCTGGTAACATCGGCCCTTCAAAGTGCTGAGCTTGCAGAGCGAATCGGCCTTCCACGCAGCAAGATAGTACTTTCCTGTAAGACCAGCAAAGTGCGTGACCTGGTGGCAGTGTATTCTGCCCTATCTAAGTCTGCCGACTATGCGCTTCATCTGGGATTGACCGAGGCGGGCACCGGGTTAAAGGGCATAGTTAGCAGCACAGCCGGGGTGGCGCACCTTTTGCTCATGGGTATAGGTGATACCATTAGGGTGTCACTGACGTCCACCTCCAGAGAGGATAGGGTGCAAGAGGTTAGGGTGTGCAAGGAAATTCTACAATCTCTGGGTTTGCGGTTTTTTTCTGCTCAAACAACTTCCTGTCCCGGTTGTGGGCGCACGAATTTTCCCTACTTTCAAAAGCTGGTAAGCGGAGTTAATGACTATATAGACAAGCGTATGCAGGCCTGGAAGGTGAGTAACCCTGGTGTGGTGAATATGACTGTTGCTGTTATGGGGTGTGTGGTCAATGGGCCGGGTGAAAGCAAGCACGCGAATTTGGGCATTAGCCTACCTGGTAGTGGGGAGAGGGAGGTTGCTGCCGTATATGAAGACGGCAAGAAACTCTGTACGCTTCAGGGTGAAAACGTGCTCGGAGAGTTTTGCGAGATAGTTGAATCATACGTGCGCAGAAAGTACGGCTAGAAGCAATTGGCCTGTTGGCGGTGGGTGAGGGGTGCCCCGGCCATTTTGATTGTACCATTGCGCGCGGACTACTTGGTAAATCTTCTTAAGTATGTAACAATCCCCTCTGTACTATTGCAATAGCGGTGCGTTCAATGGATATGGGCAGCATGTCATTAGCAGGGCATTTTCGTGAACTCCGAAGGAGGATTGTGTTCTCCGTTGTGTGCTTCATCGGGATGTTCATTGTCTGCTATTTGTTCTCCGACAAGATATATGAGTTCCTGCTAGTACCTTTAGTGGAACTTGCAGGTGATAATGAAGATTTTTCCCTGATCTACACAGGCCTTACCGAAGCCTTTTTTGTGTACGTGAAGGTGGGGGCAATGGCGGCACTGTTTTTTTCATTTCCCATTTTTGCTTGGCAATTTTACATGTTCCTCGCTCCTGGCCTATATAAGGAGGAAAGAAGAGTTGTGCTGCCATACCTGGTGGCTTCACCAGTGCTCTTCGCCACAGGCGCGGCTATGGTGTATTACTACATATTTCCACTAGCATGGAAGTTTTTTATGGGGTTCGAGAATAGGGACGCCTCAGTTGGTGTGCCCATAGACTTCATGCCGTCCGTGAGCGAATATTTAGATTTGGTGTTACAGCTAATGTTTGCGTTTGGAATGGCGTTTCAATTGCCTGTAATACTCACAATGATGGCCAGAGTTGGCCTGGTCTCGTACAAAGTTTTGGCGGGAAAACGCAGAGTTGCAATTGTAGCTATATTCACCTTGGCTGCGATTTTAACTCCACCCGATGTTATAAGCCAAATAGGTCTGGCAATTCCTATGTTATTGCTGTACGAAGCCTCTATACTCGCTTGCAGGTATATCGAACGTGGGTGAGGAGAAGCCGTCTCCGTCTACAAGCCCTGCAATTTTGAAGTGAGAAGCTTGCTGTAGATGTTGGTGACCCATTATGGGGAGTTATATCTTCTCGGAATTTGTGCTAGTTATATAGACTGTGCCCGCTACCTCCGGGTGTGGGTGAGTGAGGGTGTGCCAGATGAGAAGCTTTAGCTCTGGTCGTATGCCTTTTTGGGTGCGTGGTGTGTTGACAAAATGGTGCGGTTGTTGTGAGTAAGATTTCAGGATTTTTTCTAGAGAGGAGCAGGTTTACCCTATTTATTTTGTTTGTTGTCTCCATTGCTGGGGCATACTTTTACTACAAACTGCCACGTGAAAAGATTCCTGGAGTTAGGGCTCCGATTATCAACGTTACTGCCGCTATGGAAGGCGTGCCCGCAGAGCTGGCTGAGGTGTTGTTGGCCTTACCCATAGAGAGAGAAGTGCGATCGGTTACGGGGGTTAAGAAGGTCATCTCTATAGTGCGAGATGGGGTTGTCAGCATGGTGCTGGAGTTCCGTCATGGTTCGGATATCAAAGCCGCCGTGGAAGACGTTAGGGCCCGGCTGGATGTGGTACGCCCTAAGCTTCCCAGAAATGTAACCTCACTTCTGGCCGAAGAGAAGAATCTAGGCCTGCTACCAGTGCTCAGCGTAGCAGTGGCCGGGGACTTGCCAGCCAGGTCTTTATGTTCTGTGGCTCGCGAGCTAAAGTACAGGATTGAGGCCTTGAGTGACGTTTTTAAGGTAAGTGCCGTTGGTCTACGCAAGGACGTTGTGGAGCTGGATCTGATTCCAGAGCTGATGGACCACTACGGGATACAACTAACGGATATGGTACAGGCGATTGCGAGGAACCATGCGTTTGTGGATTATGGTGTACTTGAATCGGAGGTTGGTAGCCATAAGATAAAGGTCAATGGCCTGTTAGACAGCCGAAAACAGATTATGGATGTGGTGCTAAGGGCGCATGGTAACGCCGTGATCACTATCGGTAGCGTTGCGAAAGTAAAATTGGCCTTGGAAGACGCCAAGGAGCTTGCAAGGGTTAATGGACGTCGGTGTATTGTACTGGAAATCTCGAAAAAAAGTGGGAGCAATATTTCCGAAGTCGTCGGGCATGTTACTGCCCTGCTGAAGGGCGCAAGCAAATTTTTGCCAGAGGGGGTGTCACTGCTTTTTATCCAGGATCAATCCCAAGAAGTGTCAGCTATCTTGCATGAGCTTGAAAACACCGTAGCATTCTCCGTGCTACTCGTGCTGCTAGTGATGATGGCCTTTATGGGCGTGCGGACAGCCGTTTTGGTTGCACTTTCCATACCAATTTCTTTTCTATTGGGGATTGTCGTCATATACGTGATGGGCTACACCCTTAATATCGTCATACTGTTCACCCTAATCATGGTTGTGGGGATGTTGGTGGATGATGCGATAGTAGTGAGCGAGTATGCAGACCGGAAGATGGTGTACGGGTTGGATAGGACCTCAGCGTACAAATTGGCCGCTGCCAAAATGTTGTGGCCCATAGCCTCATCCACCATGACGAGATTAGTGGTGTTCATTCCATTGCTTTTTTGGCCAGGTATTACTGGTGAGTTCATGAAGCACATACCGGTGGTTTCGATTTCCACGTTGGCGGGCTCCTGGATTATGGCCATAGTATTTACTCCGGTGTTGGGCTCAATGCTTGGCAGGCCCTCGGCAACATCTGAAGAAGATGTGTCTAAAATCAATGCAATAGAAGCCTTGGATATCGATAAGCTAGGCAGCGCGACACGCTTGTATGTCAGAGCGTTGCGTGTTGTGCTTGACCACCCAAAGAAGTTCGTATACGCGACAGTTGGGTCTTTAATGCTAGCTACCATAGCGTATTTCACCATAGGCCCAGGAATGGAGTTCTTTCCCAATATTGAGCCTGACCGTGCTGTTATAGAGGTCAAAAGTGATAGCAATCTCTCGATACAGGAGAAAGATGAAATAATCAGGTGCGCGGAGGAGAGAATTGCAGGTGTAGAAGGGATCAAGTTTCTCTATGCGCTGGTGGGGCGCGGTTTTGATGATCCATGGAACAGCAGGGTTGTTGGTGCAATTAATATTGAATTTCAGGATTGGTACCTGCGCAAAAAGTCCACTGTGTTGTTGGAAGAAATCATGGGGCGGTTGCAGGACGTTACTGGGGTAACGTTTGACGTGAAGAGTGATAGCATGAAGCCGAACAAAGGCAAGCCGCTGGAAGTGAACCTAAGGGGCGAAAATGTTGAGGATCTGGAATCTGCCGCCAATGTGCTGGTGTCGGCCATGGGCGAATCTCAAGGTTTTACTGGAGTCTCGCGCGATAACTTGCTTACAGGGGCGGAGTGGAGCGTTGATATAAACAGGAAGAAGGCAATCTCATTTGGTGCGGATGTGGTATTGGTGGGGCAGTTTGTCAAGTTGCTAACGAATGGCACAATTGTGGGCAAATATTACCCAGAAGGCGTCAAGGATGGCATAGACATTCTGGCTAGGTTTCATGAAGATGGCAGATCGCTCAAGGGGTTAGATCGTCTGTCTATAAATACTGTCCACGGGGCTGTTCCGGTCTCCTACTTTGTTGACGAAAAGGTGAAGCGCGGAGCAGACGTGATAAAACGGGTGGATGGATTGAGGTCGCTCACCATTTACTCCAACTTGCTGCCGGGATATCTTGTAAGTGAGAGGGTAGAGTACCTGAAAGGTATTCTGGATAAGCAGGTTGGCCAGAAGGTTACGGCCAGTTTTCTTGGAGATATAGAAAGCCAGGAAGAATCGCAGGAGTTTTTGATCACAGCGTTTTGCTTGGTCTTGCTTCTAATGGTGCTAGTGCTGGTGGGAGAGCTGAACAACTTCTATTACGTTGCCGTGGTGATGACCGCTGTGTTTTTGTCCACCACATGTGTATTTTTAGGGTTTTTGGTTACCTACAAGGCGTTTGGGGTTGTGATGGGTGGAGTTGGCATTATTGTGCTTTCCGGTATAGTGGTGAACAATAACATATTACTAGTTGATGCTTACAGAGAGAATCTTAAGACGTTGTCGGATAGAAAAGAGGCCATATTAAAGTCCGCCCTGTCCAGACTAAGGCCGATATTCTTGACCGTTATCACCGGGGTTCTGGGCCTTCTACCTATGGTGTTGAGGGTCAGTATAGACTTTCTCGGTAGGCGAGTCTTGTACGATTCCCCATCTAGCCAGATGTGGTTTGAATTGTCTACCACCACTTCCGTGGGGTTGCTGCTTGCCACGGTTATCACGTTATTGTTTACTCCAGCAATTTTGATACTTGGTGAAAAGGGGAAAGTTGCAGCAAGCTAGGGGGTTTGTAGTTGCATGCGTGTGCGCCAGTTGCATTCGGGCGTTATGTGCTATCATAGGGTTATTGGGCGCAGGTTGTGCTTATCGCTTGAAGGGTTAGCTGGGTGTTAATGTTGCAGGATATTCTACACGTGGTAAACTGAGTGCCTCTTATGCGGCTCTGTGGCTGACATACCGCACTGCGTTTCCACTTGCAGGGGTGGAGAAATGTCTTGACTCAAACTGGCCTCATAAGTAGAATCGCCGTGGCGTGCTGTGTAAGAGCGCCGCTTCTGCCATCAAGGTGTAGTAATAGGTGTTTCAGGCGCGTGCAAGGGGTTTTGTGGTGAATCTGTATAATTTTGATAATCTAGAGCTGATCAGAGTTGCTCGGGATGTTGCGGAACAGAAAGGGCTGAATCTGGAGATGGTGGTAGATGCAATAGAGCAGGCCTTGGAGCTTGTGAGCCGCAGTAAGTATGGTGATTGCAAGATCAAAGCCTCAATAGACAGGAAAACTGGCGTGATTTCCATCTCTAGGCAAGCTTTGGTAGTTAATGATGACATGAGCTTTGACGGGGAGCAGTATGGTATCCCGTCTGGTGAGGTAAACAAGTACAAGTTGATCAAAATCTCTGATGCGGTTGCCGATGGCAAGGATGTGAAGGTTGGTGATATCTTGCTTGAACCGTTACCCCCTGTGGATGTTGACTACAACTCGGCTAAGGTCGCAAAGCAGAAAGTCGCACAGCTAATCCTGATTCAAGAGCGTAAGCGCCAGTATGAGGAATTCAAAGATCGGGTTGGGGACCTCGTCTACGGGGTAGTCAAGCGAGTTGAGTACAACAACGTGGTGGTTGATCTTAACGGTAGTGAGGGATACCTTCCCGTTTATAATACCATAAGGGGGGAGGTGTTCCGCCCTAATGACCGGGTGAAAGCCCATGTAGAGGAGGTCCGCCAGGAAGAGCTGTCTGGTCCCCAAATCTTTCTTTCTAGGGTCAGCAAAAGGTTCATGGAGCTCCTGTTCAAGCAGGAGATACCCGAAGTGTACGATGGGATAGTGTCTATAAAGGCCTTGGCTAGGGACCCTGGTTCTAGGTCGAAGGTGGCTGTATTCTCTTCAGATAAAAACGTAGATCCAGTAGGTGCGTGCATCGGTGCGCGGGGTGTTAGGATACAAAACATAGTCTCCGAGCTGCACGGGGAGAAGATAGACGTTGTGTTGTATTCATCAGATCTTGCAAAATTTGTTGTAAGCGCGATAGCCCCTGCTGAAGTTGTGAAGGTGATAATAGACGAAGATGTGGAGAAGATAGAACTCGTTGTCCCAGAAAACCAGGTAAGCCTAGCGATAGGTAGGTATGGCCAAAACATCAGGTTGGCTTCCGAACTTGTAGGTTGGGAAATTGACGTTATTGGGGATGAGACGGAATCTACGCGGAAGGCCAAGGAGCTTAGTTCCGGGGCCAAAGTTTTCGTTGATGGGTTGGATGTCGAAGAGATTATAGGGCAGCTTTTGGTCAGCGAAGGCTTTTCCACAATAGAGGATCTGGACAAAGTTGACGTTGCTGAGATTACCGCGATAGACGGGTTTAACGAAGAAATTGCGGTTGAGCTGAAGAAGCGGGCCGCTGAGTATTTGGTCCGTAGACGAGAGGAAGCGCTTGAGATATTAAAGAGCATGTCCGTAAGTGAGGAGGTGCTGGAGCTTCCGTATCTGGAAATAGAAGATGTTGTGAAGTTGTGTGAAGGTGGCATAAGAAACGTGGAGGACATCGCCTCGATGTGTACCGATGAGTTTTATGATACGGTTCCCAAGGCAAGGTTGAGTAAAGAGCAGGTTGATTCCATCATTTTGGAATCTCGCAGGCGAATGGGGTGGGTTTAATTTTTCGGGTACTTGTTGATGAGTGATGTTGAGAAGTTTGGAGGGGATTGTGGCTCCTCTGGTAGCAGCGGGCGTCCTACGCTGAAACTAGGTGCCAGAGCTTCTGCGATTGCCAAAACGCCTGCCTCCGTCGGCGGTAGATCCTTCATGACTGTTGAGGTGCGCAGCAAGAAGAGAAGGGCTGGCGGCGTGCTTCCCACTGAAGGTGCGGCTTCCTATACTTCTGACGACAGCAGACAAAGGCAGATTTCTCCCCGGCATGCTACGTGCGGTTTGACTGCTAGGGAGCAGCTTTCCAGGATTAATGCAATACACACCGCTGACAGTATAAACGCCCAGAAAGAGGCTGCCAGGAAGCTTCGGGATGAAGAGGCAGAGGTGGTGCTGCGCGGCGAGGACGATGCGGAAGAGGGGTCTGGTGGCATGAAGGAAGCCGCCCCTACTGCAGCAGATGTAGTTACAGAAACTACTGCTCCTCCTGCGTTGGATGACATGGCTTCTGCCGCGGCGAGCGCGCGTTCCGGAAAGGGGGGGCACGATAGCAAAAGTAAGAGATATTCTTTCCAAAGCGCTAGTAGCGGGAGAATCAAGGAAAAGGAAGGTGGCGGCGGTATTAAAAAGGCTGCGGCTTCCCGTGCTTCCAGTAAGCATGTCAAGCTAGATATAGAAAACGCCCTTAGTGGCGTGGAGGAGCGATATGTACTCAGGGCGTCTTCCAGGCGTAGGGGCGGTTCCAAAAGCGAGCGCAGGATATCCAGGGAAGTGGTAATCCCTGACGAAATAGAAGTCAAGGCGCTGGCCGCCGCTATGGCAGAGAAGGTGGGGGATGTGTTGCGAGTGCTGTCACACATGGGTGTGGAGGCCAGACAGAACACTGCTATCGGGTCTGATGTGGCAAGCGAAGTTGCGGAAAGGTTCAGTCACCGGCCCAAGGTTGTTAGTAAGATTCAAATGGAGAAGGTGCTGTGCGATATTGGCGATAGCGACCTTGCGCTGGAACCAAGGCCCCCAGTTGTGACCGTGATGGGTCATGTGGACCATGGAAAAACCTCACTCCTTGATGTTTTACGGAAGTCTAACGTCGCAGAAAAGGAGTTCAGGGGCATCACGCAACACATAGGCGCTTATCAGATAGATGTTGATGGTAAAAAGATAACCTTCCTCGATACGCCCGGACACGAGGCCTTCTCCGATATGCGTGCCCGGGGCACCAACGTCACCGACATAGTGGTCTTAGTGGTGGCCGCGGATGATGGAGTCATGCCCCAGACTGTGGAATCTATAAACCACGTTAAGGCCGCGGGTGTGTCCATGGTGGTTGCAGTTAACAAGATAGATAAGAGCGACGCAAATGTTGAGAAGATCACTAATGATCTGCTCCAGCACGGTGTCGTACCGGAGAAGCTGGGGGGAGACGTCATGATTGTTCCCGTCTCTGCGAAGACTGGTGAGAATTTAGACAAGCTGAAGTCCAGTATATTGCTCCTGGCCGAGATGTTAGAGTTGCGGGCCCCGGTTGCGTGCAGGGCGCAAGGGGTGGTTATAGAATCAAAAATAGAGAGAAACTGTGGCGTCGTTGCGACCGTAATAGTGCAGAGAGGCACGTTAAGAAAGGGGAATGTGATAGTAGCCGGGGATGGTGCGTACGGGAAGGTGCGCAACATGTTTGATGACGGTGATAATAGTGTAGATGAGGTGCTCCCCTCCGCGCCTGTTCGGGTTTTGGGGCTTGATAAGGTGCCCAAAGCGGGTGACGTCTTTCTGGTAATGCCTTCCGAAAAGCACGCCAGGGATTTGCTGGAGCATAGGGCAGGGATCAACTTTTCCCGTGAGCGCGACTCTGGTAGGAATGACAGCGTTTTCACAGGACCGCTGTTCTCTATGGACAGGCCCGAAGGGGTCAACATGATACTAAAGGCCGATGTAGCTGGGTCCCTGGAGGCTATTTCTCGCTCAGTAGCGCAAATCGAGCACGAGGAGGTCAAGTTTAATATCCTACACAAGGATATTGGCGATGTTACAAAATCAGATATTTTGCTTGCCGAGGCCGCATCAGCCGTGGTACTGGCGTTTAACGTCAAGGTAGATGCTCAGGCCAGAGATCTTGTAAGGCAGAAGGATGTTGATATACGCCATCATCGGGTGATATATGACCTGATAGATGATGTGAAGGGTGTTGTTTGTGGAAAACTAAAGCCGATTATACGAGAGGTGCAGGTCGGGTTGCTGGTTGTGAGGGAAGTGTTTTCCAGCGGTAAAGGGGGGACGGTTATTGGTTGTTATGTATCCGAAGGTGCGGTTAGTAGAGGTGCCTTGGTGAAGATCTACAGAAATGATGCAGTAACGTGCGAGGGCAAGGTAAAAGTCCTGAGGCGGTTTAAGGATGACGTAAAAGAAGTGGGCCATGGTCTGGAATGTGGTGTGCTGGTTGAAGGTGCCAAAGACGTTGCGGTGGGTGATGTGATAAAAGTTCTTGAAGTAGTAGAGCACGCTAGAGTAGTGGAATGATAGCTTTTACTCCATCGGCTGGGTTGCGCAGCCTGAAGGTTGCATCGGTTCTCAAGAGGGCACTTGCCCAGCTGTTCATTCGCGAATTTTATGATTTAAGCAGCATGCTGTCTATATCTGGTGTTAAAGTTAGTGAAGACACGAGAAATGCCACAGTGTTCGTAGCAATTGGGGACAGGTCGGTTGATGGTGGCGAAGTAGTCGCCGCGTTGAATGATGCGTCTAACAGCATTAGGAGAGCAGTATTCAGGTACCTCAAATTGCGGTACGTGCCCAGGTTGCATTTTAAGCTGGATGTTGAGTTTGATAATTTCCTCCGAATTAGCGAGATAATGGCCGCTACAAAGTAAAGTGTACAGCCGCGTTGTAGAACTGAGATCTACGGCCGGTTACTATCAGTTTTTGAACGGCTGTGCTGCGTGTAGATGGCTGCGGGATGTTGTGCCACACGCCTCTTCCGTTGCTGGAGCCCGTGGCGGGTTATGTATCTGATGTAGCTCGCCCATTCATTCAGGTACCTCAAATTGCGGTATGTGCCCAGGTTGCATTTCAAGCTGGATGTTGAGTTTGATAATTTTCTCCGAATTAGTGAGATAATGGCCACCACAAAGTGAGGTGTGCGGCCGGTTACTATCAGTTTTTGAACGGCTGTGCCACACGGGTGGATAACTGCGGGATGTTGTGCCCATGCCTGTTCCGTTGCCGAAGCCCGTGGCGGGTTGTGATTTGATGTAATAACCCACTATCCATCTTCGGTGTGTTGATGTGTGCGACGCGTTGTAGAGCTGAGATCTACGGCCGGTTACTATTAGTTTTTGAACAGCTGTAGGCCCATGCGCGCTTGTCACTAGGGTTTGTGATGCCGTGAACTGCGCTTTTCCTTCCAGCAGTCCATGCACTCCATTATTATCGGAAATAGCAGAGTTGTGTACAGGTAGCTGTGTGGGATGTTGTGCCCCATGCCTTCTGCGACGAGCAGCGCTCCCAATGCTCCTATGAACAATAACGCAATTGTTTTGACCCTTGCATGTTTGTGCACGATGGCTGATACCTCTTTGGACAAGAATAGCGCAACAATGGCGTATATGGAAAATATTATGGCGATGAGAAGTGTATTGTCAGTTAGCCCGACTGCCGATATCACGGAGTCTAACGAGAGCATAAGATCAATCCCAATAATTTGTCCGATTGCTAGAAAAAATTTGGGCGAAGCACTAATTTTGGAATTTTGTTTAGGAAATATCTCTAAATAAATTTCCTGCGCACTTTTGTACACCAAGAAAGCCCCGCCGGCTATAAAGAACATGTTTTTGTAGGAGATTTGCACACGCGACAGCGTAATGAATTGTTCATCCATGGACAGCAAAAGCGAAGCTCCAAACAGCATGACAAAGCGCATCACCAAAGCTACGCTAAGACCGCAAATTCGTGCCTTGTTGCGTAGATCTTCTGGAAGCCTTGAGGTGATAAGGGCTATGAAAATTAGGTTATCAATGCCCAAAATCATCTCCAGGAAAAACAAGGTGGAGAACTCAACAACGCTGTTAAAATGGAGATTCATGGCAGATGCGTTATTTCCCGGCTATAGCGCGTAATTCACGAGGTAGTATACACGCTTTTGCGTTTTTGATCCCATTTTGTTTTCAATGTATTTTAATGCTTAGATGGTACCCTGGCCCCGAGAGTTGGGGGGTAGGATTTACGTGTTATCAAAGAACCTTGAGGCCAGTCTACACAGGGCATTGTCGATAGCTTTTGATTTTCGTCACGAGTGTGCAACCCTTGAACATCTGCTACTAGCATTGACTGATGACCTTGATGTCAGGCGGGTTTTGTATGTGTGTCGGGTGTCTATAGACAGATTGAGGGCAACTCTGATTAACTTCTTAAGATACGAAATGTCTATAGCGATGAATCAGAGCGTGACCGAAGTGCGGCCAAGCATGGCATTTGAAAAGGTGGTGCACAGGGCCATAGTACACGCACATGCCTCCGGAAAGGATGAAATTAACGGTGTGAATGTTTTAGCGGAGATTTTTTTGGAAAAAGACTCCTGCAGTGTTTCTTTTTTGAATGAGCACAACGTTAAGTACATTGATGTTGTGAGCTGTATTTCCAGCAACGAGCATCCGGAAGAGCTGTATGATCAGCATGATCTGGGCAAAGACGTAGATTTTGTCAAGCGAGGGGCGGTTGGGTTTCCTCACATATCCAAAGATGTGGTCTCAAAAGATGGCGAAAGCCTGGAAGCTTATTGTGTGAACCTCAACGTTTTGGCGAAGAATGGAAAGATAGACTATGTTATAGGTAGGCAGTACGAACAGGAGCGAACCATTGAAGTCCTGCTGCGCAGAAGGAAGAACAACCCCCTGTATGTTGGGGATTCTGGTGTGGGGAAAACCGCTATAGTCGAAGGTTTAGCGCTGCGCATCGTCGAAGGGAATATTGTGCCTCAACTCAAATGTGTAGAAATATACTCTCTCGACATGGGCTCTCTACTTGCAGGGACGAGGTATCGTGGGGACTTTGAAGAGAGGATAAAGGCGGTTATCCGGGCTATAGAGAATAAGAAGAATGCCGTTCTTTTTATTGATGAAATTCACACTATTATTGGCGCCGGGTCCACGAGCGGAAGCCCGTTAGATGCGAGTAATCTGCTGAAACCGGCACTTGCCAGGGGCTCCATTAGGTGTATAGGTGCCACTACGTACAAGGAGTATAACAGCAATTTTGAGAAGGACCGGGCGCTGGCGAGGAGATATCAGAAAATTAATGTTGAAGAATCTACCGTAGAGGAAACCATACAGATTCTGAGTGGGATAAAGTCATATTATGAGATATACCACGATGTACACTATACCAGCCAAGCGGTGAAGTATGCTGCGGAGCTGTCGGACAGGTATATAGCCGAGAGGATGCTGCCGGACAAGGCGGTGGATGTTTTAGATGAAGCCGGGGTATATGCCAAGCTGCGCTCGGGCGAAAATGGTAAGGTTGTCACGGGCAGGGATATTGAATCAATTATTTCGCGAATTACTGAAATACCGTGCGACAATCTTTTCGCAAGCGATACTCACAAAGTGAAGAATTTAGAAGAAAATCTGAAGCAAGTTATTTTTGGGCAGGATGCTGCCATTTCGCAGATTGTGGATGCAATAAGAATTGCCAAGGCTGGGCTCAGGAGCCACCAAAAGCCACTTGCTAGTTACCTGCTGGCCGGCCCTACGGGGGTAGGGAAGACTGAGCTAGTGAAACAATTGGCAAAGAACATGGGGATGAAGTTGGTCAGATTTGACATGTCTGAATATATGGAATCCCACACCGTTGCCAGGATGATAGGTTCTCCCCCAGGGTATGTGGGGTATGAGCAAGGCGGCCTACTTACTGACACCATAGCAAGGAACCAATACAGCGTGTTGTTACTGGATGAGATAGAAAAAGCCCATAGTAGCGTTTATAACATATTGTTACAAATAATGGATTATGGATGCATCACCGACACCTACGGGCGCAAAGTTAGTTTTCGTAATGTTGTCATCGTACTCACTACGAACGCCGGCGCGGTGGAGTTTAGTCAAAACGCTGTGGGGTTTGACCGTGACCGCACCTTTCATATAGGTAGCGAGCGCAAAGCTATAGAGAAAATTTTTGGCCCGGAATTTTGTAACAGGTTGGATGCGGTGGTATCCTTTTCCTATCTGAGCGCTGATGTGATGGAAAAGGTGGTTGGCAAGTTCATTGCCGAGCTCAGAGACCAGCTATCCAGAAAGGGTGTTGATATAAGCATCGACAAAGCGTCGGTGGAATTTCTGACGAAAATGGGGCAGCAAGACGGATACGGTGCGAGAAAGGCGCAAAGTGTGATTGCGCAAAAGATCAAGAAGCACCTGGCACTTGAAATGTTGTTTGGCAAACTGGCGTACGGGGGCAGGGTGGAAGTGAGATTTGACCCGCAGAAGGAAGACTTCTCGTATGAGTTTTTCGAAAAATCTGTTGATAGTATTGCATAATAACTTGCTGCGCGGTGGTTTTTATCGTTGATTATTTAGTCGAATCCTATAGATTTGTCCCATTGCGTCGCGGGGGGGTCTATGTCTAACAATTACGAATCTGTTCGTAATTTGGCTATTGTTGCGCATGTAGATCACGGGAAGACTACGCTTCTAGACAGCATGCTGAAGCAAAGCGGTGCCCTCAGGGATAACCAGGAAGTTGTTGAGCGGGTGATGGACAGCAATGACCTGGAACGGGAGCGGGGCATTACGATCCTGGCGAAGTGTACCGCGATTACGTGGGGAAGCCATAAGATTAATGTGATAGACACACCAGGCCACGCAGATTTTGGTGGCGAGGTGGAAAGGGTGCTCTCAATGGCAGACGGGGTGCTCATGCTCGTTGATGCGTCTGAGGGCCCAATGCCGCAAACGAAGTTCGTGCTCTCAAAAGCGCTGCAGGCCAATTTGCTGCCAATAGTGGTGGTAAATAAGGTTGACCGTCCAGACAGCAGGGTGAGCGAAGTTTTGGACGAGGTGTATGAGCTTTTTATAAACCTCAACGCCACAAGTGAGCAGCTCGATTTCCCCGTGCTCTATGCTTCCGGGAGGAGCGGTTGGTGCGTCAAGGATTTGTCGGAGGAGCGCAAGGATCTTACACCTCTGTTTGGAGCGATTCTGGAATATATCAAACCCTCGCAATATGACCATAACGCCCCGTTCAGTATGCTGTTAACCCTTTTGGAGTCAGACAAGTTTTTGGGCAGGGTACTGACTGGGAAGATATACCAGGGTAGGGCGAAGATCAATTCGCAGGTGAAAGTGCTAAACTTGGGCGGTGAGGTTGTGGAGAGCGGCAGGCTGACCAAGCTGCTGTCTTTTTCCGGTTTGAAGCGTGTTCCGGTTGATGAAGCCGGTGCCGGAGACATAATAGCCGTTGCTGGGCTCGAGAAAGCCTCGGTTTCTGACAGCATTGTGGACGTTGCTGTAAGTGTGCCTATTCCCTCTACCCCCGTAGACCCCCCAACCATGGCCGTGACTATTGGTGTGAATGATTCACCTCTGGCTGGTACTGAAGGCACCAAGCTTACGTCTACTGTGATCAAAAATAGATTGCTGTCCGAAGCTGAAACCAACGTAGCAATCACGGTGAAAGAGGGGGAACGCAGTGATTCTTACGAGGTTGGCGGCAGAGGTGAGCTACAGCTCGGTGTGTTGATTGAAACGATGCGGCGGGAAGGTTTTGAGCTTTCTGTATCGCGCCCGCGTGTCCTATTTAAGAAGGAAGGGTCAGCCCTTCTGGAGCCCATGGAAGAGGTGGTGATTGACGTTGATGAAGAGTACAGCGGCATAATCATGGAAAAGTTAAGCTTCCGCAAGGGCGATATGCAAGATATGTCGCCATCAGGGCAGGGCAGGGTGCGCATGGTGTTTCTGATTCCTTCCAGGGGGCTGATTGGCTACCATGGCGAGTTTCTTACAGATTCCAGAGGCACTGGCATAATGAATCGCCTGTTCCACGGGTACGCGCCACACAAGGGTGATATCCCTGGTAGAGTGAACGGCGTGTTGATTTCCACTGGGCAGGGTGAGGCAGTTGCGTATGCCATCTTTAACCTTCAAGACAGGGGTGCGATGTTTATCAAGCCCCAAGATAAGGTATACATGGGTATGGTGGTCGGGCTGCACAATAGGGGCAATGACATCGAAGTGAACGTCTTGAAGGGCAAGCAGTTGACCAACATCCGGGCCGCGGGCTCTGACGAGGCCGTCAGGCTTGTTCCGCCGCAGTTAATGACGCTAGAAGAAATGATAGGGTTTATAAACGACGACGAGCTGGTGGAGTGCACGCCAAAATCCGTAAGATTGCGGAAAAGGTTCCTAGACCCCAATGAGCGCAAGCGCTTTGCAAGGGCTAAGAGTGCAACTTGAGTGCGTGTAATGCATGTACAGATGTTGGCAGTTTAGATATACCCTGCCATGAGTTATACTGCCTAGTGGTTTACCCTGTGCGTGTGCTAATTGGGTGAGAGCGCGCTACCCGATGGTATTGCTCTGCAAGAGTGCGTAGTGTGGGACGTTGCGGTAAATTGCGCGACAGATGCGTGGGTGCCTGCAAGGGCGAAGAGTGCAACTTGAATGCGCGTATAATGCACGTATAGATGTTGGCAGTTTAGATATGCCCTGCCATGGGTTATACTGCCTAGTGGTTTACCCTGTACGTATATACGGGCTTCTGTAGCGCATGGCACAGCTGTGGTGTGGATACAAACCCCGACTGGTGTTGTAGTTTATGACGGTCTGTGCAGACGAGGAACCCTGTAAATCACCGCCACCCTTTAAGCTCACTACTATCATCAAACTGATCAACGACACCGATACCTACACAACGCGACCTCACCTATAATTTCACTTGGCACCAGCTTCCCGCCCAGCGGACACGTCCGCACATTACCCAAATTTACAATACAGATAAGCCAATGTCCCCTCATCCCCACTCTCCCTCGAAACATCACTCACACTTCCAACTTACTACCAAAGCTGCCACACTTGAAGCTTTTGGTGCCACCGACATAACAAAGCCACTATCTCCAAACTCCCGGTACCTCATCTCCTGACCAAGGCAGCCAACACACTGACCAGAATCACCTACATCCTCACCACACTTGAAGCCCTTGGTACCACCTGACCATAACCCAGACACCCCCTACCTTGACACCTCCCAACTTCTTTGTATCTCCTGCCCTTGGCACTCATCCCAGCCCAAGGCCACCACAGCCCTCTGCACCGGTGTCACCTGCATAACCCGTCTCCCAGCCTCTGGTACCTCAACACCTGCATCTCATCTTCCTTACCCAATGTGGCATTCCACAATCTTTGTCCTCTCTACTTACCCCCTACTTCTTACCGGCACCACTCACTGCTTTCCCAGGTCAACTAGTCACCCAACCTCTAGCACCTTCAGCATCTCAGCCCAACTCACCACAGCTCTCCGCACCTTCAACAGCTCTAGCAAAAGCCCCAGCAACAACAGCCTTGTCCTCCTTACTCAGGCCATTGATGTTAGTTGCCATCCCCTGCAAGCTGATGGTGTTACTAGTACCACTGGCAGTGTCCATAGTAGATAACTGCGCTGTCTCCGTATCGCTAGTAAACACCGCACTAATCTTGGTGGTGGTGCCACTGGTGGCGTTAACCCCACACTGGTTGGTGCCACCAGTACCACTAGTGGTACCCTTGCACACCTTCTTACTCAGTTCATCACCACCGGTAACACCTTCTACTGCTTTACCCCACTTGTGGGCCTCACTCTTAGTCATCTTACCTAAAGCAGTGGCAAGACGGTCTACCTGACCTCTTGCTGTATCATATGCTAACTCCTTTCCTAATAAGAATACTGAAGCTGTATCCTCATTAGACTTCTTACCTCCCTTAATGACAAACCTTTCATACCCTACTTCTACTTCAACCCTGGCTCCTCCAATACTATACCCAATGCTCCCCTCTAGGGCTGTGAGCATGCTATGGTAGCCCTGATATGGTTATTCATCACAGCAGGTTCTACTAATGCCGATACTATCAGCAGTACTAACACTGCTGACGATACAGCTACCAAGGTTATTTGTGACGTCATTGTCTTCGTGCAGAAGCTGGGATTACCCATCATGACAGGGGTGGTACTAGGTTCTAGCATCATGGCTCGGCAAACTTGCATAACCTGCCTAATGCTGGTTGTATGTACAGCCATAGGTAAGCTTATGGCCACTGTATTGAGGGTAATACCAGTTAGTGCAAGGGTGGACGTAGAGGTTTTGGGAGAGTGGTGATGTTGCTAAAACTTAGATTCTTACTCATTGCTGGAGTATTAGCATTGGGTATCTTACATGGTGTACCTGCTGCAGGGGCTGAGACTGCTGGTACTGAAGCTGATGATACAGCGACTGTTGTTATATGTAACGTTATACGGTTTGTGCAGAAGCTTGGACTACCCATCATGACTGGAGTGATACTAGGTTCTAGCATTATGGCTATCTTTGGTAAGCTTGCATGGCCTGCTATTGTAATGCTGGTTGTATTTACAGCTATATTCTTTGGTGCTGGTAAGCTCATGGCTAAATTTGCTGCTGGGTTGAGTGGTGATGGCATAGGTGATGCCAGTAAGTTTGACTGTTCAAAGCATACAGCGGTCAAGCCCGGCACCGGTGCTGCTAGGCAGTGATGGTGCAGAGAGCTGTGGTGGTCGTGCCACATTGGGTAGTGAGTTGGGCTGAGTGCCAAGGGCAGGAGGAGGTACCAGAGGTTGGGAGATGCTGTGTGGTACCAAGTTAGACTGGGATGCCAGGAGTTTATAGATAGTGGCTTTGTTATGTCTGTGATACCAAGCACTTCAAGTGTGTTGGCAGCCTTGGTTAGGAGCGTGAGTAAGTATAGTTGGGTTGAGTGCCAAGGGCAGGGGGTGCCAGAAGTTGGGACTTGGGTTATGTAGGTGGTACCAAGAGATCACCGCGGCAATTTTGTATATCCCCCGTAACGTAAGGTTAAGGTTTTTCCCGGAAGCTGGCATCAAAGTGTTAGGTGAGTCACGATGCAGCAGCCCCTTGAATACATAACAGAGCTTACCATGCAGATTGTTTTTGTGATAGAAAAAGAGATGGAATGCCTGCGCCTGCGTGATAAGCAGAAATTCAAGGCGTTGCAAAATATAGAAGGGGAATTACTTCAACTCCTGGAAAAGACGCGCAGTAAGGTTGTGGGTAATACGGAAATTTTGCATGAAAGTAGCCCCGCTGTGGTAGAGAAGCTTAACTTGGTTTTTTCTAAATTCGATAGATGCCTTGCCGGGAAGCACGCCTTGCTTGCGCAGATGTCATGAGCCACTTGTGCAGAGATTAGCCCCCTGATGCGCTGGATTCTTGTGCATCATGTACCCCGGCTTGTAGTTGTACCTGTGCAATATGGCTCGCCACAAACTGGGGTATGCATCGCACTGAGAGGGAGTTTTACATGGCTTAGGTGAGATCTGGCTCCGCTGGGTTATATATACTCACTGCACGATTG
Source organism: Anaplasma centrale str. Israel (assembly GCF_000024505.1). Taxonomy (NCBI): domain Bacteria; kingdom Pseudomonadati; phylum Pseudomonadota; class Alphaproteobacteria; order Rickettsiales; family Anaplasmataceae; genus Anaplasma; species Anaplasma centrale. The sequence goes on from NC_013532.1 coordinate 573,073, forward strand.
GTGGCGCGCCTATAGGCTGCTATAACCCTCATAGAAGCCCCCGTGGTGCTGCGGTGAGCGCTGCTGCAGTGTAGCTGCTGTTAGAGGCTAGATGCCGGATACGTAGCTCATGTGTGCGAAGCAGCCCTCCGAGGGAGGCCGCGTTTCCTTGTGTTATAACACACAGGTTCGCGGGATGAGGGGCTGCTCCATTTTAATCATATGAGATTGCCTTTGAGCTCTCATTGTTGAACGCTGCCGCGGCGACTTTGGACAGCACTAACTTCTTCCACTTCCGGATCCGTTATGGTGCTTGAAGGCACGCTGCCGTCCCCTGGGTCCTGCACCGCCGCTTCCATCGCGTTTTGTCGTTGCTGGCGGTCGCTGCCTTCAGGGTGAGCAGCTCCATCATCAGGTGAATGTTGTGGTGCAGAGCTTGCAGCTGGCGCAGAACGTTCGGCGTCATCGGATGATTTTGCTGCCTCAACAACTTCTTCCCGTGTGGTGCGGCCTTCATCCACTGCTTGTGCAGCGGTGTCAACACCGACCTGCTCCTGCTGCGCTTCCCGTTCTTCAGGTGCGCCACTCTTCGCATTTGTGGCTTTTCCAAAACACGCTTGCACTACTGTATTCAGGAAGGACGCTACCACCGCGGCAATGATGCTGATTATATTACTGACCCGCTGCCACAACCTGACGTACCAAGGTTGCTGCTTTCGATCTTCTGCTTCTTCAGGTATGGTCTTGGACAGCTTTGCAAAAAAGCCGGAGGCCACCTCTTGTTCGTCCGTACCGCGATGATGCCCCGCATCTGGTGCCCCTTTTCCGCTTTCAGTGCCGGTAGAGCGCGCAGAACTAATATCGGTAGCATGCTGCTGCCCCGTAGGTGCATGCTTTTCTGCACCTGTGATTCCCCTAAGGCGTGCCCGAGCCGTATTCCAGAAGAGTGTTATTACCGCATTTATGACAGCGTAACACCGGCCGACTATGTTGCTGACCCACTGCCACAACCTAACATGCCAGGGTTGTTGCTTCCGATCTTCCACTTCCTCCGGTATGGTCTTAGACAGCTTTGCAAAAAAGTCCGGGGTCTCTTCTTCTTGTATGGCGGTTCCGATGTCGCTCTGTTGCGTACCCGGTTCCTTCGCCACACTGATGCCCCTAGCACCGTACGCTCTGTCTAGGTATATTTCTAAGAAACTAGCCCCCACATCCTGGCACCGTTTTATTGATACATCGGGATCGGTGAATATGTCCCGCTCGTACAGCTCGAGAAGTAACGTATCTGTCGCGTTAAGCGATGCATTGTTTGCCAATCTAGCTAGCACAGCACTCTCTATTTTGCTGCCATTGACAATGCATGAGCCGCATCTGCTGTGTAAAAACCTGACGCCAGCTTCGTCGTTGTGCTCGTAGAAAGCTATCAACATATCTGTGATGTCGGCATCGTGCAGCATGTACATGCCCATCTCATCCGTGTGCAGTGTTCCCAGAGCAAGGGAGTTCTTCAGAATCCCATCTAGGCAGGACAAAGCACGCACCGGGTCTATAAGGTTGCTGCGTAGCGCGTTGGCAACGGTCGCTATCACTCTTGCTACGCGGTCAGGCTCCGGTGGCAGTGTCGCATAACTGCACAACATCTCAGCAGAATCTATATCTTTCAGGCCGAACATGTTCTGCAATACGGTATGATCTGCGACAACGAACTGCCGCCCCAGGGACCCACGTACGCTCTCAATAGACTCGCGCAGTCCGCGTAGACCCATTCTCTCATAGCTACGTGTGATCGCGCTGGTCGCAACATTCCTCAACTCCTGTTTTACAACGCGGTTAACATAAGCACCCAACGCTTCTAGGCCCCGTACCGGCACCGCGTCATCAATTTTCTCTATGACTGATTTTGTGAGATCAGACACTTGCCTTACAATTCCGTCAAACTTTCCTGCCGCGTCCTGCACCTTGGCATCGGAGTCTTGTATGGCTTTGAGTTTCTTAGCGACATCCTGTAAGTTAGTGAGTGACGTCAGCAACGATAACTTAGAGGCAATGACCTCAAACTTCGCTACTAGGCTGTCAATGTCATCTTGTGGAACACCGATACCCTCCAACCGGAATACCATGCTGACGGTGTTCGGGTGCAGGGCGTCTGGCACACTGCAGCTTCCTTGTTTTGTAATCAGTGGGAGCATGCCAACAGCGTTGTTTAGGGCTTTGACTATATCCTCCCGCACGGTGTCTAGCTCTGTGCCAAGCCCGTAGCCGTACAATAACTGCACGACCTGCTTTAGCTTACCCGAAACGTCCGCGATCTGCATGCCCTGTGATTGCTGCACACCGGAGTCGGATGTACTTGATACTCCCGGTGCAGCGGTTCCGTGTGCATATGATGACATATCTGTAATAGTTCTGAACCACTGCGCGACGGTTTGTGTATGATCGCGTGCAGGGGCCAAACCTGCTTTAGGCCGTGCATGGGCCTGTTGTGTAAGAGCGCCGTCGACCTTTGCCAAGTCTTTCGTACTTATCGAGCTCGCTGCCTCTGCGGCTGTAGCTAACTTTTTGAGTCCGGATTTAGTCAGCACCGCAATTTTGCCAAGTAGCTGTGCCACTTCTTCAGATGCTGCAATCCCGCGGTTGCGGTTTAGCATTGTGTCAGTAGCATATTCTATATTGCCCCTTAGCTGCGCTATGCCGTGGTCTTCATAACTTGCAAGCTTGGTGAACACTTGGTTCAGAAGAGCCTTTGCGCCCACCGCGTCGCCGGCCAGTATGGTAAGTTCACGGTCAACCTCCTGGTGTTGTGGAGCACCGGTAACTCTTGCCCCCGATGCATGTACTGATTCGCATAATACCTGAGACGCGCTCTTACGGGGCGCGAAACCATTGTTTCCAGTTTCTACGCACGTCTCAGAAACCAGCGCACCTGCATCACGCATAGCTTCGTACACATCCACAAGCGCAGCCGCGCGCAGCCGCACCTCGTTTGGCTGCATACTACCGCTGGGGTCTGTGGCAAGGGCTTGCCACCCGTTTAAAATGTCATTTTGGCTGACGTTGCGTCCGTGTTCGCGTATAAGGTCGTGTGCAATGTGCACGGCATGCATAGCAACTTGCACCAGGGCATCGCAATGCTGCGAAGTGTTCTGTTGTGCGCCTCCTGTAAGGGTAGAGCTGCGCCTGAGGGAAAGCTGCGCCTGCAAACTGTTTTTGCAATTTTCCAGATGCTTTGAAACCTGCGCTATGAGCCGCGCATCCCGCGGCGCACGTGCATCATCGAGAAACCCGAGCAGGCATTCAACCGCACCTAAACTCATCAGTGCCTGGCGATGTGCCACCGCTGCTCTGCGGCCAGACACGCCGGTTTCGGCGACCTCCGCTCCATGTACGCTGCTTGTCGCGCTTCTAGCCAGAGAAACCATTCTGGAGATCTGCGACGCCAGGCCCTCTTCCAGTACCCTCTGGCTGTCCCGCCGCTGCGTTTCTTGTAGCAATGTGACTGCGTCGCATAGCCCATTGAGCATTAGGACGGAATCTTGCGACAACGGAGCCGCCACGAGTCTGGCAGTCAGCAGGCACTCCTGGCTGCGTGCAACAGCGTCCTGAAACTTCTTTTCCTGTTGCTGCACAGACTCTGCGTCGCGTCCGTCAGCAACTCTGTAGAGGAGCAATAGCCGCGCTACCCTCTGTGCCTCCCTCAGACTGTGCCCGGCAGCTTCAAGATGGCGCATCAGGTGTCTGCCTTGCAGTGTGTTGTACGTCCCGTTGTGGGAAAGAAGCTGATCTACGCTTCCAAGTAGCCGTGTGGCCCGTCCCAAATTCACGACCGATTTGTCGTATGCTGTGCCACTTTGGGTGCTGGGTGATATGTGCACATTTTGCTGCAACGCACTAGCTGCAGCAGGGTCAACCTCAACTAAAACGGGGGCAGCGCGCCCTTCACGATGATCTTCCCGCGCCACCTTCGCGTGTTCGCCTGCACATGCTTCCACCAACCCAAGTTGGGCAACGAGAGTGCCGCGTACGGCACTAACTGTGCATGAGTCACTGAGAGTCAAATTTGCATCATGATGCATGTTTGCAAGGGTGCTGACAATCAGTCTAATATCGTCCTGTACGCGCTCAGCCCCGATCCTTATGTTACTAGTACTCACGCGCTCCATAAGGCTCTCTGTTTCACTTATGGCGAAGCGTATGCGCTCTTTTTGTGCTGCATTCAGGTTACTACTTTTATTGCCGGCTGCTATCATGCCCTCCATTGCACTTTTTGCGTCATTCAACCCGGCAAACACCGCGGCTAAATCTAACACTAACGCTGGAGTGCTGCCCTCTATCGCGTTCCTTGCCAGATGGGAACCCATCTCTGCTGTTGGTAGGGTGATGGCGGTGCCACACGCTGTGTGGATGCTGCGCTGCAGACGATCAAGCAATGTTTTAGCGGTGCTGTCACTTGCTGTTATACCGTCCTTAATCGCGGATACGGTGATTTTCGCTATTGTTGGGTACAAGTCTTCTGAAATGTGAACTCCGCCGCTTACTCGCCTATCACCGTCGGGTGCCCGTATTGCCTCACCAAGTTTGGCGAGCATGCCATGTACCATACTACTGGTTATTCTAACAGTAGCGGGCTGCTCACTCGGCGATTGTGATTGGTCAATATCAAGTTCCGCATCTACAATTTCCATGATTTGCTGCTCAGTAACACGGGATGCCTCCATGCGATTTGCTATGACGACAGATTCGTTTACGGCACTCATGGCTGCGGCAAGTGCGGTACGCGCAAAAGCTAGAGGGACATTATCAGCGCTGTTTGCTACAGAAGCACTATGCTGTGCGGCCTCTCTTGCGGAGACTCTACTGCTCTCCTCAACCACTGTGCCATTTTTCCAAAAGTCTAAAGCAACACTGTGGATTGCAGTAACCCCTTGCGCCATATGCTGTATCATGTCATCAGTAAGCCCGGCAAAGGATGCAGCAATAGAAGCATTCCCACTTTTTGTGCTGACCGCGGGCCCCGCACTTTTTACGGAATCACGAATTGCTGTGAATAGATCCGCAAAACACTGCTCCGAGATCACAACCACACCTTGCTGTTTGGGAAGTCGCGCTACGGAGCTCAGGAGGCTTTTTTCTATTGTAGGTCGTGCTGTTGCGTCTCCTGCTGATAAAGTATTAGCGATTTCCCGCATTAGTGAGACGCAATCCGAGACGGGCACCCCATGCTCGCTGCTACTGCGGGTAATGAATGCAATTGCGTACTTTGCTGCTTCTCGCACCAAATGTTGGTCATCCCCCACGTTTTGTTGCATCTCTTGCAATGCAACGCGTACCGCACTCCGGCAATGTTCTTTTTGGGTTTCTATGTAGAGAGATGTTGCCATCTTTTCCACGCGTCGGAGTAGCGCGTGGCGGTCGTCGCGTGCCGCGATGTCACTACCGGTGTATTGAGTTGCAATGTGCATTGCTATGCCTGCAACCCGTTGTACCAACTCATCCCCGATTTTTGTATCCACAGCGAGCGTGCCCGCTTTCAACATTTCGCGCTCAAGGTGCTCAAACGCATCGTAGACCATCTGTGCAGACAGGTTTACAGTTTTAGATGTGCCCACTGCTTCTGACGCGATACGCTCAACTACATCAACCGGTACGCCTGGGGGAACAGCACGACCTCTTCTATCGCGGGTGACAGCGTCCTGTATCGCACTCATTACCGCCACGACTATGCCGTTTGCGACTCCTGCACCAACAGAGACGGTGCGACCGCCTCGGCCGTCGACCCCCTCTTGCATATTTGAATGGCCGCCGTCGCGCATTACGAGTGCTTGCTCTACAACTCCTTCTAAGAATGCTACACGGGGCTCAGTCGAATAGACGTGCGCAGGGACTGCTTTATCCAAATCGAATGTGCTCTTTTGATTGATAACTTCTCTCACAAGGTCTAGACAGCCTCTATTCAGGGAGTTACGCGCGGTATGTACCGCATCTTGGTGCATGCAACCCCTGTGCCACCGGATTAAGTTGTCCATCATGGCAGAGATGACGTTTGCATCGGAAACCATATGGCTGTGCCTGGCATCTGTTGGTAGGCCTGCGACCATGATTTTGGTCAACATATCACTTGATGCTCGTGCCTTAATCCCATCTATAGCTGTGCTCAGCTGCATTGCTCTGGAGCACGCCACCAGGGCATTATAGATAAATTTTACCGGGACAGCTGCGGCATGCGCGCTATCTGTTCCAGTTCTTGCTGACCGCTGCGCGCCACCCTTTTCCACTGCTTTTGATATCTCGCTCAACGCCACAATTGGGGCAACTCTACCGGGTGCGTTCTTTACGTGAGAAATGTGATGCTCTTCTATTACTGCTCTAAACGCTACTGCGAGGTCAGCTCCACTGGTGATGACAAACTGGCCGTCAGAAGCCGGCAGCATTTGCGCGATTTCTGCTAGCCGACTATCCGGGACTACAGCACGTACCCCGGCTACGGCAGAGCGCACCTGCAACGTATATGCGAGTGTTTTTAGTGAGTTACGAACAAACTCTCCGGAGACTTCTACGGCCGGAGATTGCTCCAAAGTACTCTGTGCCTTTATATCTACTAGTCTACCAACTACGCCCTCCAGGTCGATTAGCACAGCATCCATCTTGCTGCTGAGTTGCGGTGTAGCGGAGAAATCGTGTTGGGATATCTCCCGCGCACATGCGTGCAGAACCAGGTGCGGCGCGTTACCATCTAGGAAATCACGCTTTCCGGATGACAGGGCACTACTTATCTCTGCGAGCACGGAATCCGCAGAATGCAGCGCTTCTCTCAATTGGCTGGTGTACTTACCCTTGCGAGCAAGCGCTGTTGCAGCATCGTCTATCCTTATATGTATTGTTGGTATCACGTCCAGTAGGCTGCTTTCTGAATTACTCAGGCTGTCACCAACCCGTACCCTACCGGAGGCCCGTCTGATTGCGTAGACAACTATATCTTTCAAAATCTGAGTTGCTAGGCGCAGTGAAGCAAGAGCACTGGTGACGTGTTCGGCTATTCTATGTGCTACTTCCTGCAGGTGTGTATGTAGCAGCGTGCTCTTATCTCTAATCCGTGTTCCCAGGCGCGATAATTCGTTTTTACCGTATTGCAACCACGCCTCTGCTTCCAGTACGGTTGTGACGCGCATGTTGTTTGAGATAGACGCTACGGCCCGCTTCACGTAGCCACCTGCATTTACCAAGCTGTCGCGCACTGCGGCCAAACCACTGCCTTTGGCTCCGCGTAATGCGACTTTACCGCGCTCTCCGACAATGTTAAGTGCCTGTGTTATGTGATAATAGGCGTCAGCGGCCTTTTCTCTGAAGCTGCTTACAAGCTCATCCTGAGTACGATCTGCGTCAGCATCCCTGCGTGCATCCAACGTTTTGTGTGTTGTGGCTAGTTCCAGCAAAGCCGCCGCATGTAACATCTCTTCTATTACCTGTTGGTCACAGAAAACGATGTGCGGGTTCTCAGAAATAGAATCAGCTATTTTACGTGTTGCGTTATTGATATCCAGCCCGTATGCATCCACAGGGCCGATATCAGCGCTTGCTGCGAGGCTCATCGCGCTTACTACGTCCCTCTTAGCGTCGCTCAAACTATTGGCGAAATTCTCAATGCTTATGTTGCGGAACGGCCCCTTGTATGCGTTATGTGCGCTCTCTAAGGCTGTATACAGTTGTCCATACGCTGCCGCCAAAGGATGTGTCCCTAAGCCCAGTGCCGCTCCTTCCATATCGAACGTCTGAAGCGTGTGTTGCCTAGACTGTGCCGGGTGGCGACTGACTACGTCGCGAATCATCTGCGATATTTGTTGCGCGTCGTGTACCACAGGGGTGACCACACTTTCCTTTGGAGAGACGCCAGAGGCGATATCACTGCAGATGTGTTGCACCTTTGTGGTTAGAGCCTGAACGCGCGGTATGAGCTGCAAGGTGATGTGTACCCACTGCTCGCTCGTTAGGGCAGCCACGTCTGTGAAGACGGCGTTCAGATGTTCGGCTAACTTCTCAGCGCTGTTGCGCAGACCAGCGCTTTCCCCAGTGCTGCTGATTTTGGACATAGCGGAGCGCAGTGCGCTCAAAGCTCCTACAAGCTCATACTGTATTGCATAAGCTTGGGCACCCACACCACAACGAGCTGTCGGATCTATGATGCCGAGCTCGCAGGCTATATTGTAAACTAGTACGGCGGTTGATGGGCGAGGGCACCTGGCAACCATATCCTGTGTCGCGCTGGAAGATACCTTTCCGGATGACTTGAGCAGTGACATTCCGACGCGTATGGCATTTTCTAGTTGGACATCGTCCACATTCTCAATCCACGTCGTGACGCTTGCGACCATGGCATCCTGTGTCGGGTTGTGCACGAGACTACCTTCCGGTATTGCAGCAACTGTCATGGCATGGGTGAGAATATCCTCGGAACCAGCTTGCAAAGCTGCAAGTGCCACATGCCCTGCGAGCAATCTTTGCGCTACGCCGCCAGAGCTCGGACACAACTTGCCTATGATTTCCGCGACAAGATCTTTCACGTCGCCTGCTACGGACGCGTCAGAACTCCTAGCCGCTGCACTTATGATTCTCTGAATAATGGACTGGCCGTCGTGCAGCTTTTCTCCGCGTTGTGTCAGGTGGTACGCAAGCACCGCACTCAGGGCTGGGTTGCCTGATGTTACCAGCGTCCTAACTGCGGAGGTTATATCTTTAATGTTCTGTGATTCAACGCACAGCCCCAACGCGCTACGCGATGCCGTATCCCTGTGTGACAGCACTCCGTACAACACTTCAGGATCACCCAAAACGTCAAGGTGCTGCGCCAGAGTGCCTGCAAGCTTGCCTTGTTTTGCGGCTGCAAGCACCTCATTACATAGTGCGACGGGAGCGTGCGCACGATATTCCGGTGCGGTTGAGGTTGCTACTCTACACCTCTTTGCTGGGGGTACCATGCCTTCGGAGTCACCAAGCGGTGCCTTGGATTTGCGGCCAAGAGTTGCCTCTACCTTCTGCACTTTATCCGCAACTGTATCCCTGACAGTGGTTAGTTTTGCCACCTGTGTTTTGAAGAGCCCCTTCGCTTTTGTGCCAAGTTCACGTAGCAAATCGCGTATGGCGGCCAGGAGTTTTGTTAATACAACCTTGATTTTGACTAGCAGGCCCCTGAACTTTCCAGTGCTGCCTGGGGTGTCGCTAAGCAGGTATTCTTTCGCGTCCTTGATGCCTGCGCGTAGGCTTTTCAAAGTTGCAGAAATTTTGCCAAACGTTTCTGTGCTAACCGGTGCGCCTCTACGCTTGAGTTCGACCACCACAGTGCCAACGCTACTCCCAGCTGACTCTGCAAACTGCACGAAATCGCGCCCAGACTGCTCTGGTGATGCTGTTGGCACTCCGCTACCGAGCTGTCCATGACCTCCAGCACCATGCTCGGCACTTTTTGTGTGGAAGTCATGATGTGTTGTGCGCACCAAACCTGGCCTCTGCGACGCCACTTTTGCGCGTCTAGGTGGTACTGGTGGGCGCACAGAGATCTTCGACGATGCTGCTTTACGTGTTGGTACGGCAGCGTCACTGTCTGTCGGATCTACCGATGTGTCGATATCAAGTGTAACGGCGTTGTGCAGCTGATCGGCTTCCTCACTGGACAATGTAGACATCTCTGCGTCCAGATGTTGGTCTTCGTCCTCACCTTGCTGTACCTCTTCTAACTCACTGTTGTCATCTACGTCATTGCTGGGGTTGACGAGATCTGATGCGCTGTCGGCAGTTATTGTTGTGGTTGTACTGTCTAGACTGGCCGCACCGCCATCTGTGCCTTCTCGTTCCGCACCTTCTTGAGCATTGAGACGCTGTGCTTCCTCAGTGCTGCCCGCGACATCCACCGCGCTGTATTGCGACTTGTGCGCAGCTGTTTCCTGTTGCACTTCCGGCCCGGATGGTTCAGATTCACGTTGATTTTCCAGGGGTTTGTGTTGCTCATCAGCGCCATCATCGTTGGTGCTGTACGCGCTTGCTGCTGTTACGGCATCTGATTCTGTTGCTCCACCATCATCGGTATGCTGCTGCTCAGCGGTGATATTCTGATTTTCTGTTTGCTGCTCGCGCTGCGCATCATCGTGCTTTGCGATACTATCATGGCTGGTGTCGCTGTCTGCTTGGCGGTGAACTTCTGCGACGACTGTATGCCTTGTGCCCGCGACGCCCGCGCGTGGGGATGCACCGGACGTGTGCGTACTGCCGCCATGTGATCGGGCATGAGCACTCTCCACCTCCTGTAGATATTGCTCTGACTCCTGCCTTCTCCTATCTTGCGCCTCCTGCAGTTCTGTGGCATCACTAATGGCACTGTACTCCCAAGACACATCTGCGGCATAGGACGCAATGTCACTGTGTTGTGACTGCGAGGTTACTCCGAGCAGAGATTGGATGAGGTCCCGGGCGACGGCGCCGAATTTCTGTCCTTGTTTTGCGCATTCGCTAGCGCAGGTGTTGCACAACTTTTTTAGAATCTCTAAAGCGAGTGCCGGGTTTCCTGTGGCATTGCACTCGATAACCTGGTCCATCAAAGACTTGCTTGCGCTGTCAAGGTGAAGGGTTCTCTGTAGCACCGAGGCGGAAAATCGGTCACAGAGCAGCTCAACCGTCTTTACATCACCGTTTTTTACTGCATCTGTCAGTATGCAATTATTGGTGCCGATACCTAATGTTGCACCATTTGCAGCACTGTTGTTGTCTAAATACTCCTGAAGTGTGGCGAAACCCCCGCTTTTATATAAGCTATAGGGATCTGATGCAGATCGTGCGCCGGTATCGCATAAACGGCTAGCTGCACCATTACTATATGTCGCAGCGGGGCTGCCCTGTGTTGCTTCAGTCATATGAGTTTTCCTGGTTGGACGTCGGAATTGGATTTAGAGCAAACACATCCCGGAAGCTGCGTGAGGCTGAGATCGCGCTCCAGCCAATACAGCCACCCTTCAGGATTGTGTTAGCCTATAAAAATGCTACCTTCAGTTATGTTAACATATGGTAAACACGTGACCTGGTGTGTCACACACGTGGTGCCATGTGCATGTTTGTCACATTTGCGGCGAGGTTGGAAGTGGCCGTCTGGTTTGCCATGTGTTGTGTTAGAGGTCTGGTGGTGAGCTTGATAGTTTGCTGGCAAAGTATATTGATTTTTTCAATATTGCGCGTAAGCATATCTGTGAGGTAAATGAACCAGTTAACTTGTACGCCGTGACGGGTACTGCAAAAAGTTGGGGCATGTTTGCGCAAATGTTGAGTGTTGGATATTAGGATGGCTACAAGAAAATTATGGCGTAACTGCGCCGCTTTTCCATCGCGTGGAGGGCTGCTTGTACCGTGTTGTGGCGATTCCTCAATCTGTTTGACATACTAAAAAAGTTCATGATACACTCGCCGGGGTTTTTGTTAGCGCGGTTGTTTTTATGTCCGATCTAGAAAGTTGTGGGCTTACCCTGACCGAGGGTGCCGTTGATAAGATCATGGCTGTGTTGCAAGAGGAGGGCGGGTCGTCACTTCTTAAGGTTTCGGTGCAAAGTGGAGGTTGCGCTGGGTTCAAGTACGAGTTTACTACCGGGCCGTACGAAGACGATGCAGATGACGAATACCCGGAGGAGGATGATTCAGGATTTGACGATATGGATGGTGACGAAGAAGACAGCGATGAGGTTGAAGGCGGGTCAGACTTGATACTTTCCGATGCTTCAGGCAGGCCGATATTGTTTGTGGACCGTTGCTCTCGAAAGTTCTTGAAAGATTCCACAATAGACTACGTAGAAGACATTAACGGCTCCAGGTTTGTGGTTAACAACCCTGCGGCTAAGTCTGGTTGTGGTTGCGGGAACAGTTTTTCGTTGTAGGAGGAGTACTTGTCTTCTGTTCCTGAGGGGAGGAGAGGTCTTTCCCTACTTAGAGTTTTGGGTGTGGTGGCTGCTGCGTTGGTGACTGCGGTCGTTTTTCGCAGTTTCGTGATGGAACCGTTTCACATACCTTCTGGTTCAATGAAGAGCGGGTTGCTTGCTGGGGATTACATATTCGTTAGTAAGTACAGCTACGGATACAGCCGTTACTCTATTCTGCTATCTCCGCCCATCTTCAAGGGTAGGGTGCTGTACACTCCCCCTCAGGCTGGTGACGTCGTTGTGTTTCGCCTTCCCGCGAGCCCCAGCACCAACTACGTCAAGAGGGTCATCGGCCTTCCAGGCGATAGGGTGCAAATAATTGGTGGGCGCCTGCACATAAACGGTAAGGAAATGAGCTACAAACACGTGGAGGATTTTTTTGACGGCACCAAGTCCTTCAAACGGTATGTGGAAACTTTATACAATGGCAAGTCCTACGAGGTGCTAGATGAGATCGAGAACAGCTCCTTGGACAACACCCCAGTGTATGTAGTGCCCCAGGGGCATGTTTTTGTGCTGGGGGACAACCGGGATGATTCCAGGGATAGCCGCTTCGTTACAGAGGTTGGTAACATACCTATAGAGAACATTGTAGGCAAGGCTTTGATAATTGTGCTTTCGTTCAAGAGAAGTAAAGGGTGGCTGCCCTTTGAGCTTAGGATGGATCGGGTATTTCGTGCTGTAAGATAGTAGATGTAGGGTGGCATATGCGGCGAGTTGGGGTTCTATTTAAAATCGCCTATGCGGGTGTTAGAGGGTTTCTGTTGACGTTGGTTAGCATGTTCAAACCTAAAGTCACGCTGCGCTACCCTTTCGAGAAGGGTCCGTTAAGCACCAGGTTTCGTGGGGAGCATGCCCTACGCAGGTATGATGATGGGGAAGAGCGCTGCATAGCCTGCAAGCTGTGTGAGGCTATATGCCCCGCACAGGCGATTACTATAGAGGCAGAAGAGCGGGATGACGGCAGCCGCAGAACCGTGAGATACGACATAGATATGACGAAGTGCATATATTGTGGTTTCTGCCAGGAAGCTTGCCCTGTAGATGCGATAGTCGAGGGCCCCAACTTCGAGTATGCTACGGAAACCAGGGAAGAGTTGATGTATAACAAAGAAAAGTTGCTCTGCAATGGGGACGTTTGGGAAGAAGCGCTGGATTTTCGGATTAGGAAAAACAAACTGTACTACTAGCCGCGGGCTCAAGCGCAGCGCCCACTGAATCCCAACTACCGCCGCTGTTTGCTCGGCGCATAGGGCCGCCGGCTCGCCTTCCTCGCATCCCGAGTTTATGTCATCCTATGTCGTCAATGGGCATTGCCACACAGACTGGGGAGCTGGAGAAGGGACTGGAAGGGGCACTGAAAGCTTTGGGCGTAAAAGCACCGGGACAAAGCCCAGAGTTGTTGGTGCGGAGATTCAAAAAGGGGATTGCAGAGGCACAAATATCTGCATGAACGGCATCACTGGTGTGAAGTTTGAAGAAGCAGGCCTATTCCCACTCCTGGATAAAGAAGGTGAGTATGATAGTTTTTCTTCACATCACTTCAACTTCACAACCCCGTTGAAAGACCTAGAGTTTGGAAACAGCACCTGCACCTTCGGGGGAAGCATGGGGTACAGACTAGGAGGAGCCAGGGTTGAAGTTGAAGTAGGGTATGAGAGGTTTGTTATTAAGGGGGGAGATAACACAGCATTTCTTCTAGGTAGAGATCTAACATTAGATACAGTGAGGGGTCAGTTACTATCCAGTGCATTGGGTAGGATGTCTATGGGGGATGTGAAGAGGTTTAGGAAGGAAGTAGTAGATAGTATAGGAGCAGGAACAGCTAGTCCTGTAAGGGCTGTATTTAGTAGTGCAGTACTTGGTAGTGCAGTACCTAGTGCTGATGGTGATACATTCCTGATGGGAGAGATGGTAGGAGTTGATGAGGGACTAGTTATTCAAGAACTAAGTAGAGCTGATGAGTTAGTGAAGTTACAACATGAATTAGAAAAGCAAGTAAGTAAACTAGCTGAACTTGGAGAACTTAAGTGGTTAGAAGAACTTGAGAAGCTGCAGGATGAAGAGATCCAGAAGGTGAAGGACAGCATAGGGGAGATGGAGACGAAACTGCAGACTGAGGTGGAAGCTGCAAGGAAGGCAGTGGTGACCACTTTGGGAGAGGACATCAATAAGCTGCTGGGGCAGGCAAAGGTGGAGGCACTAAAGAAGTGGGATACGGTCATGATCACCTTAGGGCCGATGGCAAAGGAGCAGAAGTTGAAGGAGTGGGAGAAGGCGTTGGAGAAGTTAGAGGAGATAAAGAAGTGGGATAAGGTAAAGCAGGAAAGGGATGAGCTGAAGGAGAAGCTTAAGGAAATAGAAAAGATAAAGGTAAAGGAGCTCCAGAAGGTGAAGGAGAAGATACAGGAGGTGGAGATAGAGAAGTTGGAGAAGGTGGTTAAGGAGTGGGAGAAGATAGGGGCCAAGGAGGAGAAGGCAAAGGAGGAGTGGGAAAAGGCGGCAGTAAAGCTAAAGAAGCTGGTGCAGGGGGTGAAGGATCTCAAGAGCAAACTAGAAGAACTAGAAACAATAAAGGGAGTGGGGGAGAGACTTAAGGATGATATAGAGAAAATCAAGGAGCCAGGAGACCTAGAACAGCTAGAAGCTAGGAAGATAGAGGAGGTAAAGACGGCAAAGGGGGAAGCCAAGAAGGTGCTGGAGAAGGAGAGCCTAGGAGACTTGGATAAGCTGAAGGATGAGAAGGTGAAGGAGAAGTTACAGGCGGTGAAGGATAAGGTAGAGAGGAATCTGGAGGGACTGACAGCAGAGAAGGTGAAGGAGGTGATAACGAAGATAGCGGAGGTAGAGAAAGTAAAGAAGGATGTGACAAGCCTGGGACTCAAGGGCATAAAGGCAGTAGTGAAGCTTAAGGATCTCAAGAGCAAACTAGAAGAACTAGCTGCAATAAGGAAACTGAAGGAATTGGGATTGGAAGAGAGATTGAGGGAATTAGCTGGGGTTAAGGAAGTTAAGAGATTAGCTGAGAGGCAGAAAGCTGGGGAATTAGATGTGCAAGGGGGATTACAACTTACAGAGAAGATCAAGGCATTAAGTGTAGATATGGTGGGAAGGTTGGAGGCCAGAAGACTGGGCGAGAATACAGATGGTGGACTAGCCGAGAAGTTGGGGATACTAGGAAGGTTAGATGAGCTAGTGCCGGGGGATAGAGCTAAGAAGCTGGAGGAAATGAAGGTTACGCTAAAACAGCTTAGAGAGCTGGCAGAGAAGGAAAAGCTTGCGCTAGTTACTAAACAAGGAGTAGTGAATCAAGGCATAAAGACGTGGGGATTGTTTGTGGGACTGGTAGAGAAAGCATTTACAGGAAAGGAAGCACTGGGAGACATATTGAAGGGTAAGGAGTTAGTGAAGCTAGAGAAGACACTATCCAAGATCAAAGCACTAGAAGAACTTACAGAGATTGCTGAGAAACGTGGAGTAGCTACAGTGATGAAGGCTGCATTGACTAGTGCTATGGAGATTACAAAGAATAGGGGTTGGACTGATTACTTAAATAAAGTTGATTCAGGTAAGAAGAGTGATGCTGTTAAAGAACTGATTGCTGCTGAGAAAATAAGAAAGCTGACACAGTATATTAATACATTGGAAGCTGATGAAAAGGCTGTTGTTGCTGGAGCTTTTGCCAAAGCTGTTGAAGGTGCGGAGGTGATAGAGGTTAGGGCTATTGGGTCTACTTCTGTAATGCTCAATGCTTGTTATGACCTCCTGACTGACGGTATTGGGGTTGTGCCTTATGCTTGTGCTGGTATCGGTGGTAACTTCATCAGTGTTGTAGACGGGCATATAAATCCTAAGTTCGCCTACAGAGTGAAGGCTGGTCTGAGTTATGCTCTGACTCCTGAAATTTCCGCTTTCGCTGGGGCTTTCTACCATAAGGTGCTAGGTGATGGTGACTATGATGAGCTACCTCTTAGCCCTATTGCTGACTATACAGGCCCAGCTGGGAGAAATAAGGAAACTGGTGTAGCTTCCTTCACCATGGCTTACTTCGGTGGTGAGTTCGGTGTCCGGTTTGCCTTCTAGGTCACACTAGAGAAAGTAACCTTCTAGGGGGAGTGCTCTCCGCACTCCCCTTCCTCCATGTGAATCCTTCCTAGCGAGTATCCCTACAGCTGGTCTGTTCTCCAGTAACCAACTAACTTCTTCTAACTTACGGAATACTACCAACCGCGGGGTAGATACTTGGTGGGTTGCGGCGGCTTGCTATGTGCAGCTGATTGCTTATAAGTGGTACTGCTGGACTTTCCTCCATCAGGTGTCATGGCATCTGCAAGATCTTGTGCAGCTTCTTCTACAGCCTCGTCCAGAGCACCATCCATTGCCGAGGATTTACTGTTGGAACTTTTTTCATTCTGATGCAACTTCGCTCGTGCTGCACTTGACAGCTTACTCAGAGCTTTTGACACGGTTTCTTTATCAACATCGCTCTGTGATGCAGCCTGACCAGCAGGTGTGCCTCGAGCTGTGCCTGGAGATGATGCTGTTGATGTAGATTTGCCCGACAGCCGCTGTGCTGCTGCGGCATCTTGACTTACACTAGTGGATGTTGTGTGTAGTGCAGTATCCAGTTGCTCGGTAATATCTTGGCTATCCGCCTCAACATCCTGTGCTGCCGATGCCATGCCCTTACCTTCACTCTGGTCTGCGGCCGAACTCGTTATGCCTTGTTGACTCGCAATATCCCGCTCTGTAATACCCTTACTCCGTAGTGCTGCAGCAAATGCTCCTACCAGTTGTGCCGCCTTTCCAGCGCTGCTTGGTATATCAATACCAGTGGAATCCATTGCCAGCTCTAGAGCTTCTTCCATCCTGGAAAGCGTAGCTATACTACTACGTGTACTGCCTTGTGCTGTTGCAGCATCTTGGCTACCACCCCGGTCTACGGCTGGATCCGCGACATCCGGACCAGCAGCAATGCCCAATTCCTCAGGATCTTGACTTACACTAGTAGGTGTTGCACGTAGTGCAGTATCCTGTTGCTCGGTAATATCTTGGCTCTCAGCCTCAACATCTTGGTCTACGTCTGAACTCGTAATGCCTTGATCCGCGACATCCGGACCAGCAGCAATGCCCCGTCCTTCAGGATCTTGACTTACACTAGTGGATGTTGTGTGTAGTGCAGTATCCAGTTGCTCGGTAATATCTTGGCTATCCGCCTCAACATCCTGTGCTGCCGATGCCATGCCCTTACCTTCACTCTGGTCTGCGGCCGAACTCGTAATGCCTTGATCCGCAACATCCGGACCAGCAGCAATGCCCCGTTCTTCAGGATCTTGACTTACGTTAGTGGGTGTTGTAGGGACATCATCATTAGCTATGGCCTCCGAATATGGGGGAGGCGAGCCACCGGAACCTCTCCGCCCTCCTCCTGTCAGCACGCGCCGAGCATATGACGACAGTGGCACAGGACCTTGTAAGTGTGCTGCGTCACCGTCTGGTCCGCCAGCTACCACATCACCAGGGGTTGTAAACATAGGGGGGGCGCTAGGTCGCTGCGCGCTGGGCCCTTGGGCGCCCGCGGAAGGACCCATACCCGTGTCGAGGTCTGGATATAAGGCACCACCCGCACCGCCAGGATCATTCGCACCGTGGCCTCTACTGTTAGGATCATTTGCACTGTTTGTTGCTGGAACGGGAGTGCTGCCCGCAACGCTACTTGCTCTTTGGTGAGGTGCCACCCCGGTACTGCGGCTTCTACGGTTGGTATGTGTCGCAGAAAACTCAGAGTCCATTTTCACCGTAGTGTATCTACGTTCCCCTCCCTCGGCGGTAACCCTTGCGCTCATTTTGTGAGCTATTGAGTCCCCTATGGGGAGGGTCTTTGCGGCTATGCGGCCGTTAGGTGGGGCGAGGTTGTGGGCTAGCTTACCAGACGCATTGACGATAGACATTTGTGCGCCATTCTTTAGGCCGAACTCTACAACGTTTTTGAAATCCAGGCTCGCAGCTACGTGCATCAGGGTGTTACCACTTGAGTCATATGTGCTCAACATCTGTGAAAGCTCGTTTGGAGCCAACATTGTCTTGCAGCTCTCCAGCATTCTTACAATTTCAGCTTCGCTTACACCGCTCTTCATTGCGACGTGCATCGCCGAAGACCCGTCTATGACGGAGCGATCCAGCGCACTGAGCTTATTACTCTTCAATATGCTATCAAACGCGGCCAAATTCTTGTATGCGGCTGCCAAGTGAAGTGGGGTATAACCCTGAGTGTTGCGCTGGCGTGTAGAGGCACCGCGGGCACAAAGCAAATTTACAAACTCCTGAGCACACTCCACCTTATCGGGGAATTTTAGCAACCCAACTGCAACATGCAATGCGGTATCACCGGCACTATCGCGGCAGTTGACATCGGCTCCATTTCTAATCAGAAACCGCACTAAGGTTGGGTCTGGCCGTTCTACGCCCTTGAGCGCGAAAATCAATGGTATATCATCATCCCCGCGCGCGGTTGCATCTACTTCGTAGCCACGAATCTCTGCTCCATCGGCCATGAGAGATTTTATACCACGGTTAACTGCCATGCCTTTGGAAAAAATCGCGATGATCGTATCCGCGGCTTCGGCGAAAAATATTTTTATACTCTCCCAAAGACGCTCAAGAGAGACATCACCGGCGATATTTCCCCCACTGCCTGCAAAGCATTTTCCTTGAATCGCGGAGGATAGTGCACACTGGTGGTCCACTCCTTCAAGTCTGGCACCCTTAGCTTTTACCAGCTTTTCCACAATTCTAATATGCCCGTTTCTCAGCAGCTCGCCACAGAGGCTCACTGCGTTGCCTTTGGCGTTCACGAACGCGTGGTTTATATCAATCCCACCGTGTTCTGGGCTTAGATCGGTTACGTATCTTAGTACGCGATAATTCCCAGAGCGTGCGGCACAGAGTGCTACGTCCTCCAAAGAAGGTTCGTGGGGTACGAGCTGCTTGATAACTTCAAGGGTAACAGCGTCGTCGCCCCTAGTGTTTAGCACGTGAACTGCGGGAGTGACCTGTCCTTTGGATGCGGGGAATTTCGCGTTCCCCTTCGTCTTCTGCCTACTTGACAGTAGCATCGCCAAGACTTTAGCATCACCACGTTCCGCTGCGAGGTGTATTACAGACCTACCATCTGTGCAGCGGCTGTCTACGTCAACACGATCGCTGCTCTCCAGCAAATCTCGCACATACTCCACGCCGCCCTGTTCCAAGTACATCTCACACAGCGGAACCCTCCCGTTCGGCCCAGGGGTGTTTATCCACGATGCAATGTCGGGAACATCTAGACACAATTTTATCTTTTGCTGTCGCCTAGAACGATCGACCGTGTCCTGCATTACCGCATTTAGCAGGTTTGTACCATCGGCCGTGGGCTTGTTATATGCTCGAACATGTGTGTTTTTGAGCATCAGTGCAAAAAGAGCCGCACTTACATAGCTGGCCGCACCGTGGATAGGTGCTCTTTGCTCGTCGTCCTGAATGGAGAACCCGGCTTTGTAGTGTTGTGCATAAACCTCAACCACTTGCTCCAGCAATGACACGCACCTGCCTTTTACCGCGCAGTTCATAATTGTGTTGCCGGTGCCACCCATGTGTTTCAGGATTTCTTTGATGCCTTCCTCGTCTTTGAGCAGCTTTGCTGCCGCGACGGTCTCCTTGAGCATTATAATACCAGCGTTTTCCAGTCCACGTGTGGCCGCATAATGCACTGGCAGGTAACCACTCAAGTCCTCAGAGCACAGCAGCGCCCCATAGGATTTCGCCATTTCTGGCGATGCGCTGACTTGCTCTTGCATATGTTCCAGAATGCGTGATGTGAAATCATCGCCTTGGTTCCGCGCCGCTCGGTGAAGAAATGATCGTGATTCTAAATCTTGCAGTCCGTAGTCGCCAAACCTAACGAATGTCTTCACATTTTCTAGATTATCACAGGCAACAGCAGAGTGTATAGGCGCCTCACCTTTGAGGTTGATTGCGTTTTCAACAGGGTTTCCTTTCCCAAGATGTTCCAGAACCAGTCGCAGCCTAGCTGCGGACTGCTCATCCGGCGCAGCTGCCGCGTCATGTAGCGGTGTATTTGCCTGAATGTCAATGGCTGCCATGCTGCATCCTTGTCCCAGCAGGTAGCTGGCGTATTTTGGATCTCCTGTGGAACATGCATAGTGAAGTAGCGTCTTGAGATCGCTTTCGTACAGCCAAGCATTTTCATGCCCCTTGGGCACACGATCGAGATTTTTAACGAAGTCTGCGTAATCGTCGCGCCGCATACTACCTAGTGCGTCGACCAGGGCGTACCTCGCGACCTCTCTTGGGGGCAGCGGTGGGGCATAAGGCTCTACAACTTCTTTCTCCGACGTCTCTTCTATGTGTGCTGCAGGCGCAGCAGTGCCTTGACCGCTAGCTTTTTCATCATTTTCATCATGTGAATCAGGAACGCTGGGATTCTCGAGAGACATAGCTGACTTACCGAAATTACGCCTGACGCCGCATTCGTCTACTTAGACGCCGGACCTCAGACCGCTGTTGTATGTGTGACAATCACGCTCAGCAAGCGAGTTGCACTGCGTATAATATCGTTAAAGTATTAATTATCCGCTAAAATGCGTCAAAGACACCACCCTACGCATAAATGGTGTGTACACTGTATGCCGGTAGGGTGCGTGTACGCGCGTGTGATTACTTAACTTACTGAGGGCTGGAGTTGCAGGCATACGCGTACTATTTCTGCATTGCAGTGCCTACAACCCACATCCTAGAAATCTGATTTCCCACTCAAGCTTTATGCCAAACATGCTATGTACCCTGCAGCGGATTTCATTTCCTAGATCTTCAAGATCTTTTGCAGTTGCCCCGCCGCAGTTCAGTAAAAAATTGCAGTGCTTCTCGGAGACCTGCGCCCCTCCAATTTGGAGCCCTCTGCATCCCGCCTTGTCTATCAACTCCCACGCCTGATGCCCTTCAGGGTTTTTAAAGGTGGATCCGCCAGTTCTTCCCCTCACAGGTTGTGAATCGTTGCGTCGTGCAATAAACTCGCGCATTGTGCCCTTAATAGCGTCACGGTCACCGCAAGCCCCAACAAAAGTTGCATCAACGAAAATCCATTTGCCCACTAGCCCGTGCTCTCGGTATGAATATCGCATATCATCATTGGAAAGCGTGCAAATTTCCCCGTGCTCATTTACTGCCCGGACTGAACGTAGCACTGAAGCGACGTCGCCGCCGTACGCACCCGCGTTCATTTCAATTGCTCCGCCGACAGTGCCGGGTATGCCTACAAAAAACTCGAGTCCCGAGATTCCACTCTCTTGGGCCGCCACAGCAAGGTTGCTCAGGAGTGTGGCGCATCCAGCAGTTATGATGTTACCATTGCAGTTGATGTACGAAAACTCCCTTCCAAGCTTGACAACCACCCCCTTTACTATGCCGTCTCTCACGATAAGGTTTGATGCAACGCCCACCACGGATATTGGTAGGTTTGTATCTCGTACAAACGCGGCCAGGTCCTCTACACTTGAGGGCTTGAACACAACTTCTGCTACGCCCCCAACATTGAACCACGTTGCATTGTGCATTTTAACGCCCCTGCGATACGTTCCCTGCACCTTGGGCAAGTTATACGCCACGAAGCCGTAACTCATCTTTGAGCATCACCCCCATTTCAAAGCCCACACTTTCTGCATCACGTTCAGGAAAAGTGCGTTCTGCGGATACCATGGTACGAGAGTCATGCGCTAGCATGCACTTCATCGACATCAGGCCACTGTCCACATACCTAGCCATTGCAGCTAAAGGTGTGTGGCAGGAGCCGTTCACAGCCTTCATGAAGCTTCGCTCAGCCAGCACGGCCGTGAATGACTCATGGTCGTTCAACTTTGCGAGCATACGCACTATTCCTTCGTCGCTTTTTCTACACTGAACGCATATTGCCCCCTGGCCTACGGCCCCCAACATCACGTCTGGATGTAATACCTCGGTGATCTTAGCACGTGCAGATATCCTGTCCACCCCAGCCTCAGCCAGCACTATACCGTCGCACTCGCCAGATTGTACCTTAGCGATTCTGGTGTCAACATTGCCCCGCATGGGGGTTATTTCCAGGTCTGGTCTGAAAGCGAGAAGCTGCACCTTCCTTCTGATCGATGAGGTGCCGATTTTTGCTCCGGCGGGTAAGGAGTTTAGGCTTTTGTACTTTACAGATATAAAAACGTCCATGGGAGATCTTCTTTTGAGTACGCACGGCATGTCTAAGTTTTCGGAATAAAAGCCCGGAACATCCTTGGCCGAGTGTACGGCAATGTCTATCTTATTGGCCAACAGGGCCTCTTCTATCTCTTTGATGAACAGGCCCTTGCCGCCAATGTCACACAGTGGCCTGTCAACCTTTACATCCCCAGACGTTTTTATCTTGGTAACATCCACTCGGACCTCAGGAAAGTGGGCTGCAATTGCGGCTTTGACCTCCTCTGCTTGTATTAGTGCCAGCGTGCTTCCTCTTGTTCCCAGCCTGACCACAGGAGCATACATACACCCTCACCACTACAACGGAAGTACTCATCGAGACCCAGAGTTAGCATATATTTGCCAGTTACTCCACATGGCGTCAAACATGAATCGCAGTGATGGTAGACAACCTCGCCTTGACCTGATAACTCTTCCACCTAGCCATGATAAAATTGTGATATCAGCATACAACGCTCTCTTTGAGCAAGTCACCCGCTAGGAATAGTGACCCGCACACCAAAATTGTGGGCTCTGGGCCAGAATCCCCAATGCTAAGAATTTTCCTGATAGAAGACTGTATGTCACTTTCTGCCGAGGAGGGAATGCCAAGCTCTGCGGCGTCCTGCGCGAGCTCTTCCGCGAGTTGAGCTCTTGGCTCAGACTTTACGCAGACTGCACACAGAAATTTTATATGCTTCTTGAGGCAGGATAAGAACGTTTTGGAATCTTTGCCTCTAGTCATGCCCACTATGAGGTATAAACCACCACTTGTGCTCTGTTCGATCCAATCGCTGAGGACCTGCGCCCCCGCTGGATTGTGTGCCCCATCCAAAAACAGCCTCCAGCCCTTGGGTAAAAGTTTGGGTATGAACCCGCTAGTTATTCTCTCGAGCCTTGCGGGCCACCTGGTGTTGGTGAGCCCACCGACTATGTCTTCATAATCAATTTTGTAGCCAAATTTTCCGGAGAGAATACTACATGCGGCTATGGCGTTGCCGGCATTAATCACCTGATGGTCACCGGGCAGTGATGGGAGGGGGAACTCATACGAGGCCTCGCCGGTGGAAAATAGCATCCTACCGCTACTTTTTTTGCAAGACCATTCGATGCCTCCACGATATAAAAATGCCTGATCACGCATTGCGTAGTATTCAATTGTGCGCATGATAGATTCTGTCTCCTGTGGAGCAACAACACAACTTGTACCGCGCTTGATAATTCCAGATTTTTCTCCAGCTATGAGCTCTACTGTTGTGCCGAGGGAGCTTGTGTGGTCTAAGGATATGGAGGTTATGATTGACATAATTGGTTCGACAACATTTGTGGCATCAAGCCTGCCGCCCATACCCACCTCTACGAGTGTGATATCAGCTTCTACTTTGGAAAACGCCAAGAAAGCGGCGGCTGTTGTTGCTTCGAAAAATGTAGTCTGTATGCCACTACTTGCTGCTTCGCACTCTGCCAAAATTTCATCCAAGTAGGCATCAGAAATTTGCTCTCCGCTGAGCACTATCCTTTCGTTGAACTCTACTAGGTGTGGTGACGTATAAACATGGGCTCTAATTCCCGCAGAGCGAAAGATATGGGCCAGGAACGCGATCGTGGAACCCTTCCCATTCGTACCGGCGACGTGCACAACCGGGGGCATGTGCTTTTCAGGGTTACCCAGCCTCTCCAGCATTTTAGTTATTCTATCGAGCTGGAAGTCTGGAACGCGGCATTCTAGAACTCTCGGCCAGCGCGGCATGAACACCATAATACCAGTACCTACCAGTCTACACGTAGTGGGACACACAGCAAGTATAGCGAATGGCGCTGGAAGCCTCAACCTTCTCCGCTATTGTAGGCTGTGTTGTGTGTGCGATATAGCAACGCTCCCGCTGCATGATATACGTGAATTGGTGATTATACATCTCGCCCGAGGCACCGTGGTTTCATGTTTGCGATGTAGAGGCATGAACACTCGGTTCCTGTATTTCCTAAATTCAGTTGCTTCGCTCACAAAGTGTGATAACCTCCATCACGCCGGTGGATTTTTGACCGTTTTGTATGAAGCGTGAGCTCTTAAAGCTATCGATTTTAGAGGCGCATCGTTGCCTGAAGAATAAAGACTTTTCCGCGCGGGAGCTTACTGAGGCATATATTGGCGCGGTAGAGCAAGATACACTCAATGCGTTTGTCACAACCACTCCTGAATTGGCATTGGCGGCTGCGGACAGGACGGATGGTCTATTACAGCGTGGGGAGCCCATTCACCCAATGTCTGGTATACCGGTGGGGGTTAAGGACCTTTTTTGCACCAAGGGAGTAAGAACCACAGCGTGCTCTAACATATTAAAAAATTTTGTGCCAACTTATGAATCCACTGTTTCCCAAAAGTTGTGGGACAGCGGTGCGGTAATGTTGGGCAAGCTCAACATGGATGAGTTTGCTATGGGGTCTTCGAACACTTATAGCTGCTTTGGGCCGGTCAAAAATCCGTGGAAAGGCACTGAGGGAAAAGATTTAACGCCTGGTGGGTCATCAGGTGGGTCTAGCGCAGCGGTGGCTGGGTTATTGTGTGCGGGCGCGTTAGGCAGTGATACAGGTGGATCTGTCCGGCAGCCTGCTGCCTTGTGCGGCGTTGTCGGCGCAAAACCAACTTATGGTAGGTGCTCACGCTGGGGTATGATAGCATATGCGAGCTCCTTGGACCAAGCTGGGGTGCTTGCCCGCACGGTGGAAGATGCAGCGGTGATGCTGAATGCAATATGCGGTTACGATCAAAAAGATTCTACGTCTTCTCAGGAGGCTGTGCCAGACTTTTTGGGTGGTATTAGCCGTGATGTACGCGGAGTGCGCATTGGTATCCCGAAGGAGTACGAACTCCCGAAAAATCGGGGGGATATAGCAGCGATGTGGGATCAGAACATCAAGCATTTGCTGGACTGTGGCGCGGAAATTGTGGAAATCAGTCTACCTCATACCACCTATGCCTTGCCCGTATATTACATACTCGCTTCGTCTGAAGCGTCGTCGAATTTGGCTCGTTATGACGGGATAAGGTATGGCACTAGGGTAGAGGGTGAAACCATAGATGAGATGTACGAACTCACTAGGAGCATTAATTTTGGTGAGGAAGTAAAGCGCAGGATGCTGATCGGGGCCTATACGCTGTCTTCCGGTTACCGCCGTGCCTACTATGACAAAGCCCAGAGGGTGAGATGCCTTGTGATACGAGACTTTGAAGAGGCCTTCAAGAAGGTCGATTGCATACTTGCGCTGACCACCCCGGTGGAGGCCACTGGGATTGAAGAGCCCCTCAGTGCCATGGATAGATATTTTACGGATGTTTTCACGGTTCCCGCCAGTTTGGCTGGGCTGCCGGCGATCTCCGTTCCCGCAGGGCTGTCAGAGCGCAAACTACCCATGGCGTTGCAGGTTATAGGGAATTACCATGACGAATGTGGGATGCTAAATTTGGCTGCTGTGATTTACGAGCATTCCGGGGGAGTGCTGCAACATCTACATGGCTTTTAGGTGGGGTTTTGCCGCAAGTAAGAGGTTTTATCATTTTCTGTGGGGCGGAGGACGGCACCGTAGGCGATGCAGGTCACATTGGGGGTGTGGACCGTTCTCAGGTGGATGTAACTTAGAGGGTGTGCTGCAACATCCACATGGCTTTTAGGTGGATTTTACTTGCATGGTGGCGGGGTCGACTTGCCATTTTCTACGGTGGCCACAGGCGCCGCTGGTGGCATTGGTGGTTTGGCCATGCTCAGTGTATGTAACTTAGGAGGTGCGGCCCCGCGCTGGTGGTTTGTGCGTAATAGGATTGCATATCTGCCCTGCAAGACTTAGACTGTGGTGGCGCTTGGGTTACTACGCGCAGTTTGCGGCATTGGGGGGTGTGCTATGGCTGGTCATTCGCAGTTTGCAAATATTAAACATCGTAAAGGGGCGCAGGATGCAAAGCGCTCAAAGGTGTTTACCAAGCTCAGGAAGGAGATAATCATTGCTGCTAGAAGCGGCCCGCCAACCCCGGATCTGAACCCAAGGTTGAGGGCGGCAATAGCTTCTGCCAAGGCGGAAAATCTGCCAAAAGACAAAATAGAGGCTGCTATAAAGAGTGCGCAGGGCAACGCAGCGGATGACAGCTATGAGGAGATTACGTATGAGGGGTATGGCCCCGGCAGCACGGCTATTGTTGTGCATGCGCTGAGCAACAATCGCAATCGTACTGCTGGTGAGCTCAGGCATATTTTTTCTAAGCACGGCGGCAAATTGGGAGAGAAGGGCAGCATAGCATATCTTTTCGACCATGTAGGGTTGGTAGTATACAAGGCGGAAAGCATTGAGAGTTTCGATGCCCTTTTTAACCTTGCAACCAGCCTGGGGGCGATAGATCTGGAAGAAGATGGCGAGGGTGAAGATAAAGTATATGCCATAATTTGCAGCGTGGAGGACTTTGGTAAAGTGAGAGATGGATTGTACGCGCAGTACTCTGACGGCGAGTTGGCGAGGTTGTCTTGGAGGCCGAAACAGCGGGTACTGGTAGACTCTCCAGAGCTCAACACAAAGCTTATGAATTTTCTTAATGATCTCGAAGATAACGACGACGTACAGTATGTTGAGGGGGACTTTTCACTTGTGGGTTAGTGGAACGTAAACAAGGAGTTACCCGTTGCACGATATTTTCGCGGCTTGCCTTTTCCGTGCCTATCTGCTAGCATCGGCGCAGTCGCCTAGATATGGGATTTATGTTAAAGCTGTTGTTGTGTGTGTTCTTATTTTATCTAGTATTCAATAGGTTGGCGTCTAAAGATAGGGGTGAGGCATAATAGCTTTGGGGGTGTTGGTGCATAGTAGGTCTACAATTTCGGAATTCATACATAGGCTTGGGGTGGACCTGGAGTCTATAGCGAGGTGTCTTTGACGTTAGCGCCCTCGCGAGTTCTTTGGAGGAGTTAGACTCCCGTTGCTCATCTGCCTCCTTGTGGGACGATCAAGAGAACGCAAAGAAATTACTTAGTGAAAGAGCAAGGGTAGAGGAGGTTCTGGCCTCATTCCGTGCCTTGGAGAAGGAGTATGCCGAGTGCGTCGAGTTGCTTGACGTGGCAGACGAAAGCGATAGCGAGTTTCTCGACGGTTTGTGGAGCGCGTTAACCCAGTTGGAGCGTCGTGTCAGCCAAAAAAAGGCTGAGTGCATGTTTTCTGGGGAGGCCGACGGCAGCGGGTGCTTCCTGGTTATCCGTCCTGGTGCTGGGGGCACGGAGAGTAATGACTGGGCTGCTATGCTGCTCCGCATGTACGTAAGATGGGCAGGGACCTTTCACGGGTTTACTACAGAAATTGTGGATAAGATTGACGGTGAAGCCGCAGGATTGAAATCGGTGACGGTTAAGATATCCGGAAATGGGGCGTACGGTTGGGCGAAGACTGAGAGCGGTGTACATAGGCTGGTGCGGATATCTCCGTTTGACTCTTCATCAAGGCGCCATACAAGCTTTGCCAGCGTGGAAGTGTCACCAATAGCTGATGATAAAATTGATATTGAGATACTTGAGAAGGATCTGCGTATTGACACATACAGGGCCTCTGGGGCGGGCGGACAGCACGTAAATAAAACCGAGAGCGCAGTGCGCATCACTCACATGCCGTCGGGTATAGTGGTGCAGTGCCAGACCAGTAGGTCCCAGCATCAAAACCGCGCAGAGGCGTACAGTTTGCTACGAAGTCGCCTTTACGAAATGGAGCTTCAAGAAAAGGAAAAGAAAATGGCCCAGGAACATGACAGCAGATGCGATATAGGATGGGGTCACCAAATCAGGTCGTACGTAATGCATCCGTACCGCATGGTTAAAGATTTGAGAACCGGGCACGAAACGGGAGATGTGGATGCCGTGCTCGACGGGGATCTGGATAAGTTTATTGCTGCGGCTCTGACTTACAAATTATCCCAAGCACAGAAATAATGCAAACTGCCTCATGGGTGTTCGTTATTGTTGGGTGATACATCCATGCGGTGATGTGGAGTGCTACATGGTAGCCGGTCATGGCACCACGCGAGGACATTCCACCTGCCATACTAACCTCCACCGGCGCGCAGTCCCTGTGCACCACCTTGTTGTTGGTAGCTATTAACGCGTATCTTGCCGGCGGTGTCTTCTACGCCACAACTTGTCGGTGCTCTGCCACGTGGACCCCGTTTGTGCTGTGGTGATGCACCTGTGCGGTGATGTGCGTGTTCCCGCTCTCCTTCCTGGTTGGCTGCGAAATTTGGGTATATCTCAACAACCTCCTCCTCGTCGCAATCTGAAAAATCACCGTATGTGGCATCAACGCTGTCATAGCTCATCAAGAAGCTATCATCGGATTCACAGTGCAGTTCTTGTGCTTCTGGTGGTGGGTAGCCCACTGCAAGCGGTGTAGCACCACACTGCTTTGCACGCGGATATGGGCTTCGTTGTGGCCCATCACATGTTTTTTCTTCCTCAATAAAGGGCACGTTGTTATGCTGCCCGGCTCTTCCGGCTCTTCCGGCTCTGAGGCTGCCTTGGGGATATATTAGCGTGCGATCGTCCGCGCACACAAATTTGGTGAATCGCACAGGTACCATTTGAGACA
This sequence comes from Anaplasma centrale str. Israel, assembly GCF_000024505.1. Classification (NCBI taxonomy): domain Bacteria; kingdom Pseudomonadati; phylum Pseudomonadota; class Alphaproteobacteria; order Rickettsiales; family Anaplasmataceae; genus Anaplasma; species Anaplasma centrale. The sequence goes on from NC_013532.1 coordinate 601,863, forward strand.
AGAACCAATTGTCTGTGTCGAACGTAATACCACTCTCTTTTGCCAAGGTGAGCCTATATTCTACATCTGAAAACGGGAACTCTGGGCCGTTTGCCAGCCGATACAGGTTGCTTACATACCTGTTCACATACTTGTGCTGCAGTCTAGACATAACGCCCGCGTGCGACCTCTCAGGGCTTCTTCGGACATCGTGCACCTGGAGCAGCGCGGTTATATACTCAAGGCACGCCTTCCTCTTTTGGTCAAGATACATGCCGCAGTATTTGTATATTGCGGTTATGATGTCATGCTCTGCGTGGTCTCTGCACAGCAACTTCCACTGCTTCGAGGTACGGAATTTTGGATCTATAGTGCCGCGGCCCCGGTCCGAACACATAAAGTCTACGTATGCATCCAGGTATGACAGCAATAAACCTACCCTTCCAGCTCTAGCGAGAGCCTTCATCAGTATGATATGCCCAGCTCTAGAAGACCATTTGCCGCTTGCGCTACATCTCACATTACACGTGTCTACGCCCATGTAAGGACACTCAGTAAACGACACGTCTGTAGTGCTGCCCTCCGGCCATGCAGATTTGTTTGAGACAATTCTAATCAGCTCAAGATCGCCGCTATCCTGCACTGCATTTATTCCAAACAAGATGCACGTGCCATGCGGTACTTCATCATCTGCGCCCAAAACGTGTGCCACGTACTTATCAGTGGGCACGGGACGGCCTTCCATGCACAACTTTCCTTCCGTGATACCGAACCTAGATATGGATTCTTGCTCGCAAGCGCTCTTAAACAGGCCCCTATCGCGTACGCTTACGCAGAGGGTCAGGGTAGGGGTGCCGCGGTAACTAGCGACGTCAACTCCGTATTTACCCCTCGCATAGGAAAGTGCCAGCCCCACCATAGCCAGCACGAATATCACCGCAGTTGTAACCCCCACAACCGCCATCACATGTGCGCTGATAACACCCGAGAAATACAGCGCCGCCATGATGCACAGTATAGCCGCTGCAACAACAAAAACTGCTGCGGCCCTCACAAAAACTTTCCTCACGCGCACATCATCAAACTTGGATGCGCGATCGACACCGGCATCTTGATCGCGGTAGGATAGCCCAACGCCGGCATCCTCATCTAGATCAGAAATAGCGGGGATGTACTGCCCAAACGCCGTGCCGCCATGGAGCGTGCGTACACCGCTGATGCAGCTGTCTATGTGGAGTGGCAAAGTGATTTGGAATCCACCACAGCGCTCTAGTGCCGGAAGGAGACTTTCGAAAAAGCTGCACGTACAAAAGTGAGAAAAAGACGGCGGCTCCCCACCGCACGAATGAATAAGATCACAAAACGTCTTGTACCTGCTCTTCAATCTCAGTAACAAATCCTGCCCTTCCACGAGGTTTGTGTCGTGAACCTGATATACGCGGGCAAAGCGCGCATCGTCCATCAGCTCCTGTATTAGCTCTTTGTTGTACTTCTTGCCGGGAGACTGTGTACGCGAAATGGCGAGCATACCTGCGGCTTCATCGTATCGCACATGATCTTTG